>JAEZTA010000048.1 GCA_023443765.1 Bacteroidota bacterium | reverse complement strand
CCTCGCCGCTGGCCATCTTCTCGTCGCGCCCGATCAACGGCGCACACTTCTACCGCCGCGGCTGGGAGATCACGCTCAACTCGGTCAACCTCAAGGGTAAATTCGAATGGAGGACCAACCTCACTCTCTCGCGCGTACAGCAGTTCTGGAAAGAGCGGATGCCCAACTACGACTACCAGGCCTACCAGCAGCGCGACAACGAACCGCTGGCCGCGATGTACTACTACAAGATAGACGGTTACATCAACACCGACCGCAGCAACATGCCCGAATCGCAGAAATCGCTGCAATCGACGGCCCAAATGCCCGGATGCCCGATCATCAACGACAAGAACGGCGACGGCATCATCGACATCAACGACATCCACATGCGCAACACCACGCCCGACCTCTACATGGGTTTCGGCAACACGTTCGTATACAAAAACTTCGACCTCGACATCTTCATGTACGGCCAGTTCGGCGCCTACAAGTACAACATGGCCCTGAGCGCCGCGCAGGCCGGCCCGCTGGTCAACACCCCCGCGCCCAACACCAACAAGTACGCCTACCGGCTGTGGAACTCGCAGATCAACCCCAACGGAACCCGTCCGGGCATTGCATACAGCAAGATGGGATCGCTTCCCGGCGGCTGCGGCGTGAATGCCGACATGGAGAATGCCTCGTTCATGCGTATCCGCAACATCACGCTGGGTTACACCATTCAGGGTAAACTCTTCGGTCCGGTTCAGAAGTACATCAAGAGCATCCGCGTCTATTTCGACGTTCAGAACCCCTTCGTGATCACGAAGTACACGGGATTCGACCCCGAAATCTACACGGGCCAGAACGAAGCCCGCGGACAATTCCCGCAGGTGCGCTCGTTCTCGCTCGGAGCCAAAATCAACTTCTAAACACAACCTAAAACGACACATCGAAAATGAAACGTCTGAAAATATGCGCCTGGGCGGCTGCAGCGCTCTTTACGCTGAGCGGTTGCGAAGGCAATTTCGACCCCGAAATCTACGGCAGCCTCTTCCCGGGAAACTTCCCTTCGACCGAAGCCGAGTATGAAACCTACGCCATGACCTGCTACCTGCCGTTCACCAACACCTGGACCTACTACATCGGCGACAGCGGTACGCAGCACAGTTTCTACATCCCCGAAGGCGGCGTCATCCGCATGTTCGACTCGCCGTCGGACGCCATGGCGCCGTGGCTGGTCGGCGGATTCGGCGAGTGGGCCGAACTCTCGAAGGCCAACTACAACAACACCTATTACTACCAGCGCGGCTGGGTGGGTGAGAACAACCCCTGTCACATCGGCAAGCTCTCGCAGATTACCCGTTTCACGGAGATCATCGGCCGGCTGGAAAAGGCCAGCGCCGACATTCTCTCGGACAGCAAGCGCAAACAGTTGCTCGGCGAAGTGCACATCTGCCGCGGGTTGATGATGTACTACCTGCTGCACATCTACGGGCCTGTTCCGGCAGTCCTGAACCCCGACGACGTGATCAACGACGCGGTGCTGGAAAACCTGGTGCGTCCGACGCTCGACGAGATGTGCGGATGGATCACCGACGACTTCGAGGAGGCGATCAGACAACTCCCCGAAACCGTTGCGGAGCAGGGCCGCTACACGGCCGACTACGCCCGGTTCTGCCTGATGAAGCACTGCCTGAACGAAGGTTCGCACATGACGGATTACTACAAACGCGCACTGGAGATGTACGACGAGCTCAACACGGGCAAATATTCGCTCTTCAAGCAGGGTACGAATCCGTTCAAGGAGATGTTCTATGCGAAGAACGACTTCTCATGCGAGATCATCATGGCACTGAGTTGCGCCCCGGGGGCCGACGGCGGCAGCCAGAACGGTAACTTCTTCCCGCTGATGATGCTTGCCACGCCGAGCGACGCATCGAGAAAGAACGGCGATGGATCGCCCAGCCCCTTTGCCAACCAGGGCGGCGGCTGGATGCGCACGCCGTTTAACGTGGCTCCGACGCTTTACAACAGCTACGAGGAGAAAGACCAGCGCCGGGAGGTGGTTCTCACCGAATACTGGATCAAGGCCGACCCGAGCGACAGCGGAACGCCCACCCAGAAGCGGGCAAAAGAGGACCTCGGAATTTCGTGGGACGGATACATCATCAACAAATTCCCGATCGAGAATCCCGACGGATTCCAGGCCAACGACGTGCCGCTGGCCCGCTGGGCTGATGTGCTGCTGATGATGGCCGAAGCGGAAGTGCGCAAGACCAACGCAGCGCCCTCGGCGGCTGCCGTGCAGGCGGTGAACGACGTGCGCGCCCGTGCCGGAGTGGGCGGGCTGAGCGCCGAGCAGACCGGGTCGAAAGATGCGTTCCTCGATGCCATCCTCGACGAGCGGGGCAAGGAGTTCCTCTACGAAGGCATGCGCAAGATCGACCTGATCCGCTTCAACAAGTATGCGCAGGCGTGCTACAAGGCCAAAAAGATCAAGCCTACGCACCAGTACATGCCTCTGCCGAACTACATCGTCGACCAGGCCAAGAACTACGGCAAGACGCTTGACCAGACCTACACCCGTCCGGGTTGGGAGGCAGACCTGAGCGCCGCAAGATAATTCCAGAACCTTAAACCGAAAACAACGCAATGAAAAACGTATTATATATCGCTACGATACTGCTGCTCAACCTGATCGGATGCTGTGGATGCGACAGCGATTCGAAGAACACCCCGACTCCCGACATGCCGACCGAAGGAGGTTACCTCTTCGCCCACATGAAGGATTCGGACTACGGCGGGATTTACTACTACATCAGCAAGGACGCCAGGCAATGGATCGTCCTGAACGACGACAAGACGATCGAACCCCGTTACAGCGGCCACCCCGACATCATCAAGGGCCCCGACGGGCGCTATCGCATGATCGGCGTGACGCGCTCGCTGCCCAAGTCGCTCGTACTGTGGGTTTCGATGGACCTGATGACGTGGCAGATGGACGGCACGATTCCCGACGCAGCGATCTTCGACACGCCGGGATACCATCCCGACGGCTGGTACAGCGCCCCGAAACTCTTCTACGACGCGGATTCGGGCAAATACCTGATCACGTGGCACGCCTCGCGCAACGAAGTGGCGGAGGGTTCGGACGAGTGGTGGGACGAGATGCGCACGTTCTACATGACGACCACCGATTTCAAAACTTACAGTAAACCCGCACGCCTGTTCGACTTCAAGAGCGAGGAGTTCAAAAACGCCGCGACGATCGACGCCATCATCCGCAAGATCGACGGCTCGTACTACGCTGTTTTCAAGGACGAGCGGTCGAACGACGTGGCTCCCACGGGTAAAACCGTACTGATCAGCAAGTCGGCCTCCCTGACGGGGCCTTACAGCGAGCCGATCTGCGTCGTGACCCCGAAAACCGACGCCGGAAAGACCGACAAGTGGCACGAGGCTCCGACCATCGTCGAGCAGCCCGACGGCAAGGGGTGGTACATCTTCGCCGAGCGCTACCCGACCGAATATGTCCGGTTCGAAGCCCCGAACATCGAGTCGACAACGTGGCACCAGTACGTCATCGGCATCCCGAATGCCCGCCACGGCGTGATGGTCCGCATCACCGACGAGCAATACGCAGCGATCTTAGCAAAATACGGCTTCTGACAATGATTCCGACGGCCTGTGATTCAACATTCACAGGCCGTTTTTCAACACCCAAAATTCTAAATCCATGAAACTGACAGGACAACTACTTACCTTGGCCCTGTGCCTTCTGACGGCCCTGAGCGCAGCGGCCGCACCCCGGAAATTCACCCTTCAGTCGCCTTCGGGGACGCTTCGCGTCGAGGTGGCGGCAACGGACAGCATAACTTACCGCCTCTACCACGGGGACGACCTGATGCTCGGCGATTCCCCGCTGTCGCTGACGCTCGGCGACGGCCGCGTGCTGGGCGCCAACGACCGCCTTTCGGGCGCGTCGCGGCGCAGCGCAGACGAAGTGATCGCCACGCCTATCTACCGCAAACAGTCGATCGAAGACAAATACAACGAGTTGACCCTCAAATTCAAAGATTACAACGTCATCTTCCGCGCCTACGATTCGGGCATGGCCTACCGGTTCGAAACGACCGCACGCAAGCCGTTCACCGTCATCGGCGAGCAGGCTACGTTCCGGTTCCCGGCCGACCACAAGGCCTACATCCCCTATGTGCGGGGCGAGCGCGGCACGGCGACCCACGAAATTCAGTTCTGGAACTCGTTCGAGAACAAATACGTGCACTCGGAGTTGTCGGCATGGCGCGACGGAGTGCTGGCATTCCTGCCCATATTGGTCGAGGGCGCCAGCGGCAAAAAAGTCTGCATCACGGAGGCTGACCTGCTCGACTACCCCGGCATGTACCTCGCACCCGAAGGCCCGGGCACATCGCTCCGGGGCGTATTCGCACCCTACCCCGCCAAAGTCGTTCCCGGAGGGCACAACGAGTTGGAAGGCGTCGTCGAAAGCCGCGAGGACTACATCGCCCGCTTCGACGGCCCGGCGCGCTTCCCGTGGCGCGTGGTCATCGTGGCGGCGGAGGACGTGGAACTGGCCGACAACGACCTGGTATATGCCCTTGCCACGCCTTCGGAAGGCGACTTTTCGTGGGTGAAGCCCGGCAAGGTGGCCTGGGAGTGGTGGAACGACTGGAACCTCTACGGCGTGGGGTTCAAGACCGGTGTGAACAACGACACCTATAAATATTACATCGACTTCGCCGCCGAGCGCGGTATCGAATACGTAATCCTCGACGAGGGTTGGACGAAGCTCTACATGGCGGACCTGATGCAGGTCGTGCCGGAGATCGACATGCCGATGCTCGTGGAGTATGCCGCGTCGAAGCATGTCGGCATCATCCTCTGGGCCGGATACAACGCCCTGAACCGCGACATCGAAGGCGTATGCCGGCACTATGCCGCAATGGGCGTCAAGGGTTTCAAAGTCGACTTCATGAACCGTGACGACCAGCAGATGGTCGACTTCCATCACCGCGCCGCGCAGATCGCCGCCCGCTACGGGCTGATGCTCGATTTCCACGGGACCTACAAACCCACGGGATTGCAACGCACCTACCCCAACGTGATTAATTTCGAAGCCGTGGACGGGCTGGAACAGCTCAAATGGGCCAACGAGATCGACCAGGTGACCTACGACGTACAGTTGCCCTTCATCCGCCAGGTCGCCGGCCCGATGGACTACACGCAGGGCGCCATGCGCAACGCCTCGAAATCATCATACCGGGCGATTTACTCCGAGCCGATGAGCCAAGGCACGCGCTGCCGCCAGCTGGCGCAGTACGTAATTTTCGAGTCACCGATCAACATGCTCTGCGACAGCCCTTCGAACTACCGCAGCGAACCGGAGTGCCTCGGGTTCATAGCGGCGATCCCCACCGTCTGGGACGAGACACGCATCCTCACGGGCCGGGTCGGCGAATACATCGCCACGGCTCGCCGTAGCGGCACGACCTGGTATGTGGGCGCGATGACCGACTGGAACGCCCGCGAACTGGAACTCAACCTCGCATTCCTCGGCGACGGCAGTTTCGAAGCCGAATGTTATGTCGACGGCCCGAATGCCGACCACGCAGGACGCGATTATGCGAAGCACACGGAGGCGGTTCCCGCCGACCGGAAAATCGTCGTACGAATGGCTCCCGGCGGCGGATTCGCAGCCAAAATCGTCCCTGTGCAATGAAAACCGTAAGACAATGGCGGCTGGCCGCCGCACTGGCGGTAATCGCATTTTGCGGATGTACGGGTCAGGTCGCATACGACGACACCGACCGCAGGGTGGATTCGCTTCTGAAACTGATGACGCTCGACGAGAAGATCGGCCAGATGTCGCAGTTCTCCTGCAACTGGGATGTCACGGGAGCGATCATGCCCGACGACTACCGGGAGTACCTCCGCAAAGGCATGGTCGGCTCGATCCTGAACGGGTATACCGTGGCAGGAATCCGACAGTTGCAAAGCGAGGCGCTCGAACATTCGCGCCTGAAAATCCCCGTGCTGTTCGGCTACGACGTAGTCCACGGCTACCGTACGATCTTCCCGATCCCGCTCGGCGAAAGTTGCACGTGGGACCCGGAACTGATGCACCAGAGCGCAGCGATCGCCGCCGAAGAGACCGCGGCCGGAGGCATCAACTGGACGTTCGCCCCAATGGTAGACATCACGCGCGATCCCCGCTGGGGCCGTGTGATGGAGGGCGCCGGCGAGGACCCCTACCTGGGATCGCTGATCGCCGCGGCGCGCGTCGAGGGATTTCAGGGCGACGACCTCGGCGATGTCAGGACCGTACTGGCCTGCACGAAACATTTTGCGGCATACGGCGCCTCAGAGGCAGGCCGCGACTACAACACGACGGATATGTCGGAACACACGCTGCGCGAAGTCTACCTGCCGCCGTTCCGGGCGACGGTCAAGGCGGGCGTGGGTTCGCTGATGGCCTCGTTCAACGAGATCGGGGGCATTCCGGCAACGGCCAACCGCCACCTGATGACCGACATTCTGCGCGGCGAATGGGGTTTCGGAGGGATTCTCGTGTCGGACTACACGGGCATCAACGAACTGATTCCGCACGGCATCGCCGCGGATGAGAAGGAGGCCGGAGAGAAGGCGCTGAACGCCGGGATCGACATGGACATGACGGGGGCGGTCTACCTGAAACACCTCCGCCGCTCGCTCGACGAAGGGACGGTGAGCCTCCGGCAGATCGACGACGCCGTGCGCCGCATTCTGCGCCAGAAGTTCCTGCTGGGACTTTTCGACGACCCCTATCGCTATCTGGACAGCGTGCGGGAGCGCGAAACGTTAGGCAAACCCGAATTCCGCGCCAAGGCCCGGGAGATTGCGGCACGGTCGATCGTATTGCTCAAAAACGACGGCGGGCTGCTGCCGCTCGACCCCGGCAGTCGGGTCACCGTGGCGCTGGTGGGACCGATGGTCCGCGAGCGCGCCAGCCTGAACGGCGCATGGGCCGGGAGCGGCGTCCGCGAGGAGAGCGTGACGCTGCTGGAAGGGCTTACGAAACGTTATGCGGGAACCGACGTGCGTTTTATCACGGCGGCAGGATGCGACCTCATGACCGACGACCGGAGCGGCTTTGCCGAGGCCGTTGCGACAGCGCGGCGGGCCGACATCGTGGTAGCGGCCATGGGCGAACACTACGACTGGTCGGGCGAAACGGCATCGCGCAGCGACATCACCCTGCCGGGCGTACAGCGCGACCTGCTCCGGGCATTGGAGGCCACGGGCAAGCCGGTGGCGCTCGTGGTGCTGAGCGGCCGCCCGCTCGACCTGAGCTGGGAGGATGCACACCTCGAAGCGATCGTCGAAGCGTGGTTTCCGGGCACAACGGCCGGCGACGCCATTGCCGACGTACTGTCGGGCGACTACAACCCTTCGGGCAAGCTGACGATGAGTTTTCCGCGTAGCGTGGGTCAGATTCCGGTCTACTACAACCACAAGAACACGGGACGCCCCGCGGCTCCGGGCCAGACCGGACACTGTTACCGTTCGACCTATCTCGACATCGTCAACGAACCCCTCTATGCCTTCGGGCACGGGCTGAGTTACACGACATTCACGATTTCGGAGCCTGCACTCGACCGCGACACCTTCGCAAAGGGCGGGCGGATCGTGGCATCTGCCGAAGTTAGCAACACGGGGGCGCGTGACGGCGAAGTAGTCGTACAACTCTACATCCGCGATGTGGCGGCCAGCGTCACGCGTCCGGTGAAGGAGCTGAAGGGATTTCGGAAGATCGCCCTCCGGAAGGGCGAGACGCAGACCGTGACGTTCGAAATTTCGGAGCAGGAAATCGCTTTCCTGAACACCGATTTCGTACGGCGGCCCGAAGCGGGCGAATTCCGCCTGTGGATCGCCCAGAGTTCGGACGACGACAGCCGCCCTGCGACTTTTCGTTACGAATAGCCGGGCTTACGTCCGCAATCCGCTCCCCGCAGGCCCCGTGTTTGCGGGGAGCACTTTTTGGCGGGACGTTCGTTTTCCCCGAAAATTCACTACCTTTGCGTAAATCATCCTCCGGCAGGGAAACGTATGCCCGATTTTCGCACGGTTCCACGCCGGATGGTACCATAACACGATCATTATCAGTCATGCGTAAATTATCGACATACTTGCTGGCGACCCTGCTGCTCGCAGCCTGCGCGCCAAAACAACCCGCGGGGGAAAATACGTTTTACGTCTCGATACTCCCGCTGCGCAGCATCGTAGAGGGGATTGTCGGCGACGATTTCAAAGTCGAGGTGCTCGTACCTCCCGGGGCAAGTCCCGAGACATTCGAACCGACGCCCCGGCAGTTCGTGGGACTGAACAAGGCGCAGATCGTCTTCAACGTGGGGTTGATCGACTTCGAAACGACCCTGTTGGGCAAGGTCGAAGAGCAGGCGAAAGTCGTGGACCTGAGCCGCGGTATCGACCTGATCGCCGGTTCCTGCTCGCACGGCAGTCACGACCATGCGCACACCCACGGCATCGACCCCCACGTCTGGACCTCGCCCAAAGCCCTGCAAACGATGGCGGCAAATGCCTATGAAGCGATTCACAAAGCCTATCCCGACTCGGTGAAATACGAGGCCAACTACAACCTGTTGCAGGAGAAACTGCAGGCCCTCGACGCCCGCACGGCGGAGAAGATCGCCCGCAGCGGCGTGGAGTATTTCATCATCTACCACCCTGCGCTCACCTACTTTGCACGTGATTACGGGCTACGGCAGGTGGCCATCGAGGCCGACGGCAAAGAGCCTTCGGCCAAACAGTTGACTGCGATCATCCGGCAGGCCCGCGAGGACGGTGTGCGGCGGATTTTCTACCAGAACCAGTTCCCGGCATCGACCGTGGAGATCATCGCCCGCGACATCGACGCCGAGTATGTCGAGATCGACCCGCTGGGCGAAGATGCAATCGCCAACATCGACGTAATGACCGATTTAATCACCGCACAATGAATCTGGTAACGCTGCGCGACGTGGGTGTCGCATACGACGGCTACGAGGCCCTTCAACACGTCGATCTGGAGATTGGGGATAACGATTTCCTGGGTGTCATCGGCCCCAACGGAGGCGGAAAAACGACGCTCGTGAAGGCCATTCTGGGAACCGTGCCCCACACGGGCGATATTCGGCTCGCGCCGGAGTTGTTCCGGGGGAAGGAACGCCTGATCGGCTACATGCCGCAGATTTCGGATTTCGACCGCGCATTTCCGATCTCGGTGCTTGAAGTCGTATTGTCGGGATTGCAGGGCCGCCGCGGCTTCCGCACCCGTTACACGAAGGAGGACCGCGCGAGGGCGATGGAGTTACTGACGGCCTCGGGAATCGCCGAAACAGCCTGCAACCCCATCGGCGAGGTGTCGGGCGGGCAGATGCAGCGGGCGCTGCTTGCGCGGGCCGTGATCTCGGACCCGAAACTGCTGATTCTCGACGAACCCGCAAATTTCGTGGACAACAAGTTCGAGAAGGAGCTGTACCGCACGCTGCACGAGTTGAACGAACACATGGCGATCGTCATGGTTTCACACGACATCGGCACGATCACCAGCGTCGTGAAAGAGATCGTCTGCGTCAACCGCCATGTGCACCGCCATCGGTCGAACGTGCTGACCGAAGAGCAGTTGCGCAACTACGACTGTCCGATCCAACTGGTGTCGCACGGACATATTCCCCACACCGTACTGGAACACCATCCCGGCGATTGCTGCTGCGACCACGAGTAAACCGACCAAAACCGTTCATCATGGATGTGATCCAACTGCCGTTCAATGAGTTCATCGGCCTGAAGTATTCCGACAGGCAGGACTACCTGCTGATGCTCGACGACAAACCCGAATACCTCAATCACCTGAGTACCGTCCATGCTGGCGCCCTGTTCACACTGGCAGAGGCTACAAGCGGTCATTTTTTGCTCGGGCAGTTTGACGCCTTGTCGGATATTGTCCCGGTTGTCCGGAAAGTCGAGGTAAAGTACCGGAAACCCGCTTTCGGGGCCGTTTATTCGAATGCAGCATTCCTCAATACCGGGAAAAGCGAGATTCTCGAAGCCCTGAGCCGCAAAGGGCGCGCCTTACTGGAGGTCGAAGTTAGCTTGTACGACAGCAATGGCGTGCTGGTCATGCAAGCCGTTTTCGAATGGTTTGTCACCAAACAATAGATATACATCGTGAAAATCCCCGGACAGGCAGTACTTGCGTACGTTCTGTCCGGGGATTTAAACGTTATGCGGCCGATGCGCCGCAATCACCCGAAATTACTTGGTTTCGTTGATCTTGCTCAGCTTCTCGAAAAGCTTGCCGAAAACATCCTCCATCTCAGCGCGCAGGGCAGCATAGTGCTTGCGGACGAGCGACGGATTGTGCGGCTCAGCGGGATTCATAGCTTTGGCGAACAGATCGTTGCGAACGCCGACGGCCTCCTGCATCACCTCGAAAATCTCCTTCTCTTTCGAAGGCTGGAAACAGATAGCCATATCGCAGTCGAAAACAACCTCCTCAAGGCGGTAGTCAATCTCCTTCTTCAGGTTACGTAAATTTGCCATATTCAGTCGATTTTAAAATTTTTGCTTGGACAAAGGTAGTAAAACGTTTCGGATTATCAAACATTTTCAGACTGCGGCCCCGGGAAATAATTGCAGGGCGAGGAACGGACAAAAAAAGATTCCGGAAATTCGGAATCTTTTTCTGATTACATTTTCTGAAGGTCCTTGTAGGTCTTCTTGGCAGCCTTCTCGGCTTTCTTGGCGGCTTTAGCCTCCTTCTTGGCGATCTTCTTGGCAGCCTTCTCCTGCTGGCGGACTATCTTCTGGGCTTCGCGGGCCTCTTTCTTGGCGAGTTTCTCGGCGGCCTTAGCCTCCTTCTTCATCTCCTTCGATTGCTCGCGCATCTCCTTTTTGGCTTCGTGTTCGTTGGGCATCTCGACGATAATCCCGTTGACCTGCTCATCGACAACTACATAAGGTTCCTGGGCGGCCTGCGGCTGCGGAGCCGGTTTGGGCTTCGGAATCATTGTGCGCTGCTCGACGATGTTGCCGGCGCCGTAGTTGATCGTCAACTCAACGCGGCGCAGCTTGGGCAGGACATTCGCTTTGAGGTAGTCCCACGCAGCGGGCATCTTCTTGAGCTCCATCTCCTTCTGGTCGGACGACTGCTTGCCGTCGATGACGTTCAGCACGGACTGCCTGTCGGCCATCGACGACTGTGCGACCAATGCGCGGCACATCTCCCAGTCCTCGGCAACGGAATTGACCGCCACCTTATACTTTTTCGAGAAATCGTACTTTTTGTCGACATAGGCCTTGAAATCGTTGGCTCGTTTGGCGGCCAGCGCTTCGTTGAATTTCAGCGGGCCGTCGGGCGACGAATAACCCGTAATCGTCACGGACTGCACCTTTTTGAGGGTATCCTTCATCAGGTTGCCCACGAATCCGTTGAGCTGGTCCAGTTCCTGCGGGTTACCGTTGAGCGTGGCGTTGAGCGTCGCCAGGTTGATCTGGTAGCGGATCGAATAGTCGGCATCGCCACGGCTTTTGACCATGAAACGGCGTACAATGTAGTCCCCGTCGGTAGTCTCCGACAGCAATACGGTATCGGCCGCAGGTGCCGGAACCGCACTCTTGGTTTGGGCCGTCGCTCCGGCAGCGGCACACAACGCGAGAGAAAGAGCGAATGTTGATACAAATGTTTTCACGCTAAAATAGTGTTAGTTAACTTGTGCTCATCACTCGCAAGATTCGTACCACGGTTTAGAATCCATATTTTCACTCTTTCAACAGCAGGATTTCCAATAATATTTTCGTAACTTCGAAGAAAATATATGTAGCATGACTTATGGTAAGAAAATAACTCTGTTTCTGATGGATGGCTCCGCAGAGGGGCGGATCAGTTGCGAATTGTCCAACTGGAATGGAAAAGCATACCGCCTCCCGAGGGCCTATGTCCGACAATGCGCGGACCGGAAAGATATGGATAACGCCGGCATTTACATCCTATTCGGCAAGTCCGACAATACCGATAAAGAAGGTCTGGCGTATATCGGCGAAGCCGACGGCATCCTGAAACGGTTGACACAACACCTCTCTCAAAAGGATTTCTGGAACGATGCCATCGTGTTCATCAGCAAAGACAATAACCTGAATAAGGCCCATATCAAATACATAGAAAACAGGTTATACGAAGACGCCGATAAAGTTGGCCGCTACAAACTGGAAAACTCCAACACCCCTACCCGATCAACCATTTCCGAACCAGACGAGGCCGAGATGGAGGAATTTATCGCAAATATCAAATTGCTGATAGGCACACTGGGATTCAAGATCTTCGATCCTCTGCTCTCGGAATCGAATACGAGAGAAAACACCAGAATGCTTTTTTTACACGGAGCCCGCGGAGCAAATGCCCAAGGAATCAGCACAACAGAAGGATTCGTCGTCATGAAAGACTCGTTAATGGCTGGCTCTGTAACACTTTCTTATACCGAAAATTACCAGCATTTACGCGAAAAACTGCTCGCCGACAAAATAGTAGTGGAAGAAGGAAGCGTATTCCGGTTTACCAAGGATACATTATTTTCCAGTCCCTCTACGGCCGCAAGTATCATTATGGGCCGTTGTGCAAATGGCCTGCTGGAATGGAAAACCAACGACGGCCGCATTCTTAAATCATTAGAATAAAAAAAGCTGCTTAAAAGCAGCTTTTTTTATTACTAAGCACTTACATTCGTTCCGGAACGTCGATACCCAGCAGTTTCATGCCCTCTTTGATGACGCGGGCGACCTGCTGTGCCAGCCGGAGGCGCATTTTGCGCACCTCGGCATTCTCCTCCTTGAGGATCGAATGGTCGTGGTAGTAGCCGTTGAACTGCTTGGCGAGTTCATAGACATAGGCTCCGACGACCGACGGCGCGAAGTTTTCGCCCGCGGTCTTCACCACCGACGGGTATTCCGTCAGGGCCTTCACCAGGTCGATCTCCTCGGGAAGGTAATCGGCAGCGGCGGCTCCCTCGAAGTCGATACCCGCTTCGGCGGCCTTGCGCAGCACCGAACGGATACGCGCATGCGTATATTGAATAAAGGGACCCGTATTGCCGTTGAAGTCGATCGACTCGCGGGGATCGAAGAGCATCGTCTTCTTGGGGTCGACCTTGAGGATGAAATACTTGAGCGCCCCCAGTCCGACCATCGTCGAAACGGCATTGGCCTCCTCCTCGGTGCATCCGTCGAGTTTACCCAGTTCGGCCGACATTTCGCGGGCCGTGGCGACCATGCCTTCGATCAGGTCGTCGGCATCGACCACCGTGCCTTCGCGCGATTTCATCTTCCCTTCGGGAAGCTCCACCATGCCATAGGACAGGTGGGTGATATGGTCGCTCCAATCGGCATAGCCCAGTTTCTTGAGCACGAGTTTCAGAACCTGGAAATGGTAGTTCTGCTCGTTGCCGACGACGTAGATCATATCGTCGAGTTTGTTGTCCTCGAAACGGCGGAAAGCAGTGCCAAGGTCCTGCGTCATGTAAACCGACGTACCGTCGCCGCGCAGCAGCAGTTTCTCGTCCAGTCCGTCAGCCGTGAGGTCGATCCATACCGAGTTGTCCTCGCGGCGGTAGAAAACACCCTTTTTGAGGCCCTCCTCGACGAGCGATTTACCCAGCAGGTAGGTCTGCGACTCGTAATAAATCTTGTCGAAATCGACGCCCAACGCCTTATAGGTCACATCGAAGCCTTCATAAACCCAGCCGTTCATCGTCTCCCACAGCCCGTAGACCTCGGGGTCTTTGGCCTCCCATTTGCGCAACATCTCCTGCGCCTGAAGGATGATCGGGGTGTTCTTCTTGGCCTCGTCTTCCGACTGGCCCTGCGCCATGAGTTCCTTGATCTCTGCTTTATAGTGCTTGTCGAACTCCACGTAGTACTTACCTACGAGGTGGTCGCCCTTCATACCGGTCGTGGCGGGCGTCTCGCCGTTGCCGTAGAGTTTCCACGCCAGCATTGACTTGCAGATGTGGATGCCACGGTCGTTCACCAGGTTGGCCTTGATGACGTGGTGGCCGTTGGCCGCGAGTATCTGCGCCACAGAGTAACCCAGCAGGTTGTTGCGGATATGGCCCAGGTGAAGCGGCTTATTGGTGTTGGGCGAGGAGTACTCGACCATCACGGTACGGCCCGTAGCGGGAGCCTGCCCGAACTGTTCGTCGGCAGCGACCTCGGCGAAGCGGGCCGCCCAGAATGCGCTGTCGAGCGAGAGGTTCAGGAAACCTTTGATCACGTTGAACGACGCGATCTCGGGGACGTTGGCCGTCATATATTCGCCGATCTCGGTTGCCGTGGCCTCGGGTGACTTGCGGCTTCGTCGGAGCAGCGGGAACGTCACGAGGGTGTAATCGCCCTCGAACTCCTTGCGGGTCTTCTGAATCTGCAACTGCTCGTCGCCGAGCTCACCGTAAAGCGCCTCCACCGACCGGCGGACCGCATCCGAAATAAAGGTTTCGATATTCATATCCAATAGATTTTGCCTGCAAATTTAGCGTTTTTCGGCGAATAACCAATCCCAAGGCCCGATATTCTTTGGTTTTGCCCCGGCTTATATTATCTTTGCACAACAAAACCGACAAGACATTCCATGGAAATTCTCGTCATTCTGCTACTGATCCTGCTCAACGGACTCTTTGCCATGTCCGAGATCGCGCTCATATCGGCCCGCCGTTCAAACCTGGAGATGCAGGCCCGGCAAGGCAGCGCAGGGGCCCGCCAGGCCCTGAAACTGGCCAAAGACCCCGACCGGTTCCTCTCGACGGTACAGATCGGCATTACGCTGATCGGTATCCTCACGGGTATCTACTCCGGCGACACGCTGGCCGCGAAATTCGGCCAGGAGCTGGCCCAGCTGGGCATTTCGCTGCGCACGGCGACCATCACGGCGCAGGTCACGATCATCATCGTGGTCACCTACCTCACAATCATCTTCGGCGAACTGGTCCCCAAGCGTATCGGCATGAACGCCGCCGAGCGGGCTGCAAAGATCGTCGCCCGCCCGATGCGGCTGCTTTCGGTCGTGGCGTCGCCCTTCGTATGGCTGCTCTCGAAAAGCACGGCGGGGGTTACCCGGCTGCTGGGGCTGCAACGGGGCGAAAGCAAGGTCACCGAGGCGGAAATCCGCTCGATCATCCAGGAAGGCGCCGAGGACGGCGAAGTGCAGGAGGTCGAACAGCGGATCGTGGGACGCGTCTTCTCGCTGGGCGACCGCACGGTGGAGTCGATCATGACCCACCGCAGCGACATGGCATGGATCGACGCGGCGATGGATGCCGCACAAATCCGCGAACTGGTGGCCCGGGCGCCCCACAACCGCTACCCTGTTGCCGAGGGAAGCCTCGACAAGTTACTGGGCGTGGTCTACCTCAAAGACCTGTTCCTGCACCTGGGCGACGAAGGTTTCGACCTGCGCACGCTGGTCGTCCCGGCAAAATTCTTCCACGAGGGATTCGAGGTTTACAACGCCCTGGAACAGTTGCGCAACGAACAACTGGGCTACGGCATCATCTGCGATGAATTCGGCGTCACGCGCGGCATCATCACCCTGCGCGACATCTTCGAAGCCCTCGTCGGCGAACTTCCCGATTCGCACGAGGAGCCCGACATCGTACGGCGCGAGGACGGCAGCTGCCTGATCGACGGGCAATGTCCGTTTTATGACTTCCTCGCCTGGTTCGGCATGGAAAATGTCTTTCCCCACAATGCTTACAACACCGTCAGCGGCCTGATCCTCGATCAGTTGGCCCATATCCCGGCCACGGGAGAAAAGCTGGAATGGAACGGTTTCACGTTCGAGATCGTGGACATGGACGGGGCGCGCATCGACAAAATCCTCGTCAGCCAGAAACAGCAATTATGAAAATAGCAGACATCGAACTGGGTGAACATCCCCTGCTGCTCGCGCCGATGGAGGACGTAACCGACCCGTCGTTCCGCTATATGTGCAAGCGCTTCGGTGCAGATATGGTCTACACGGAGTTCATCTCGTCGGACGGATTGATCCGCGACGCGGCGAAATCGCTCAAGAAACTCGAAATCGACAACGCGGAACGCCCCGTGGGCATTCAGATATACGGCCACCTGATCGAACCGATGGTCGAAGCGGCGCGCATGGCCGAGGCGGCCGATCCTGATGTGATCGACATCAATTTCGGATGCCCGGTGAAGAAAATCGCCGGGCGCGGAGCCGGGTCGGGAATGATGCGTGACGTGCCGCTGATGGTCGAAATGACGCGCCAGATCGTGGCGGCGGTGAAGAAGCCCGTGACGGTGAAAACCCGCCTGGGATGGGACGACGAATCGAAAAATATCAAAGACATAGCCCTGCGGTTACAGGACACGGGCATTGCGGCCCTCACGATCCACGGCCGCACGCGGGCCCAGATGTACCGCGGCGAAGCGGACTGGACGCTGATCGGAAAGGTGAAAAACAACCCGCTGATACACATTCCGATCATCGGCAACGGCGATGTCGATTCAGGTCCCAAAGCCAAAGAGATGTTCGACCGCTACGGCGTGGACGGGGTGATGATCGGCCGTGCGACCTACGGCCGGCCGTGGATATTCCGCGAAGTGAAACACTACCTCGCGACGGGCGAAGTGCTGCCGCAGCCATCGGTGCTGGAACGGGTGGCCATTGCGAAGGAGCACCTGCAAAAGTCGCTCGAAATCAAGGGCGACCACGTCGGAATCCTCGAAATGCGGCGCCACATGACCAACTATTTTAAGGGGCTGCCCGACTTCAAGCCCACGCGGCTGAAACTCGTAACGTCGCTCGACATCGCGGAGTTGTTCGCAACGCTCGACGAGATCGCCGAACGCTGGGGCGGCTACGACCTGAGCGGAGCGGTTCCCGCACCGTTATCGCACAATCTCTAAAACTTTAAAACAGGAACAGCCGGAGCGAAAACTCCGGCTGTTCGTCTATTGATAATTCCTGCTTACTCGACCGTGATGCTGTTCAGCAGGTCTGTCTTGCCTTCATTGACCAGTTTGAGGATCAACTCTCCGAACAACGTGTTCTGCCACGCAAACCACGAGCGCGTGAACTTCGCGGGGTTATTTTTGTGGAAAGACTCGTGCATGAAGCCCGTACCGGCATCCGTCGTCAGAAGCATCTCGATGCAGCGTTTGATCTCGGCGTCGTCCGTCGACGTGAAGGCCTTCATCATGATGCTCATCGGCCAGATCATGTCGTAACCGATATGCGGACCGCCGATACCTTCGCCCGCAGTACCCCGGAAGAAGTAAGGGTTCGACTCGCTCCAAACGAAGCGGCGCG
>JAEZTA010000033.1 GCA_023443765.1 Bacteroidota bacterium | reverse complement strand
GAACCTATACAGCCGTCGTGCGGCGTGAGCAGCAGGAACAGCGGCTCGGGCAGTTGAGTGTCCGCATCCGCAATGTGGATGTGCAGGAGGAGTTGCCCAACATCGCCGGGATGAACGTGAAAGGCGTCGTGCGCGACAAGAACGGCAATCCGCTCCCGGGGGTGGCCGTTTCCGACGGCGTCGAGGTCGTGACGACCGACGACAAGGGACGTTACTACCTCTATTCGGACAAATCACTGGGTAGGGTCTTCATTTCGATCCCTTCGGGGTACATGCCCGAGACGGTGATGAATATTCCGCAGATTGCGCGGCGGTTCATGACGACGAATCTTTCGGTCGAGCAGTTCGATTTCACGCTCCGGCCCGTGGATAACGACCGCTGCGTGCTCGTCGCCTCGACCGACTACCACCTGGCGCGCCGCAACAACGACCTGGAACAGTTCCGCAATTTCGTCAACGATGTCAACCGCCTCGTGCTGACCGAGCAGCGTCCGGTCTACGTGCTGACGATGGGCGATTTGGCGTGGGACGAGTACTGGTATAAGAATGACTTCACGCTCAGCGATTTCGTCACTGAGATGAAGGACATCAACACGGTCGCCTTCCATTGCATCGGCAACCACGACCACGATCCCTATTACACCGGGGACTGGGCGGCCACGCAGCAGTGGCGCGACGTGGTGATGCCGACCTACTATTCGTTCAACATCGGGAAGTCCCACTTCGTCTGTCTCGACGACATCGCCTACATCAACAACGGCGGAGCCGTGGGGACAATCGGGGACAAGAGCTATAAGAACTACGTTTCCGAGGACCAGATTGCGTGGCTGAAGAAGGACCTTGCGCTCGTGGCGGACAAGACCGCCCCGCTGTTCGTGATGATGCACGCGCCGCTGGTCTATCCCAACGCCTCGTTCGGCAACACCTACTACGACGAAGCGCGTGCACAGCAGTTGCTGGCCTGCTTCGAGGGCTTCCCGCAGGTTCACCTGCTCACGGGGCACAGCCACGACAACCGCAACTGTGTGGTCTCGGAGACGGTCATGGACCACAACACGGGGGCCGTCTGCGCCTGCTGGTGGTGGTCGGGCGTCTACACCACGCGCCATATCTGTACCGACGGCACGCCGGGAGGATATGCCGTCTACGAGTTGGAGGGCAAGGACCTGACCTGGTATTACAAGGGTACGGGGCTGAGCCGCGACGTGCAGTTCCGGACCTACGACATCAACAAGGTCTGCCTCGATCCTGCGACCTACCTCGAAGACCGGACCATCACGGTCGACGACACTTCCGTTTCGATCCGCGACTGGTTTACGCAGCAGGGCTACGGACGGTCGTACAATACGCAGCGCAGCGACAACTGCGTGTACATCAATTGCTGGAACTGGGACCCCGCGTGGAAGATCGAGGTGGTCGAGGAGGGGCGCGGCAACCTTGCCGTGACGCGGCTTTGGGAGTACGACCCGCTGCACCTGATCACCTATCCGATTCCCCGTCTCAATAAAGGCAGCCGGCCTTCCTTTGCGGCCAACCGGACGGGGCATCTGTTCAGCGTGCAGGCGTCGAGCCCTTCGTCGACGCTCCATATCACCGTGACGGACCGTTTCGGCAAGGTGTATACCGAAGAGATGAAGCGTCCGAAGAGCTTCAATGTCTATATCGAATAGTGGATCGGGTTATTCGCCCTTTACGAAACTGAGGATCGCCCGGGCGGTCGTTTCCGGCTCCTCCAGGAATCCCATGTGCCCCGCATGTTCAAGCCATACGACTTGGGCCTGCGGGTGCTCTTTTACCATCTTTTCGGCCGCCTCGACCGGAATGTAACCGTCCTTGCACCCGAGGATGAAGAGCTGGGGAACCTTCGAGGCGCGCAGCATCTCGTTGCGGTCCTTGCGGGCGATCATGCCGTTGAGCAGCGCCACGATGCCTTCGTCCTCGGTGACGGCGACCTGTTCGACGAGGTCTTCGATGTAGTCCTTCATCCGGATGCGGTTGCCCTCGGCAAATCCCGCTTCGGGAGCCACTTGCGCCAGTGCCTCCTTCTTTCCTGCCTTCACGAGCGCGATCTCACGGCGTCGGTTTTCGGCCTTCTCCGGGGTGTCGGCATTGGGTGTCGAACTGAGCAACACCAACCCGTCGAGCATTTCGGGATGACGTTCGCAGAAGGCCAGGGCCACGTAACCGCCCATCGAGTGCCCCACGAGCGTGCAGCGGGCGATGCCCAGCGCCCGGAGGGCGTCGGCCACAGTGTCGGCCAGGAATTCCATCGAATGCTCCCCGCCCGTCACGACCGAAATGCCGTGACCGGGCAGGTCGAGCGTCACCACGCGGACCTCTTTGTAGAGCAAGGGTACGAAATCCTCCCAGACGAGCATCGATTCGAGGTATCCGTGCAGGAGCACCACGCATTTGTCCCCTTTTTGGGAGTCACAGATGTGCAGGGCGGTGGGGCCCGCCATGATGAATTTTTCGATCATTGAAGCTGAATTTATTCCTCCTCCTCGTCGAGGTAATCGAGCACGGATTCGCGTTTGAGGGGCAATATCGGTTCCTCTTCGTCCTCCTCGTCGATACTGCTGTACAGCGAGTGGCGCTCCTTACCGCTTTTGCGGATCGGGTCGAGGCGTTTGGCTTTCCGAAGTTCGTCCGCGTCGTGTTCGCGAATTCCCTTTTGTGTTTTCATGGGGAAATAAATGGTTGATTTTAGAAATTTTCGCTGTCGAACATCCCTTCGAAAACCCGGCGTGCCGGTCCTGTCAGGCGTATGTCCGTATAGGTTTGTGTTCCCTGTTCATGCGAAAACCGTACCGCAAGGGCTCCTCCGGGTACGGTAATCCGGAAATCGGTGGCCAGCGGCTGCCGGGCGAAGGCGGTCACGATGGCCGCTGCCGTGGCGCCTGTGCCGCAGGCGAGGGTTTCGTTCTCCACGCCGCGTTCGTAGGTCCGCATGCGGATCGCACCGTCGCCCGTAACCTGTACGAAGTTGACGTTCGTGCCCTGCGGGAATCGCTCGGTATCGCGGCGAATATCCCGCCCGCGGCCGATTACGTCGACCGCTTCGAGGTTGTCGACGAACTCCACGTAATGCGGAACACCCGTGTTGAGGAACCACCAGCCGTCGCCCGTCTGGATTTCCCGCACGGCGATCATTCCCAGTTCGATCTCGCCCGACAGGCCTTTTATGCGGCGGATATGCGCGGTGTGAAGTCCGTCTGCGGCGTCGAAGAACTTGGTTTCCCCGCCGATGCCCCGGTGCTCGGCGAACAGCGCGAAACAACGGGCTCCGTTGCCGCACATCTCGCCTTCCGACCCGTCGGCGTTGTAGTAACGCATCGAGCAGTCGACCCCGGTGCTGCGCGCAAGGGTCATCAGTCCGTCGGCCCCGATGCCGAAATGGCGGTCGCAGAGGGCTGCGATCAGTTCCGTGTCGGGTGTGAATCCGCCTTCGCGGTTGTCGATCAGGATGAAGTCGTTACCTGCACCCTCGTATTTTGCAAATACCGTCTGCACTTTTTGAATGGTTATGTATCGGCAAAAATAGTAAAACTTCTAAAAGTTTTGCTAATTTTGTGACAAAATATCCGCCAAGGCGCGCAACGGCAGGCGGTTGTGCTATTTTTTACAACAGGATCCCAAAAATGTTCTTTATGAAAAGTGTGCTTTTCAAGCATCGTTCGATACGTAAATTCCGCCCGACACCCATTCCCGAAGAGGTGTTGCACGAATGCCTCGAAGCGGCCTCGCGGGCCTCGACGTGTGGCAACATGCAGCTTTATTCGCTGGTGGTGACGCGCGACCAGGCGCTCCGCGAGAAGCTCTCGCCGTGCCATTTTAACCAGCCGATGGTCCGTCAGGCCCCCTGCCTGGTGACTGTCTGCGCCGATGTGCACCGCTTCACGATGTGGTGCGAGCAGCGCGACGCCGACCCCGCTTACGACAATTTCGCCTGGTTCCTGAACGCTTCGACCGACGCCCTGCTGGCGGCGCAGAACCTCTGCGTCGAGGCTGAAATGCACGGGTTGGGCATCTGCATCCTGGGGACGACGATCTACACGGCGGGCGACATTTCGCGCATACTGGAACTCCCGAAGGGGGTCATTCCGCTCACTACCGTCGTCATGGGTTACCCCGACGAATCGCCCGAACTGACCGACCGCCTGCCGCTGGAGGCTGTGGTCCACTACGAGAAATACACCGACTACACGGCTGCCGAGATCGACGAACTGTGGGCCGAGCGCGAAGAGTCGGAACTCACGAAACGCCTGCTCGCGGAGAACGACCTTCCGAATCTGGCCAAAGTTTTCACCGAACGCCGTTACGTGCGCAAGGACAACCTCGCTATTTCGCAGACCTATTTCGCCCTGCTGAAAGAGAAAGGCTTCTTCAACAACTGATGCGGTGCGGGGATGGTATAGCATATTCGCCGCCGTGCTGCTGGGCTTCCTCTGCCCGGCGTGCAGCGTTACGCGCCATATCCCCGAAGGACAATATTTTCTGCAGAAGATAAAGATCGAGGACGACAAGTCCACGCCCCGCAAGGAGCGCATCACGGCTTACGACATGGAAAAGTACGTACGGCAGACGCCCAACAAGCGTTTTCTCGGGACGAACTTCTATGTCTGGCTCTACGAGCAGGCCAACCCTGCGAAGGACAACCGCTGGAACAACTGGAAGCGCAAGATCGGGCAGGCGCCCGTGACGCTCGACATGGGGCTGACCGAGAAGAGCGCCAATAACCTGAAGGTCTACATGGATTCGAAGGGATTCTTCTCCTCCGAGGCAACCTACCAGGTCGACACCACTTCGCGCCGCAAGCGGGCGACGGTTACGTTCCGTACGCATCAGGGCGAACCCTACCGCATCGACTCGATCTCCTATGAATTTCAGGATAAGTTCCTCGAACAGATCGTGCTGCCCGACACCGTGCATACGCTGCTGCACACGGGCGACATTTACGACGTGTCGGTGCTCGATGCCGAGCGGGAGCGCATCACGGCTTATCTCAAGGAGCGGGGATACTATAATTTCTCGGTCAACAACATCTATTACAGCGCCCGGAAGTTCGAGCAGGAGCGGCGGATCAACCTGCGGCTGGTCATCAAGCAGTACCTCACGGGCTATAACGAACGCGGACAGGCCGTCATGGATAATAACATGGTCTACCGTATCGACCGGATCAATATTTTCCCCAACTACGACCCGACCATTGCGCGGACCGACACGACGCTGCTTTCGCGGCTCGATACGGTCTATTACCGCGGTCTGAATATCATCTACGAGAAACGGCCCAACCTGCGCCCCTCGGTGCTCCGGCAGGCTGTGCCGCTCTATCCCAACTACGTTTACAACTCGGCGCAGGTCAACCGCGCCTACTCCGACCTGATGGCGCTGGGCTATTTCAAGAGCGCCAAGATCGCTTTCGAGGAGCAGGCCCAGACGACCGATGTCACCAACATCGTCTCCTTCATCGGCGCTTCGGCCGATTCGACGCAGGCGCTCTACACGCGCGAAGGCTACCTGACGTGTAACATCCTCTGTACCCCGACGCTCAGGCAGAGCGTCAAGGTCGACCTCGAAGGCAGTACCACGTCGAGTTTTTACGGGTTGAAAGCTACCATCGGTTACCAGAACCGCAATATTTTTCGCGGCGCCGAGTCGTTCGATCTCTCTTTCACGGCGGGGTACGAGTTCATGAAGGCTCCCGACGCCAAGCGCAAACGGGCCACGGAGTTCGGCGTTACGACCGGACTGACCTTCCCGCGCTTCCTCGTGCCCTGGCGCACGGGACGGTTCCGCACGGTCAACCAGCCGAAGACGAAGATCGAACTGTCCGTCAATTTCCAGGACCGGCCCTATTATGCCCGTACGCTTTCGAGCGCCGGCATCACCTACATGTGGACCAACAACCGCTATTCGACGTTCTCGCTGCGGCCGGTCGACATCAATGTGATCGACATGACGCGGCCGGTCGATCCCGAATTCCTGGGTAATACCTCTAATAAATACCTGATCAACAGTTTTAAGACCCAGTTCATCGGCGGCCTTTCATTCGGCTACGGCTACAACAATCAGCGTAAGAACCTCGGGGGAAACGCCACTAACATCCGCTTCAATGCCGAGACTGCCGGTAACCTGATCGACGCTGTCGAACACCTGTTTTTCGCCCCGGCTCCGAATAGGGATTATTACACGCTTTTCGGCATCCAGTATTCGCAGTATTTCCGTACTGACCTGAGCCTGAGCCGTAAAATCATGCTGGGAGATGTTTCGGCCCTGGTGGGACGCCTCTATGGGGGTGTCGCAATGGCCTATGGCAACTCCACGTCCGTGCCTTTCGACCGCCAGTTCTACTGCGGCGGCAGCAACGGCATGCGCGGCTGGACGCCCCGAACCCTCGGACAAGGGTCAGTGGCCAATCCCCACAACGACTTCCCGGTCCAGACGGGCGACATGAAACTGGAGGCCAACCTCGAACTGCGGTTCCCGATCTGGGGCATGATTCACGGCGCGACCTTCTTCGACCTGGGTAATATCTGGTACATCCGGAAGTATTCGGGAGAGTCCGAAGACTCGGTCTTCCATTTCGACAGTTTCTACAAGCAGTTGGGATTTAACACGGGTCTCGGCCTGCGTTTCGACATCAAATTCGCCGTGCTGCGCCTCGACTGGGGTATTCAGCTGCACAACCCCAACAACCCCGTGGGTGAGCGGTGGATTCACAATTTCAAGTGGAAAAATACAGCCCTCAATTTCGGCGTCGGCTACCCGTTTTAGCATTAGTTGAGAGTTGAAAAGTGAAATTATTCCGGGGTCCGGATTATTTTCGCTATTCTTCCGAGTGCCTGTCATTTTAAACGGGAACGGGCTGAAAGTATGCTCCGCATTCGGGCCGACGAAACCTCGTCACCTTTCAACTTTCACTTTTCAACTTTTTATTGCTTGGCTTTGTACTGCGACGGCGACATGCCTGCATTGCGCTTGAAGTAGCTGCCGAAGAACGACTGGTTGGGAAAATTCAGGTAGTAGGCGATCTCCTGCACACTCATGTTCGAATATTTGAGCAGCGTTTTGGCTTCGAGAATCACGTAGCTGTCGATCCATTCCGATACCGATTTGCCGCTGATCCGCTTGATCAGTGTGGTGAGGTATTTGGGCGTTATGCACAACTGCTGGGCGTAGAATCCTACGCTGCGCTCGTGGATGTAGTGTGTGCCGAGCAACTGGGTGAACTGCTTGAAATACTCCTCTGCGCGGTTGTGCACCGGGCTGTCTACTTCGGGGTGTTCCGCCAGGTAATGATGAAGGATGTCCCCGACTTTGTAAATCGTCGCCGAGATCAGCCCGCCGAGAATGTCCTGCGAAAAATCCGTTTCGGGACTCTGGAGTTCGTGCTCGACCATTGTGATGAAACTGCGGAGCGTCTGGCTTTCGGTGTGCGTGAGTTCCAGGCAGGGGTGCATCCCAAATTGCAGGAACAGCGGCATCATGCGTTTGGTGTCGATGTTGATGCGGGCCAGCAGCTCCGGTGAGATCACGATCACGTGGGCCCGGAACTGGTTGTTGGACTGGATTTGCAGGATGTTTTTAGGACCGAAGATAAACATCGAATCCTTTTTGAGGCGATACTCCTGGAGATTGAGCGTCCCGATGTTTTCGCCCTGGGTACCTACACCGATGACAAAAGCGTCGATGCGGCTCGGAAAACGGAAGGCCTGCATTTCCGATTCGCTGTTGGCGGCGATACATTCGCCCATTACCCCCGGACGGCTTTTGCCTCCGGCCATCGTGACCAACTCATTCAGGGTGAAGTTGGATATAGGGATTTCCTGATTCGTCTTGTTCATTTTATTCTTGGATTTGGACAAATGTAAGAATAATCAAATTAAAAATATTCAATTGGTTGAATTATGCGAACTATTGAACAGGGTAGTCTCCATTTCGACCTGAAACCATCCGAAACGAAAGCGCCGACCCGGAAGGGTCGGCGCTTTATGATCTCTCTGCGGAACTGTTCCGCGGGATAATCCGATTATTTCTTTGCAGCAGGTGCAGCCGCAGCAGCGGGAGCGTCGGTGATGCCCAGCTCTTTCTTCACTGCGGGAGCAACGTCGGTCAGCGTAGCTTCGTCGAAGTAAGCCAGCGAACCCGTCGAGGTGTCGAATACGACGGTGAATGCGCCTGCAGCCGATACCTTGTCGATGGCGGCTTTGGCCTTGTCGATGATCGGGGCGAGCAGTTCGTTCTGCTTCTTCTGGTAGTCCTGCTGTGCGCGCTCCTGGAACTCACGGGTGCGGTTCTGCATGTCTTCCAGCTCCTTCTGCTTCATCTCCTTGATTGCGTCGCTGTAAGTGTTGAAATTCTTCTGGAAATCCTGCAGTTTGGTGTTGAACTCGACATTCATCGTCTCGATGTTGTCCGACAACTCTTTGGCAAAGGTGTCCATGTTCTCCTGCATCGTCTTGGTCTCGGGCATCGCCATGATGATCTCCTGGGTGTTGATGCGTCCGAATTTCTGAGCGAAGAGCGACGTGGAGCCCATCACCAGCACAACCGCAAGGGTTAGTTTAATTGCTTTTTTCATACAGTTTTATCAGTTAATGTTTTGATGTCGCTTATTTCTTGAGCGCGTCGATCACCTGCTGCGTCCGCTCCACCGAGGGGTTGGTATAAAGCAGCGTGGGATTGTTTGCCGAGTCGATGACTGCGTCGGCTCCTGCCTGCTTGGCATAGGCCTCGATGGCAGCAAAGACCTGCTTCTGGATCGGGGTGATCATTTCGATTCGTTTTTTCATCAGGGTGCCTTCCTGTCCGAACAGACTTTCCTGATACTCCTGCGCCTCTTTTTCCTTGGTCAGGATGGTATCTTCGCGCACCTGGCGTGCTGCGGACGAAAGCGTGGTCTTCTGGCTTACATAATTGTTGTAGAGCGATTCGACTTCGGCAAACTTGGCGTCCACCTGGGCCTGGTACTGCTTGGCGAGTTTGTCCAAGTCGGAAATCGCCGTGTTGTAAGCGTCTACCGATTTGAAAATTTTCTCGCTGTTGACGATTATGTAGTTCTGTGCCGAAAGGGTTCCTGCTGTCAGAACGAATGCCGCAATTAAAATCAGCCGTTTCATAATCCTTGTGTTTTAAAGTTAATATTCAGCCGGTTTCCCGGATTTCTGCTATAAATATAACTCTTTTCTTTCAAATATATTGCCATCGCCTTCTTTATTTAAGTCCTCCCTGCAAAGGGAATTTAAACGGCGCTTCCTGGCAATGCGCAATCCGGGACCTGTTTTAGAATTGCTGTCCGAGTACGAAGTGGAACTGGCTGCCGCTCTTGGTCGAGGAGTTGGCCGGGGCATCGAATCCGTAACCCCAGTCGATGCCGAGCATACCCACCACGGGAAGATAGAGGCGGACGCCGAAACCGGCCGAACGCTTGATCTTGAAGGGCGAGAACTTCTTCCACGAGTCGAACGCGTTACCGCCTTCGAGGAATCCGAGCACGTAAATCTGCGACGAAGGTTTGAGGATGATCGGGTAGCGCAACTCGGCCGTGTACTTGTTGTAGCCGCGCGAGTAGTTGTTCGAAGGATCAAGCGCTCCGTCCTCGTAACCACGCATCGAGATGATGTCGATACCGTAAATATTGTATCCCGACATACCGTCGCCGCCGACTTCGTAACGTTCGAAAGGCGAAACCTTATACTTGTTGTAGCTGCCAAGGTAACCCATTTCGGCCTTGAGCATCAGCACGAGGTTCGAGTTCTTCAGGAACGACTGGAACCACTGTGCCTTGAACTGCCATTTGTGGAACTCGACCCAGCTGTAACGCTCCTGGTTCGCATGCTCGACCTCTGCGGTCGTCGAGTTGGAACTGTTGGCGATCTGCTCCAGTTTCTTGTAGTCCTTGCCGTCCCAGAGCGAGTAGGGAAGCGTGGCCTGCACCGAGGCGCTGAACTCCGAACCGCGACGCGGGTAGATTGGCTGGTCGACTGAACTGCGGGCGAACACCAGTTTGAGCGACGCCAGGTTGGCCGCACCGTTCGTCATCACGAACGACGACCAGTTTTTCAGCGCATAGCGTTCGTAGCTGGCCTCGGCGTAGAAGGTGAAGTAGGGGTCGGGCCAGTTCAGACGCTTACCCAGACCGGCTGCGACGCCATAGGTCCGGAAATACTGCGTACTGGTCTGCCATACGTAATAGGCGTTGTTCTGCTCCGAGAAGTGCGCCGAGAGGGTGAACGAGTTGGGTTTCTTGCCGCCCATCCAGGGGTCGGTGAAACTGAAGGCAAAGGCCTTGTAGTACGTACCGTTGGTCTGCGCCGAGAGCGAAAGCCGTTGGTTCTGGCCCATCGGGTAGGGACGCCATGCGCCCTTCTTGAAGGTGTTCTTGATCGAAAGGTTGTTCAGCGTGATACCCACCGAACCCACGAAGGTTCCCGAGCCCCAGCCGCCGGCGATATTGAACTGGTCGGAGGCCTGCTCCTCAAGGGGCCAGTTGACGTTCACCAGTTCGTTCGAAACGGGTTTGATGTCGGGCATGATCGCCTCGGGGTTGAAGTGGCCCATCGAACCCAGCAGGCGGATGGTGCGCATCAGCAGTGCACGGTTGTAGAGTTCGCCCGGGCGGGTGTCCAGCTCGCGGCGGATCACCTCGTCGTCGACGCGCTGGTTGCCCGTGATGCCGACATCGTTGATGGTGAACTGCTTACCCTCGAAGACCTTGACTTCGATGTCGATCGAGTCGGGGGCGATGATCGTCTCCGCGGGTTCGACCTGCGACATCAGGTAGCCTTCGTTCTGGTAGAGCGACGACACGGAGTTCGCTTCGGGGTCGGTCTCCTTGCCGATACCCAACTGCTTGTGCATCGTCTTTTTATCGTAGATGTCGCCCTTGGTGACTCCGAACATCCTCTGCAGGTCTTCGGTCTGGTAGATCGAGTTGCCGACCCACGACACGTTGCGGATGTAGTATTTGTTGCCTTCCGACATTTCGAGGTCGATGCCGAGCCGTTTTTCGTTGATCGGGTAGATCGAGTCACGTACGATCGTGGCGTTACGGTAACCGCGCGAGTTGTAGAAGTCGATCAGCAACTCCTTGTCGGCTTCGTAATCGTTCTCGTTGAGTTTCGTGCCCTTGAAGAAGTTGATCGATTTCTGGTGAGTCTTCTTGAACGTACGGCGCAGGCGTTTGTCCTTGAACTGCTCGTTGCCGATGAAGTTGATCTTGCCGATCTTCACCTTGTCCTTGCGGTCGATCAGGAAGGTCACCGTTACGGCCTGTCCGGGGCGCAGCGTATCGTTGTCGATGCGCACGTCCACCTCCGTGTTACGGAAGCCTTTTTCGGCCCAGTAGTTATGGATGAGCTTCTTGTTCTTGTCGATGACATAGTCCGAAAGTTCGCTGCCCCGCTTGAGCTTGAGTTTCTCCAGCAGGTCTTTCTTCTTGCCCTTCGAAATGCCTTCGAACTCCCAGTTGTAGACACGGGGACGCTCCTTGAGGAACACCTCCAGGTCGAGGCTGTCGCCCTCGATCTCGGCACCGATCTTCACGTCCGAAAAGAAACGCTGGCTCCAAAGCCGCGAAATGGCATTGGAGATGAAGTTGCTCGGCAGGTAGACCGAATCGCCTTCGATCAGTCCGGCCGACGACTTCAGGATGTCGGGGTTGAGGTATTGCACGCCGTGGACGCCGACGTTGCGGATGTAGTAGAGCCTGGGCGCACCCTCGTTTTTGAACATCGGGGCATCTTCTGAAATCGCAGGCTTCGGAGCCGCCGTCGTATCCTGCGGATTCTGCTCCTGGGCGAATATATTCGAGCAGCATAGCACAAGGGCAGCTGCTGCCGTGAATATCTTACCGGAATAATTCATCTATTTAAATCTAATCTAAGGTCATTTATTTTACCAGCCCGAAGCGGCGTTCGCGTCGTGCGTATTCCTCCATTGCGCGGTCGAATTCCTCTTCCGTGAAATCGGGCCACAGTACTTCGGGAAACCAAAGTTCTGCATAGGAAGCCTGCCACAGCAGAAAGTTGCTCAGCCGCTGTTCGCCGCTGGTGCGGACGATCAGGTCGGGGTTGGGGTAGGGGGCCGTATCGAGCGCACTGCTGATCGTACCCTCGGAAATCTCCGACGGGGCGATCTTGCCGGCCTCCACGCGGCGCGCGATCTGCTGCACGGCGTGCGTTATTTCGCTGCGCGACGAGTAGTTGAGTGCCAGAATCAGCGTCAGCGTCCGACCTCCGGCGGTGCGCTCCTCGGCTTCGGCCAGGTAGCGTTGCACCTTCTCCGAAAAACGGCTCCGGTCGCCGATCATGCGTACGTCGACGCCCTGGCGGATCAGTTCGGGCGTTTCGTTGATGACGCTTTTGCAGAAAAGCTCCATCAGCGAGTCGACTTCTTCGGCGGGCCGACCCCAGTTTTCAGTTGAAAAAGCATAAAGCGTCAGGTATTTCACACCCCACCGCGCAGCAGCGCGCAACGATGCCCGTACGGGTTCCACACCCGCCGCATGGCCTTCGTAACGCTCCTTGCCGCGCAACTCGGCCCAGCGGCCGTTGCCGTCCATGATGATGGCGACATGTTGCGGTATGCGTTTCTGATCGCTCATATTAGGGCACAAATATAGGGAAAATTCTGTTAACTATGGAAAAATACGATAAATGATTAACTGCGGATGTCGATTCCCCACATCATCTTATTCCGTAACGTGTCGTAAAATGATATATTGTGCGGTACGGCCAAAAAAATCGTCTGTTCGGCGCGCTCTACGGTGAACGTCGCGCCGTGCGAAATGGGGTAGGTCCGGTTGTCCAGCGTGACGAACGCATCCGACCGCCGGGCGTGCACGTTGAGCGTGATGATGCCCGTATCGGGAACCACCACCGGGCGCATCGTGAGGTTGTGGGGCGCGAGGGGTGAAATGACGAGACACTGGCACGTCGGGGCCACGACGGGGCCCCCGGCGCTGAGCGAATAGGCGGTCGATCCGGTGGGGGTCGAGACGATCACCCCGTCGCCGTGGTAGGTGGCTACCATCTGGTTATCTACATAGGTCTCCACCGAAATCATCCCTGCGCCGTGGCGCTGGATGGTAAATTCGTTGAGGGCCAGCTGCGATTCGGGCTGGCGGGCGAATTCGCCCGTGACGCGCAGCATCGAGCGGGGTTCGGTCGAAATGTTCCCGTCGGCGATTTCCTGAAAAATCAGGTTCAGCCCGTCGCTCGGGGCGCTGGTGAGGAACCCCAGGTGGCCGGCGTTGATGCCCATCACGGGAATCGGTGCGCCGCAGAGGCGGTGAACCCCTTCGAGTAGCGTTCCGTCGCCTCCGTAGCAGACCATGACGGTTTCGGCAGGCTGTTTGCCTATGTACCGCCCGTAGACTTTTTCCGGTGGAAGCGCCGCCCCCGTGGCCTGCTCAACCAGGGGTGCGAACTCCTCGTTGACGGCGTAATCGAAGCCGAACATCCCGATCGCCCCGATCAACTGACGGATCTCCTCGGGGGTATGGGCGATCTGCGAACGGGAAAAAAGTATGATTTTCATCGGCGGAGTTTCGAAAAAATAAGTAACTTTACCACGCCGGAGCAACTCCCGGGCCTTTGTGGCCCTGCAA
>JAEZTA010000190.1 GCA_023443765.1 Bacteroidota bacterium | reverse complement strand
AGCGTAGCTCGCCCCAGAACAGAAAGACCTGCAGGCGGCAACCGTGGTGGTGGTTACGGCGGCGGTAACCGTGGTGGCGGTTACGGCGGTGGCAACCGTGGCGGTGGTTACGGCGGCGGCAACCGTGGCGGTGGCTACGGCGGCAACGGCGGCGGTTACGGTCGTAACCGGTACTAATCTCCGGATTATTTCAGAACGGATCTCAGGGAGAGTTTTCTCCTTATACTATACGGAGCGGGGCGGTTTTTACCGCCCCGTTTTTTATTGCATCTCTTCGAAAATCAGCCCTGTCGCCTGCTTCATGTCGAAGTCCGGACTCTCGTTGGACGGTTCGCCCCTGTTGAGTTGATACTGGTAATTTTCCGTAATCTCCGTTTTGGGAACCTGTTGGCGGATTGGGTTTCCGTCCAGGTCGAAATAACTCCAGATTCCGTCTTTCAGAGTCACTAGTTTATCTTCGTATTTCTCTCCGAAAGAGAAATACCAGATGTTAATATCGCTGATCATGTTGTCGTATATGCAGGGTAGGATTACTTTGTTGTGCCAGGAGATAGCTCCGTATTTCCCGTTTTTGCGGACAACGATCACTCCTTTCATTGGAAGGCTTACATAATCGTATTCTATCGGTACGATTATTTTTCCTGCAGGGGTAATCAGGCCGTATTTGCCTGCCTTTTTTACAAAATGCCCTTTGGGGCCGTATTCGACCCATCCCGATAGCCCGTCGTAAATGATCGGGATAACCACTTCGTTATCGCTGTCGACGGTCCCGACTTTCCCTTCCTTAATGACTATATACCTGCCTTTTCCTGTCTGGTCATAATGCGTATTATAGATCATGTCGTATTCGAATGGTATAACCAGTTGGTTGTTATTGTTGTAAAGACCGGCTTTTCCGGTATTGTTGATATAGACCCTCTCGAATCCTAAATCGTAAATGTACCGATAGTCAAAAGAATGGATGATTTCATTTTTGAAGGATATGTATCCATAACGACCTTCTTTTTTGGCGATGAATCCATCATAGCTGCAACTGTATAGTGTGTCATACAGGAACGGAATCATCTCTTCACCCTGGTAATTTATAACTCCTGTTTTACCTCGTGTATCTGCTGCGATTAATAGACCATTTATGTTTTGGTAGGATGTAATTCCTTTTATGGGAAGCGTGTTCGCATCCTTGTCGAATAACGTGATTTCATTTCCCCGGGTAGCCACGTAGATGTCGGCGAAATGCGAGAATTTCATAGGCCGTTCTAGGTAGTCGTAACTATTGGGGAGGATGGTTTTTCCATATTCGTCGATTAACCCATACTTTCCATGCTGCACGACGATTGCCTTGCGTCCCAACCCGAACGGTTCGGCGTAATCGTAGACGCCAAAGGGGACTACTTCGTGGGCCGTACTGTCGATATAGGCATATCTTGTTTTTCCCGGCATGGTCAGCGAGTCTTCAGACTTCCGGAGATTGTTCTTATATTTCTGGATGTATGGTTTATTTCCGCTTTTTTCATGGGGCTCGTCCATGATAAGCATTGGGAGTCCCTTGCTGTTGGTCGGAAGGGAGCCGAACGGGGCTTTGACGATCGTATGATTGTTGTAATCGGACAATTGTTTTCCTTTGGTCGAAATGATAATCCAGCCATCGCCTTTTCGGGCGATCAGACAATCCCTGATGTCCGACCGTTCAATTTCATCGTACTCGAACGGAACAAGGATATTGTTTTCAGGACCGATGGCTCCTGCTTTGCCGTTCTTCGTTAATATAGCCACGCCGGATTCGTAAAAATAGGTTACGTATGACCGAGCATCGTATTCCAGAGGAATGACGACTTCGCCTTTCCGGTTGATGAATCCTTGTTTCTTACCGATAATGACCGGGGCCAGGTCCTTCGCCAGACATTTGGAAAAGATCCCGATCTCATCATAGTCGAAGGGAATAAGCACCTTTTCGGTAATATCTATGTAGCCCTTTTTTCCTCCCTTTTTATGTGCCAGAATCATTCCCTGATCGTCGATGGTATTCAGGAATTTGTATTTGCCGAGGGGAATTGCGATCTCCCCGGTCCTTTTTTGGAAGCCCCAGGACGAACTGTCCTTTGCCCGTATTCGGTAGTACTCCGGATTCTCTACGGGTACCGATTTCCCGGTGCTGTCCGTGGTGTATTCAGTTTTGAACATTTCGTATTCCGGTTCTTTCTGTTGGCAGAATCCGGAAATGCAGGTTGAGGACAGGAGAGCGGCTAATGCGACGATTCGTTTCATAGCGACCGGAGATTAGGGTAGGTGATATGCCGCATAAATATAGTGAAAAAAACGGGACGAAAACAATTTTCCGTCTATTTCCCACGTGCCCAGCGACATCGGGAAACAGCCTGAAAAATTACCTGCGGAACGCCTGTTTTTCCCGAAAAAAAGGATAACTTGCCGCCATGAAAGAGACGGTGCTCGAAAAACTCAAGGTGCTGGCCGAGTCGGCCAAATACGACGTTTCGTGCGCTTCGAGCGGCGTGACGCGCAAGCATCGCGCGGGCGAAGTGGGCAGCGCCGCGGGGTGGGGTATCTGCCATACCTTCACGGCCGACGGACGTTGTGTCTCGCTGCTGAAGATCATGCTCTCCAACGTCTGCATCTACGACTGCGCCTACTGTATCAACCGGCGCAGCAATGACATTCCGCGCGCCGCTTTCACCCCCGACGAACTCTCGGAGCTGACCATCGAGTTCTACCGCCGCAACTACATCGAGGGGCTTTTCCTATCCTCGGGCGTCATCCGCGACCCCGACTATACGATGGAACGCATGGTCCGCGTCGCGCGCGACCTGCGTACGGTCCACCGTTTTAACGGATACATTCACCTGAAAAGCATCCCCGGCGCCAGCCGCGAACTGGTGGCCGAGGCTGGACGGTATGCCGACCGCCTGAGCGTCAACATCGAGATTCCGACCGAGCGCAACCTGCAACTGCTCGCTCCCGACAAGAACTACGAGAGCATCTACCGCCCGATGAGCTACATTCAGCAGGGGGTGCTCCAGAGCGCCGAGGAGCGCACGCGGTTTCGCCATGCGCCCCGCTTTGCCCCCGCAGGGCAGAGCACGCAGATGATCGTGGGGGCTACGGACGAAACCGACCGCGACATCCTGCTGCTTTCGTCGGCGCTCTACGACCGGCCGACGATGAAGCGGGTTTACTATTCGGGCTTCATCCCCGTAAATCCTTACGACAAACGATTGCCTGCACTCGACAAAGCGCCCTTGGTGCGTGAAAACCGGCTTTACCAGGCCGACTGGCTGATGCGTTTTTACGGATTCCGCGCCGAGGAGATCGCCGACGAGCGTACGCCCCGGTTGGACCTTGAGATCGACCCCAAACTGGCCTGGGCCCTGCGGAATCCCGCATTTTTTCCGGTCGACGTGAACCGCGCCGAGTACGAGGCCCTGCTGCGCGTGCCGGGCATTGGGGTCAAGTCGGCCCGGCTGATCGTCACCTCGCGCCGCTACCGTGCGCTGACCCAGCAATCGCTGCGGCAGATCGGCGTAGTGATGAAGAAGGCGCAGTATTTTATCTGCTGCCGCGAACTGACCATGGGGCAGGGTGTCAACGAACTCCGCCCCGAGCAGGTGCGCCGCCTGCTGACCGCTCCGCAGCGGCGGAAGCAGGATAACAACGAAGGCCAACTGACCCTTTTCTGATACGCCGATGCTGGTTTTCCGATACGATAAATCCTTCGACGGGCTTCTGTCTGCCCTCTTCGACGCCTATTCGCTGCGGACGTTCCCCGAGGCGCTGATCGGTCCCGGGGAGCCTGAGCCGCTCTTCACGGAACGCGTCCACGAGGTCGCGACCGACGAGGCGCATGCCGACCGCGTCTGGCGTGGGCTGGAACGTCGGCTGACCACCCGTACCCGTTCGGTGATCATCTATGCCTGGCATGGGGAGCAGCCGCAGAGCGACCTGCTGATCCTGCGCTGTCTGCGCCGTGTTTTCGACGAGGGCGGAGGTGTGCTGGCCGATCAGGCCGACCCTGCCATGAAGGCCCTTTATCAACTGGCGCTCAAAGTCTCCCACGAACGGGAACGCCTCAAACAGTTCGTCCGCCTGCAGAAAGCCGCCGACGGAACTTATTTCGCCGCCGTCACTCCCGAGCACAACGCTCTGCCGCTGGGGCTGGACTATTTTACCGATCGTTTTGCCGACCAGCGGTGGCTGATCTACGACCGGCGGCGCGACTTTGGCTACTATTACGACGGCCATACGGCACGACGTGTCACGTTGGAGGACGACCGGGGAATGATCGCCGATAAACTCGCCGACGAATGGCTTGCCGAGGACGAACGGCAGTTTCAGCTCCTGTGGAAAAACTATTTTCGGGCGCTGGCGATTCCTCAGCGGATCAACGAGCGCCAGCAGCGCCGCATGATGCCCCGCCGCTACTGGAAGCACCTGATCGAGATGGAGTGATTCGCCGCCGGTTGTCAGAGGTTGTTTTTGCAGACGACGCCGTTTTTGACGATCAGCACGAATTTCTCTGCGGGATTTTCCAGCAGTTCGATTTGTTGCAGAGGATTCCCGTCGATCACCAGCAGGTCGGCCAATGCACCCTCTTCGACGACGCCCAACTGCCCCGGATAAGGATTCCGCGCTCCGGACATTGCCAGCAGTTGCGCATTGTCTGAGGTCACCATTTTCAGGATTTCGAACGGCGTAAACCACTTTTGCAGTTTGACGATGCCGTGGTTCTGGTTTTTCGTGTTGGCCGGATTGAACAGCAGGTCGGTTCCCCACGCCAGTTTTACCCCGTATTTTTTGGCGAGGTTGTAGGTGCGGTCCGTCCCTTCCGTGATCTGGATGTGTTTGGCCTGCTGTACGGGCGAAGGGTAGGTGTTGTCCTCGACGGCGAACGCCTGCATGCTGAGCCAGACATCATTCGCTGCGAGCAGTTCCATCGTCGGTTCGTCGATTAGGTGGCCATGCTCGATGCTTCTGACCCCGGCCGCTATCGCCCGCGCAATGCCCCGCGGGTTGTAAACGTGCACCATGACATAGGTCCCCCAATCTTCTGCCGCGCGCACCGCCGCGCGAATCTCCTCTTCGAAGAACTCGGTCACGTCGAGCGGGTCGTAGAGCGACGCGGCGCCTCCTCCGGTCATCAGCTTGATCTGCGAGGCGCCCTGCCGCAGGTTTTCGCGCGTGGCGGCCGTTACGGCGTCGGCCCCGTCGACGATGCGCGAGGCCCCGAGGCGTTCGATGTGTGCGACTTCGCACCCGCAGCCGCCGTGAAAATGATCGTAGATCATCCTAAAATCACCGTGCCCCGAGGTCTGGGAAATCATGGCCCCGCTGGGGTAGATGCGCGGGCCCGGCAGCAGCCCGGTGTCGATGGCCCGTTTCAGCCCGAAGACCGGACCGCCCGCGTCGCGGATGGTCGTGAACCCGCGTTGCAGGGTCGCCCCGGCCTCACGTCCCGCCACCAGATGGGTATACGAGGGGTCTGCCGTCAGCAGGTCCTGCATCGTGTTGCAGCACAGGTAGGCGTGCCAGTGTGCGTCGATCAGGCCCGGCATCAGGAACCGGCCTTTTCCGTCGATCACCTGCACCCCGCCGGCCGGATCGACCGGGATGGGTTCCGGGGTGATTTTTTCGATTCGGTTGTTTTTTATCAACACATTTCCCCGAAGGGTCTTTTGTTCCCTGCCGTTGAAAATCTCAACGTCGTTGATCAGTATTTGCGAATCCATATGTAGTGCGGTTGTTGATCAGATATGCAGGTTGAACAGTTTGGCGATACCCGTCATGACGATCTGGACGCCGACGCAGAAGGTGAAGAAGGCGACCATTTTGTTGATGACGATGCTGCCGCTGTTGCCGATTTTGCGGATGATGCGTTCTCCCTGCGACAGGAACAGGTAGAGGATCAGGCACATCAATACGATGACCAGTGCGATGATCGCGTAGGAGAGCAGGCCCCGTGCCCAGCCGTCTTTCATGCTGACCGACGCCATCAGCGTCAGGATGACCGAGACGCTGCCTGGCCCGATGCTGATCGGGAAGGTGATCGGGTAGAAGATCTGCGCCTCGATGGCGCTTTTGTGCATCGGGTTGACATCCTTGCCTTCGCGGGGTTTCACCGAGGAGTCCGAGTCGCTGAGCCATTGCAGGGCGGTGCGGCAGATGAGCAGTCCGCCGCCCAGCTGGATGATCGGGAGCGAAAGCCCGAAGAGCATCAGTACGAAATGCCCGACGGCCAGGCTGCCTATCCCGACGAGCAGGTAGTCGATGAGGATTCTGCGGATGATCGACTTGCGGTCGTCGTCGCTCAGCCCCGACAACAGCCCGTTGACCAGGAATCCGGCTCCCACCGGGTTCGCGACCGGGAACAGCGCCATGAAGGCGGATATGAACGTGAAGAGAAATCCTTCTTTTAGCATCGCAGGGTTCGGAACTTTGTATTGCCGGCAGAAGCCAACAAGAACTATTCCAAACCTTTCGCGTGCCTGTGCGACGGAAACCCGCTTAGCGGAAGAGGCTGATAAGCAGCATCACGTTCAGGATGGTCACCACCGCACCGATTCCGTAGAGCAGGTATTTCGTGAAACGGGAGTTCTTGTACTTGCCCATCACGCGCTCCGAAGAGGTCAGGTGGACCTGCAGGAAAACGGTGAAAGGCAACTGGATGCTGAGGAGCATCTGCGAGTAGATCAGGCCTTTGAACGGATCGTTGATCAGCAGGATGATGAGGAACGCCGCGACGAGCGAGATCATCACGCCGATACGCGAGTGGTTGTCCTTGATGTCGTAGGGTTCGCGGAAGATGCCCGCGAAGATCGAACCGGCGGCCATGCCCGACGTGATCGTCGACGAGATGCCCGCGAACAGCAGGGCTATGGCGAAAATGTTCGTGGCGCTTGGACCCAGGAGCGGTTGCAGGAGCGAATCGGCCTGCTGCAACTCTTCCACGGGTGTTTTCGACGCGAAGAAGGTCGCTGCGGCCAGCAGGATCATCGCGCTGTTGATCGCCCAGCCGACGAGCATCGAAAAGATCGTGTCGACATACTCGTAGCGCAACTGTTTGCGGATGACCGCATCGTCGCTCAGGTTCCATTGGCGGCTCTGGATCACCTCCGAATGGAGGAACAGGTTGTGCGGCATGACCACCGCGCCCAGGACGCTCATGATGATGACCATCGAACCGCTGGGGAAGGAGGGTGTCACCCAGGCGCGGGCCGCCTCCGGCCAGTCGATCGTCACGAGCGACAGTTCATAGATGAACGACAGTCCGATGATCGAGACGAAGGCGATGATCCATTTCTCGATCAGGCGGTAGCTGTTGGTGAAGAGCATGATGATGACGAATACGAGGACCAGCAGCGCCCCGATGCGCACCGGAACCCCGAAGAGCATTTGCAGGGCGATGGCTCCGCCGAGGATTTCGGCCAGCGAGGTGGAGATCGACGCCAGGACGGCCGAACCGAGCAGGGGCCGCGACCATGCGGGCTTGAGGTGAACCGCCGCCGCTTCCGAGAGGCAGAGTCCCGTAGCGATGCCCAAGTGGGCGACGTTGTGTTGCAGGACGATCAGCATGACGGTCGAGAGCGTCACCATCCACAGCAGTGAGTAGCCGTATTCGGCGCCTGCCGCGAGGTTCGAGGCCCAGTTGCCGGGGTCGATGAACCCGACTGTTACGAGCAGCCCGGGGCCGATGTATTTGAATATTTCCAGACCGCCCATCCGGGGCTTGTGGTCCGGGCCGAAAAGGCGTGACCAGAATGACATAGCGTGTATTTTCGTTTCAAACAGTTCCCGGGTCAGATGAAATAAACCCTGCAAATTACTAATTTGCAGGGTCCTGTATTTCGTCTGTCGACTTCAGCGGAGAGGACGAGATTCGAACTCGTGGTACAGGTTGCCCCGTACGTCGGTTTAGCAAACCGGTGGTTTCAGCCACTCACCCACCTCTCCGGGCACTCCTTGCGGCTGTTAACTCCGAAAGGGTGTGCAAATATAGAATCTTTTTAGGGAAATACAAAGAAATGCGGTCAAAATTTGTATTTTTGCGTAAATCCTCGGCCCCGGTTTGAAACGCATCCGTTGCATATTATATATGGTGTGCTGCTTCGTCGCAGCATCCGTCATCGCACAGCCTGCGCCGGGAAACCGCTTCGTGCGGCCGCTCGGCGAAGTCCTGCGCGAAGTGGGGGAGCGTTTCGGCGCGCGCATCGTCTGCAAACGCTTCGATCCCGATACGGTGCAGGTCGCCTGGGCCGGTTTCCGGGTGCGGCCCTATTCGCTTTCTCAGACGCTGGACGGACTGCTGCATCCGCTCGACCTGGTGTGGAGCGGTGCAGGAAAAATCACCGTGCAACCTTATGAATACTACCGCCGTACGCCTGCTGACGGCGAAAAACTGCTGGCGTGGCTCTCGGGTCAGTATGCCGACCGTGCGGCATGGGAACGTCGTCGGGAAACCCTGCTCGAAGGCGTGCGCGAAGCATTGGACCTCGGCCCTTTCCTGCGCGGACTTGTGGCAGAACCCGATGTCGTGCTGGGGCCGGAGGTCCGCCACGACGGTTATACAACGCAAAACTACGCGCTCGAAACGCTCCCGGGACTCTATGTCTGCGGGACGGTCTATGCGCCTGCTGGGCTGTCGCTTCCGGGAGAACGAATGATTGTCCGGGGGCGGGGACCGCATGGTCCAATCCGCCGCCCTCTGATCGTTTCGCCGTCGGGACACTGGGAAGGCGGTCGTTACCGTGCCGACCAACAGATGCGTATGGCTGCATTCGCCCGCATGGGCGCCGTGGCGGTCGACATGGACATCTTCGGCTGGGGCGAATCGGAGCGGCAGGTCGGGCGCGAGGCGCATACGGCTCCCTATTCGATGCAGGTACAGGTGTTGTGGTCGAAGGCGGTGACCGACTGGATCGTGGCGTCGCGCCATGACATCGACACCACCCGCATGGCCGCGACGGGCGGTTCCGGCGGGGCTACACATGCCCTGCTGCTGGCCGTGACCGACGGCCGGTTTACCGCTTTGGCGCCGGTGGTGCATCTGGTGTCGTATTTCGACGGAGGATGTCCCTGCGAGAGCGGCCGCCCGGTGACGCTGGCCGCCGGAGGCAGTTGCACGCCGGAAATCCTGGCCGCGGCGATGGCTCCCCGTCCCGTGCTGGTCGTCAGCGACGGCGGCGACTGGACGGCGACCTATCCCACCCTCGAATACCCCTTCCTGCGGCGAATCTGGGATTTTTACGATGCCGGGACACAGGTCCGTAATGTCCACTTTCCCGACGAGCGCCACGACTACGGCCCGAATAAACGCCGTGCGGTCTATGCTTTCTTTGCCGAAACGCTGGGCCTCGACCTTTCGCAGGCCGATGAGAGCCGGGTAGAACTCCTGCCCGAAACGGCGTTGCGGGCTTTTTCGGGCGAACTGCCTACAAAGGCCCTTCGGAGCCGCACACAACTGGAACAAATTATCGAAAAACTGAAATAACCATGAAACGAATTCTTTTGCTCATGCTGGCCCTCGGTGCCGTTTGCACCCTGAATGCTAAAACCCAGAAATGCCTGTACCGCGTCACAGTTACGGGCAACCGTCCCGAATGTCCGGTCGTGATCCGCGATGTGCCCATTTGGGCGCAGAGCGCCGTCGTGTCGCTCGGCGGCGTCCACCAGATTCCGTCCCAGTTGGATAAGGAGTTGGGCGAACTGGTCTTCGTCTCGACCATTTCCGGCAGCCAGAATTTCCAGGTCCTCTACTCCTCGGACCCCAACAAGCGGGTTTTCAAAGACCGCGTACATGCCCAGATGTGGCTTAAAAATCCCGACAAAACCCTGCGGGCAGCCGACAGCGCCTCTTCGGAGAAGGACGACATGTACCACAAACTGCACCACCACGGTCCGGCTTTCGAGTCGGAATATGCCGCCTACCGCATCTATTTCGACAACAAGCAGACCATCGACACCTATGGCAAGAAGCGTCCGCAGTTGGAACTGGCCGAGACGATGTGGTATCCTTCCGACGAGCAGCTGGCCCGCGGCTACGGCCACGATAACCTCCGCGTATTCGGTTCGGTGGGTGTCGGGACGCTCAAAGGCTGGGACGCAGAAAAGAAAAAGATGATCCATATCACCGACTTCAAACGCCGCGAAGCCCGCATCCTGTCCAATGGCCCCATCCGCACGGTGGTCGAAATGCGGGTCGAAGGGTGGCGCTACGGCGGTCGTGAGATTACGATGACCTCGCGTTACATCCTCTACGCCGGACATGGCGACGTGCAGGTCGAAAACCACATTGAGGGCGATTTCAAGGGACTGGTCTTCACGACCGGCGTGATGAAGATGGCCGAGAACAAGGTTTACAAGGACGACAACGTGATCGCCGTCTTCGGGCGCGATTTTCCCGAGAACGATACCGTAAAGTGGGAACGTGAAAGCGTCGGGCTGGCCGTCGCCGTGCCGCAGAAGCGGATCGCCTCGCAGACGGACGACAAGACCAGTTACCTTTTCCAGCTTACGCCCGACGTTCGCGGCCGGATCGACTACGTGTTCGAAATGATCTGGCGCAAGAGCGAATGGCTCAAAGGCCGCAGCGACACCGAATGCGTCGTGGGGCTGATGGAGTCGGTGCGTTCGGCCCAGACGCCGGTCATTGTTTCGCGGATAAAGTAAATTTGAAAAAAAGTACATCGTTTGCGTCAAAAAATCCCGGTCCGATAGGCTGAGGCAGTTTACTTTTGTATACCTGAAATTCCGAAAATTTTACGTATACGAATAAAACTACCTCATTTATGAACCTCAGACAAGTGACGATTTGTGTGGCGGCGGTCCTGACGACCGCGGGATGCCGCGCACACGCCCCGGGCTCTTCCGCTCCGGCCTGCAACCTCCCGTTCGAGATGCCGCAGGTCGCGCGGCCCGTGATTCCTGCAAATACGGTCAGCGTCGCTGATTTCGGCGGTGCCGGCGACGGCTATACACTCAATACGGCAGCTTTCGCCGATGCCATTGCTGCGCTGACGACGAAAGGCGGCGGTCGTGTGGTTGTTCCCGAGGGCGTCTGGTATACCGGCCCCATCGTGCTGAAGGACAATATCGAACTGCACCTCGAACAGAACGCCGTCATTGTTTTCAGCGACGACAAATCGCTTTACCCGCTCGTCGAGACGACCTTTGAGGGGCTCAATACGCTGCGCTGCCAGTCGCCGCTCTCGGCGCGGGGCGTTAAGAACGTGGCCGTTACGGGCCGTGGCGTGATCGACGGCAACGGCGACGCGTGGCGCGCCGTGAAGCAGGACAAACTCAATCCCCGCCAGTGGAAAGACCTGGTTAAAAGCGGCGGTATCCTCTCCGACGACGGAAAAACATGGTATCCTTCCGAAAGCTATAAGTTCGGGGCCACGTCGGGCGCCGACCAGAATGTTTCGACCTGGGCCAAAACGCGCGCCGATTTCGAGCGCATGCACGACTTCCTGCGCCCGGTGATGGTCGCCATTCACCATTGCGAAAACGTCCTGCTGGAGGGCGTCACTTTCCAGAATTCGCCCTGCTGGAATATTCATCCGGCAATGTGCACCAACCTGATCGTGAACGATATAACGGTACGCTGTCCCGACTATGCCCAGAACAGCGATGGCATCGACATCGAGTCGTGCCGCAATGTCGTGCTGACCAATTCGCGTTTCGACGTGGGCGACGACGGCATCTGCATCAAGAGCGGCAAGGATCAGGCGGGCCGCGACCGCGGAATCCCGTGTGAGAACATCCTCGTCGACAACTGCATCGTCTTCCACGGTCACGGCGGATTCGTCGTCGGCAGCGAGATGTCGGGAGGCGTTCGGAATGTCAAGGTCTCCAACTGCGTCTTCTCGGGAACCGATGTAGGTCTGCGCTTCAAGTCTGCGCGTGGCCGCGGCGGGGTGGTCGAGAACATCTGGATCGAGAACATTGCCATGAACAACATCCTGCAGGAACCCCTGCTGTTCGACCTTTTCTATGGTGGTAAGTCGGCCTCCGAGGCGCTTGCCGAAGGCGGGGAAGCCGAAGTGACGGACATCGCCCTGAAACCCGTCGACGAAACCACGCCGGCTTTCCGGGATATTCATATCAGGAACGTGTGGTGCCGCGGTGCACGGCGGGCGATGTATTTCAACGGACTTCCGGAGATGAACGTCGAGCGCATCACGGTCGAAAACACCCAGATTTACGCCACGACGGGCGCGCAGATCAACGAGTCTTCGGATGTCGTGCTGCGCAACGTGAAGATCATCCCCGGGCAGGGACCTGCGCTGATGCTCAACAATGTCCGCAAACTCACGGCCGAAGGCTTTGTCTGCCCCGAGGGCATGGAGCGCGCGTTTGTCGTGACGGGCAGCCGCAACCGCTCGATCGAGATCTCCTCGTCGCAAATCACCGGGGCCAATACTTCGTTGTCGAAGGGCGCCGTCCAATATGTCGCAATTAAATAACAATCTTAAATAATGATTCGTACCAATCTCTTTTTGCTGTTCGGGGTCCTGGCCCTTGTCGTCGGTTGCAGCGACGATTCCACGGAGGCGGCTCCCGAAGTGAAAACCCTTCCCGTGCCCGATGTCACCGTCGCGGTTTCGAGCCAGACGGCCACCGTGCGCTGGAGCATCTCCGAGGCCGTCGAGGCCGTGCGCTTCACTTTCGAACTCTATGCCGGCGACGCTACGACGCCCCTCCAGTCGGCCACGACGCGTTTGCAGTCGCAGCGTTTCGACCTGGAGTCGGGCGTTGCCTACCGGTTCCGCGTGCATGCCACGGCGCCCATCGGTTCGGTGGAGTGGCAGGACTCGGAATTTACCGATTTCGTGATCTTCTCGGGCGACATGCTCGGTACTCCTGCCGCGCGGCTCGTCGAAAAGTCGGACAATGCGGCGACGCTCTCCTGGACGACGGTCATCGGGGCGGTGAAATACGCCTATGAACTCTATGAAGGGGACGCTGAGACGGCCCTGCGCAGTGCCGAGACGACCCAGACATCGGTTGCGCTCACGGGCCTTTCGGCCAATACGACTTATCGTTTCCGCGTGAAATCCGTTGCGGGCGAGGACGGCGACGATTCATCCTATTCCGAGGCGGTCACCTTTACGACCGACCGTGCGCCCGTCGATCCGGGCGTTGACCTGGGACTTCCTCTTGCCAACGAGAACGACGGCGTGCTGCGTGCCTTCCCCGGCGCCGAGGGCGGCGGTATGTATACGACCGGAGGCCGCGGCGGCAAAATTTATCACGTGACCAATCTCAATAACTCGGGTACAGGCTCGTTCCGCGCCGCTGCCGAAGCGTCGGGCAAACGTATCATCGTCTTCGACGTGGCCGGAACGATCGAACTGCTCAGCGACCTGCGCATCAAGAACGGAGACCTGACCATCGCCGGCCAGACCGCTCCCGGGGACGGTGTCTGCGTGAGCGGCGGAACGGTCGTGGTCGATGCCGACAATGTGATCATCCGCTACCTGCGCTTCCGTCTGGGCGACCTTAACAAGGGCGGCAACCTCTCCGACGGGTCGGATACCATCTGGGGCCGCTACCATTCGAATATCATCCTCGACCATTGCTCGATGTCGTGGTCGATCGACGAGTGCGCGTCGTTCTATGCCAACTGCAATTTCACGATGCAGTGGTGTCTCTTGACCGAGAGCCTGCGCAAATCGGCCCATGGCAAGGGCGAGCATGGCTACGGCGGCATCTGGGGCGGCAAAAACGCGTCGTTCCACCACAACATGCTGGCCAACCACGACAGCCGCAATGCCCGCATCGACCATCCGGGAGTTTACGGCAACTACCTCTCGACCCACCGCGGCAATGTCGATTACCGCAACAACGTGATCTACAACTGGGGCAGCAACACGACCTACGGCGGTGAAGACGGTTCGTTCAACATCGTGAACAACTATTACAAGCCCGGTCCGGCTTCGGCGAAGAGGAATTATTTTGTCGACGCTTACTGGTATAACTCCTCCTCGAACGTGGGTTCGGCCTATCCCCGGCTCTATATGTCCGGAAACTACCATGCCGGAAGCTATGCGACGATCAACGACGATCAGTGGAGCGGAATCTATTTTCATCCCCAGGGCAACGACCCCTCGACCACGGCCGGGCGTCTCTCCGCACCGCTCTCCATCAAAGCCGGCGACGTGACGGTTTGCTACACCACGACGCATACCGCCGCCGAAGCATTCGAAACGGTTGTGACTTACGCAGGGGCTTCGCTCAGCCGCGATGCCGTCGATAAACGGGCTGAGACCGATGCCCGCAGCGGCAAAGCGACCTTCCCGGACGGCGGTAACGGCTCGACGGGCGGCATCATCGACTCGCAGAGCGCCGTGGGCGGCTGGCCTGAACTCAAGGCTACCTCCGACCAGCTGGCGCGCGCTTCGGTCGACACCGACGGCGACGGCATTCCCGACTACTACGAGACGTTGCTCGGCCTCGACCCGAAAGACGCTTCCGATGCCACGGCCACGACGCTCGATCCGCAGAAGGTCTATTCCAATATCGAAGTTTATTTCCACTATCTGGTTAAGGAAATTGCGGCTGCGCAGGTGAAGGGTGGTTCCTATACGGCTTTGCAATAAGTTGATCCGGTTGCGGCCGGCGGTAGGTGGAAGGTCGCACGACCTCTCACCCGTCGTTTGAACCGATGCTTGAAATGAAAAGGATTTTTCTGCTGATACTGTGCTTTTTGTCGTCTGCGATTGTTTGCGGACAGCCCTTGCGCGTCTACCTCGTCGGCGATTCGACGTGCGCCACGAAGGAACTTGCGAAGCAGAATCCCGAACGGGGCTGGGGGCATATGTTCCAACCGCTGTTCGACGCTTCGGTCCGGGTCGAAAACCATGCCGCGAACGGGCGTTCGACCCGGTCATTCCGCGACGAAGGACGCTGGGCCGCCGTTTACGAACAGTTGCAGCCGGGTGATTACGTCTTCATCCAGTTCGGCCACAACGACCAGAAGCAGAACGATTCGACCCGCTATGCCTCCCCGGCGCAGTATGCCGAAAACCTGCGCCGCTATGTGCGCGAGGCGCGTGAAAAGGGCGCTATCCCGGTATTGCTGACGCCTATTGTCCGGCACCATTTCACCGAAGGCACGCTCGACGATACCCACGGGGCCTATGCCGTCGCCGTGCGTCGTGTGGCCGCCGGGGAGCGTACGCCGCTCATCGACGCCGAGCAGTTGACCCGCGCGTGGGTTTCGGCCCTCGGCGACGAGCCTTCCAGAGCGTATTATATGTGGGTGGTCCCCGGAACCAATCCCCGCTGGCCCGACGGCCGTACGGATAACACCCACCTCAATGTGCGCGGGGCACGCGCCGTGGCCCGGATGATCGCCGGACAACTCGCGGAAACGGTTCCCGAACTGAGCCGTCACCTCGTTGTCGCCGATTTCGTGGTCGCGCAGGACGGTTCGGGCGATTTCTTTACGTTGACGGAGGCCGTGGCCGCTGTTCCCGATTTCTGCCGCGACACGACCCGCATCCTTGTCTGCGAAGGCATCTACCGCGAGAAAATCGCCATTCCCGCCACCAAACGTAATGTTGTGCTGGAGGGTCGCGGCGACGTGATGGTCACGTGGGGCGACTATGCCGCGAAAACGGGTGCGACAGGGCATCCGCTGGGTACTTCCGGCTCCTCGACCGTCTATTTCGGCGGCGACGGCTGGACGGTGCGCAACCTGACGTTCGGGAACTCCGCCGGACCTGTGGGGCAGGCTGTTGCCGTGCAATGCCTCGGGACCGACCTGCATTTCATCGGCTGCCGTTTCCTGGGCAACCAGGATACGCTGTACCTCTACGGCGTCGGCAACCGCGATGGGGAGACCGTCACCGGGAATGCCCGCATCCGCTTCGACAACTGCTATGTAGAGGGTACGACCGACTTCATTTTCGGTTCGGCAGTAGCGTTGTTCCGCCGTTGCGAAATCCGTTCGAAGGCTGATTCCTACATTACCGCCGCCTCGACCTGCCGCGGGCAGGCGTGCGGACTGGTTTTCGTGGAATGCCGCCTGACCGCCGCCGAAGGGGTAACGCGGTGCTGGCTGGGCCGCCCGTGGCGCGATTATGCGCAGACCGTTTTTGTCAACTGCTGGTTGGGGGCGCACATTGTGCCCGAAGGGTGGCACGACTGGTCCAAACCGCAGGCGCATCGGACTGCGTTCTATGCTGAATATCACTCCCAAGGCCCCGGAGCCGCGCCCCGGAACCGGGTAGGGTGGTCGCGGCAGCTGACCGGAAAAGAGGCCCGGCAGGTGCTTGCGGCCTTTGAAGAATAGGTGTTCGAATCCGATTTTTTTGTATATTTACTGCGATCGGAATTGTTAAATTACCATGAAACGACTACTACTGACTCTATTGCTGCTCGCCGTTGCTGTTCCGGGGTTTTCCCGAACCGCGCCCCCGCAGTGCATTTTCGAGACCTATTCCACGCTGGACGGGATGACGCACGATCGTATCGCCGACATCTACACCGATTCGCGCGGGTTCGTGTGGGTCTGCACGTGGTATGGCGTCAGTCGTTTCGATGGATATACTTTCAAGAATTTCAGCACCACGCCGGGCGACTTCTCGCCCCTCTCGCACCACCGTTTCGTCTCGGTGAGCGAGGATTCGAACGGTCACCTTTGGTTTACGACCTATAACCTCCACGTCTACCGCCTGAACCGTTACACGGAGCAGTTCGAAGACGTGGTGTCGCTCATCGACGGCGTCGATTCGAAGCATTACCGCATGACACACTGCCTGCACGACCGCGACGGCGGAACATGGGTCGCCATCGCCGGGCTGGGCGTGGCGCGCTTCGCCGATGGGGCGGATGCCGCTCCGGTGCGTGTCGACGCCTTTTTCGATGCCCCGGTGCTGGGCGGCGATGTTGCGGCGATGTATGTCGACGACCGCAACGCTGTCTGGATCGCCGCTGACGACGGTCGGCTGAACTACATTGCTGCAGGAGAACATACGGCCCGTACGCTCTGCGAAACCGCGGCCCCGGCCTTCGCCTTTACGGCCGATGCCGCGTCGGTCTACTGCGCCACGCCGGGCGAGGTGATCCGCGCTGGGAAGCAGGACGGTAAAATCGTCCGCCTGCCGGGCGGTGCGGCTCCGCTGACGGCCATCGTCGCCGACACGGTGCGTCGCACGGTCTATGCCGGCAGCCGCTCGGGCGAACTCTTCCGCGTACAGGACGACCGCCTTGCGCGGCTCAATCCCAAAGGGGCGCGCCCGCATCGCATCCGCGACCTGGCGACCGACTCCCACGGCATCGTGTGGGTGACTTCGGCCGAGACGGGCATCACGCGCTATAACCCTTCGACGGACGACTACAAACATTTCGAGCAGGAGCCTTATACGGTCTCCTACAACCTCGACACGATCACCAAGATCGCCGAGGGCGGCGGCCTGCTGTGGGTCAAGATGAACAACTGGGGCTTCGGCTACTACGACCGCGAGCGCGACACGGTGGAGCCGTTCTACAACGATCCCAAGCAGCCCAACTGCCAGATGACCAATGCCGTCGTGCGTTTCGACGTGCATGACGACGTGCTGTGGCTCTCGACTTACAACGAGCGCGGCCTGCGCAAGGCGGTGCTGCTGCGCCAGCCTGCGGAGGTTTTCACGCTCGACTCGAAATCCCCCGACCCGCTTTCGGGCGAGATCCGCGCCCTGATGACCGACAGCCGGGGCCGGATGTGGGTCGGCACGCGCGACGGCGACCTGATCGCCTTCGACGAAGCGAATAAACCTGTCTACACGCTTCCGGCGCAGGGCCGGCGCGGGACGGGGATGATCTACGCCCTGAAGGAGGACTCTTCGGGCAATATCTGGGTCGGGACCAAGGGTGAAGGGCTTTACCGCCTGACGCCCGAGGGCAGCGGCTATAAAGTCTCGCATTTCGTCCACTCCGACACGGATGCCTGGTCGCTCAGCGACGACCAGATTTACTGTGTCGAAGAGGACGGTTCGGGGCGTATCTGGGTCGCGACCTACGGCGGGGGCATCAACCTGCTGGAGGACCCTGCGGGACACAGGTTCATCCATGCCGGAAACATGATGGCGCACTATCCGCTCGACGAGGCCGGGCGCGTGCGGTGGCTGCTCTACGACCGTCCGGACCGGATGTTCGCCGCCACGGTCGACGGACTGCTGGTCTTCGACCCGGGAGCCAGCGCCAAGCTGATGCGCTTCCGCCTGATGCAGAAGATTCCGGGCGATGCGAAGTCGCTGGGCAACAACGACATCATCCACATGCTCAAGGATTCGGAGGGGCGCATCTGGCTGGCGACTTTCGGCGGCGGCCTGAATCGCATTGAAGGTTACGATGCCGACGGTGCGCCGTGGTTCCGGTGCTATGACAAAGCCTCGGGCCTTGCCAGTAACATCTGCATGGCCCTGACCGAGGATAAGCAGGGCGATTTGTGGGTTTCGACCCACAACGCCGTGTCGCGGTTTGATCCCCGCCGTGAGATATTCTCCAATTACTACCTCTACGACAACATGCGCAATGCGGTTTTCAGCGAGGCTACGGCGCTCACCTCGCCCCGCGGCGACGTATTCTTCGGCAGCGGCCGCCAGCTCTACCGCTTCAATCCCGACGAGGTCCGGGCCGCGAAGATCGACTACGACCTGCGTTTCACGGGCCTCGACGTGCGCAACGTGCCTGTCGTTGCAGGCCGCCGCTCGCCGCTCGCTGAGTCGGTGACCGAGGCCGACCGCATCGTGCTGCCCTATAATTTCTCGAACTTCCGCATGGAGTTCGCCTCGCTGAATTTCGCCATCCAGCACGTAGTGGGGTATATGTACAAACTCGAAGGCTACGACAAGGACTGGAATATCTCGGGAACGACCAACCGCGCGGCCTATTCCAACGTGCCGATCGGCGATTATAAGTTCCACGTCAAGGCGTTCGTCGGCAATGCCGATGCCGCCGACGAGGGGATCACGATCGGCGTCGAAGTGTTACCCCCCCCCTGGCTTACCTGGTGGGCTAAAACCCTTTACATACTGTTGGCGCTGGGGGCGATCATCGTCGCCTACCGCATTGCCAGTTCGGTCATGCGCATCCGCCGCGAAGCGAGCGTCGAGCAGAACATGACCGACCTGAAGCTGCGCTTTTTTACCAATATTTCGCACGAACTGCGCACGCCGCTCACGCTTATCCTCGGCGGCATCGAGGACGTGAAGAAGCACGACGAACTGACGCCGCGGGGCGAAAACAGCCTCACGCTGGCCCACCGCAACGCCAAGCGCATGCTGACGCTGATCAACCAGCTGCTGGACTTCCGCAAGATCGTGAAGAACAAGATGGAGCTGAAAATCTCGCGCGTGGACCTCGTGCCGCTGGTCGAGGACGCCCTCGACGATTTCCGCGAACTGGCTTCCGAGCGCAGGATCGAACTGCTGTTCACCGTCTCACGTCGCTCGGTGCTGGTGTGGGTCGACATCGAACGCATGGAGAGCGTCGTCTACAACCTCTTGTCCAACGCGCTGAAATTCACGCCCAACGGGGGCCGGATTGAAGTGATACTTTCACTGCGCGAAGAGGAGGAGTGCGTGACGCTCACGGTCCGCGACACGGGCATCGGCATCCCGAAGGATAAACAGGGCGTGATCTTCGAACGTTTTGCGCAGGCTTCGCGCGCCGTGGACAGCAACATGAAGGGTTCGGGCATCGGGCTTTCGCTCTGCCGCGACATTGTAACTTTGCACCACGGCGAAATCGCGGTCGACAGCCGCCCGGGCGAAGGCTCGGCCTTCACGGTGAGGCTCAGGCTCGGCAACGCCCATTTCGGCATGGAGCAGATCGACTTCACGGGAGCTGGAGCCCAGGAGGGCGAACGCCGCAACGACTACATGGTCAGCGACTTCACGCCTGTCGACAGCCAGCGCCGCGTCGATGTCGAACCGCCAAAGGATGCGCAGAAAATCCTCCTGGTTGAGGATAACCGCGAACTGCGTATCTTTATGTATAACAGCCTGATAGATACCTATTATGTCATCGAGGCGGACGACGGTGTCGAGGCGCTCGAAAAGATTCGCAGCGAGATGCCCGACATCATCATCACCGACCTGATGATGCCCCGCATGGACGGCATCGAGCTGATCGACAAGGTGCGCCACGACTTCACGATGAGCCATATCCCGATCGTGATGCTGACGGCCCGGCACTCGCCCGACGACCGGGTGAAGGCCATGGAGTTCGGCGCCGACGGATACATCACCAAGCCGTTCAGCATCGAACTGCTGCTGGCACGCATCGACAACCTGTTGACCCAGCGGCGAAAACTCTTCGAGAAGTTCTCCTCGCAGTCGGCCCGCAACAAGGTTGTCGAACTGGTGGTCGAGGATGTCGTCGTCACGGACCGCGACGAGGAGTTCATGAAGAACGTGATGGCGTGGCTGGGCGAGAATATCGAAAATTCGGAACTCACGATCGACCAGTTGGCCTCGCACCTCGGACTGGGCCGTACGACGATGTACAACAAACTCAAGAGCCTCACGGGCAAGTCGCCCGTCGAGCTGATCAAGGAGTACCGCATCACCAAGTCGAAACTGCTGCTGCGCACGGGGCAGTTCTCCGTGTCGGAGGTGGCTTACAAGGTGGGGTTCTCCGATCCGGGCTATTTCAGCCGCTGCTTCCGCGACCAGTACCACATGTCGCCCGCCGAATACCTCAAGACGCATAACCTGAAACCAGACCAAGATACCAAGACCGCATGAAAAGACTCCTGATCTCCGCTGCGCTGTGTGCGCTCGCCGCCGCTGTCGCCTGCAATCCGCAATCCCGCAAACCCCTCGCCGTCCGCATGGCCGAGAGCGAAATCGTCCGCAACCCTTCGCCGACGAACCTCGACGGCATTCCTGCCGGGAAGGTGAAGTGGAACTACACGACGGGGCTCGAACTGCTCGCGATCGCGGATGCCGGCGAAGCGTATGACCGTTCCGAATTTGTCGCCTATGCGGACCGCTATTTCGACACCATCGTGCAGCCCGACGGAAGCGTGCTGACCTATAAGAAATCGAAATATAACCTTGACCATATCTGTCCCGGGCGTGCTCTGTTCGAACTCTACGACCGCACGGGCGAGGCGCGTTATAAGATGGTGCTCGACACGCTTTACGCCCAGTTGCAGGGGCAGCCCCGCAACCCCGACGGAGGGTTCTGGCACAAGGAGGTTTACCCCCGCCAGATGTGGCTCGACGGGCTTTACATGGCCGAGCCGTTTTATGCGGAGTATGCCGCGAAGAACTTCTCCGGGGCCGAATTCGAACGGGCGGTCGACGACATCGTGAATCAGTTCGTCGTGGTGGCTGCGCACACCTACGACCCCGCTACGGGGCTTTACCGCCATGCCTACGACGATTCGCGCGAAATGTTCTGGAGCGACAAGGAGACCGGGCAGTCGGCGCATGCCTGGGGGCGTGCGATGGGGTGGTATGCCATGGCTATCGTCGAAACGCTGCAATACCTCGGTGTCGACAATTCGACGCAGCCGATGGTCGAGATCCTGAACCATATTTACACTGTGCTGCCGAAATACGCCGACCCTGCCACCGGAATGTGGTATCAGGTGCTCGACCAGCCGGGCCGCGAGGGCAACTACCTCGAATCGACGGGGTCGGTGATGTTCGTCTACGCCATGCTCAAGGGCGTGCGGCTGGGTTACCTGCCTGCGGAGATGGGGCCCCAGGCGCAGCGGCTTTACGAACAATTCGTCAGGCGTTTCGTGAAGGAGAATCCCGACGGTACGATCTCCATCACCGACTGTTGCGCCGTGGCGGGCCTGGGCGGCAAGGAGATGCGCAGCGGTACGTTCGAATACTATATTTCCGAGCCGGTGATCGACAACGACTGCAAGGGCGTGGGCCCCTTTATCTGGGCGTCGATGGAATACGACCGCTTAAAAAGCGGCATTTAGGGTTTGCAGGCGGATGCGCGCTCGATCCGGTTCCGCATCCCGGCTTAAGAAGCCGGATTTATAGGGCGATGGCAGGGCGGGGTCGTTCTCCGCCCGGTTCTGCGCTCCGGCTAAAGAAACTGATGCCGGAGGCGCTCCGCCGAAAATCTTCTTCTGGAAAATCCTCCTGTACGGGAGGATTTTTTAACCCCTGGTTTCGGGCCTCCAGCGCTTTCCGGAGCCGTTCGGGACGGATTGACAAATTATCCAAGAGAAGTGATAAATTTTACCAATCGAATCCTGCGGGGTAATTTATTTTTGTATAGGAAAAACCGCTTCCTTTTTGAAAATAATTAAAAAAGAAGAAGATAAGACCTAATATTATTAACCAAAACCAATTTTATGAAAAGCTTTACTCTAAAGTTCGCCCTGATGTTCTTGCTGGGTGTGGGTCTGGCCTCCACGGCCGCGGCTCAGAAAATCGGAGGAGTCGTCAGGGATTCGGCGGGCAAACCGGTTATCGGAGCTTCGGTGATCGTCGATGGTACGACCTTGGGAGCAAGTTCGGGCGTCGACGGGCAATGGTCGCTCAATGTGCCCGATGCTTCGAAGAAGACGCTGGTGATCTCCTATATCGGTATGAAGACCCAGCGTGTGCCCATCGGCAGCAAGACGCAGATCGACGTTAAGCTCGAAGACGAGTCGACGGCGATGGACGACGTGGTGGTCGTAGGTTACGCCACCGTGAAACGCCGCGATGTCGTGGGCTCGGTCGCCTCGGTGAATGCCGAGACGCTCCAGCAGATGCCCGTGGCTTCGGTCGCCGAGGCTATGACGGGCCGTATGGCCGGTGTGCAGGTGACGGCGACGGAGGGTGACCCCGATGCTGAAATCCGCATCCGCGTACGTGGCGCCGGTTCGTTCTCGTCGGACGGTGCGCCGCTGTATATCGTCGACGGCTTCCCCGTGGAGAGCATCAGCGACATCTCCTCGTCGGAAATCCAGTCGATCGACATCCTGAAGGACGCTTTCTCGACGGCGATCTACGGTTCGCGTGGCGCCAACGGCGTTGTGCTGATCACCACCAAGAGCGGCGAGAAGGGCAAAGTGAACGTAAATTATAATGTATACTGGGGTTTCAAGGACATCGCCCGCAAGAATCAGGTGCAGGCCCTCAACCCCTCGGAGTTCGCCAAATGGCAGTATGAACTGGCCGCCATCCAGAACAAGGTTTCGGACAACTACGAGCCTTACTTCGGGTCGTTCTCCGACATCGACCTCTACGACGGCATCACCGGCAACAACTGGATGGACCAGCTCTTCGGCCGTTCGGGCGAGCAGTTCAACCACAACCTGACGGTTTCGGGCGGCGGCGACAAGTTCAAGTGGAACGCCACCTACGCGCGCCTCTACGACAAGGCGATCATGATCGGCTCGAATTACAGCCGTGACAACCTCGGCCTGAAAACGCAGTTCAAGGCCAACAAGCGCATTACGCTCGACTTCAACATCCGCTATTCGCGCATCAAGGTGCGCGGTGCGGGCGCCAACTCGCTCAACGACTCGGGTTCGCAGACCACGGGCCGCCTGAAGAACGCCATGCTTTACACGCCCATTCCGCTGAAGGCCCAGATCGAGGGCGGCGACGACCTGGAGGAGAACTCCTCGGACGCCGTGATGCCGACGGTCGCCGTTTCGGATTCGGACCGCAAGCGCGAGCGCACCAACTGGACGGCCAATGCGGGCTTCACGTGGGAGATCGTCGACAACCTCAACCTCAAGGTCGAGGCCGGTCTGGAGGATTACCGCCAGGAGACCAACTCGTTCTACGGCGTCACGACCTACTATTCGAAGGTCGGCGGTTCGGGTTCGACCGTTCCGGGAACCCCTTCGACCAACTACAACGACGTATCCCGCCGCCGCGTGCGCAACACCAATACGCTGAACTACGACTTCAAGAAACTCATCAGCAACGACAATCACCACCTGAACGTGCTGCTCGGCCAGGAGTACATCATCACCGAGGAGCGTACGTTCAACACGTGGGTCGACGGACTGCCCGATTTCTACACGGCCGATCAGGCGTGGACCTTCATGGGCTCGGCTTCGAACGCCAGTTCGTCGAACATGAACTATGCGGCCGACGACATCCTGCTTTCGTATTTCGGCCGCCTCAACTACGACTTCAAGGGCAAGTACATGCTTTCGGCCACGATGCGCGGTGACGGTTCGTCGAAGTTCTCGAAGGGCCAGAAGTGGGGCTACTTCCCCTCGGTGGCTGCTTCGTGGCGCCTTTCGGACGAGTGGGGAATGAAAGACCTGAAGTGGCTCGACAACCTCAAGCTGCGTTACAGCTTCGGTACGGCCGGTAACAACAACATCCCGACCGGTATGGGCGGCCTCACGCAGCTCTACGAGGTCGGCACGGGCAGCAGCTTCATCTACGGCGATCCGGTTTACTGGACGCCCAACGGCAACGGCGCCAGTGAAAGCTACATGGCCAATGCCAACCTGACGTGGGAGACCACCTATTCGCACAACCTGGGTCTCGACTTCGGTTTCTGGCGCAACCGCCTCTCGGGATCGGTCGAGGTTTACCAGAACACCACCGAGGACATCCTGATGCGCTATCCGGTTTCCGGCTCGGGTTACAGCTTCCAGTACCGCAATGCCGGTACGATCCGCAACCGCGGTCTGGAGGTGTCGGTTGCCGCCGTGATCGTCGAAAAGGCAAAATACGGCGTGAACTTCAACGCTAACATCGCCTTCAACCGCAGCCGCATTATGGATCTGGCCGGACTGGCTACCTATTCGCAGTCGTCGGGCTGGAACAATAACGTGACCGACTACTATGCTGTCCTGGGCGGCGCTATCGGCGACATTCGCGGTTATACGACGCTGGGCCGCTACGAGGTCGAGGACTTCGATCTGGACTACTACAACGAGACGGGCAAATGGAAGACGCTCGACGGTTCGAACTGTGCCGGCGTGGTGGGCGACATG
>JAEZTA010000074.1 GCA_023443765.1 Bacteroidota bacterium | reverse complement strand
ACATCGTTGCCCGGGGTGCTGGAATAGGTCGAGATCGTCAGGCCGAGGATGTCGGTATTCAGTTTCGGGGCGAGGGCGAGCGTCCAGCTCTTGGCCAGTCCCGATATTTTATCCACGATCCAGACCTGCTTGGTGTCGGTATACGATTCGAACGTGTAACTGTTGCCTTCGGCAGCGCCTGTCAGCATGGAGTTCGCGTGGATGGGTAGTTCGACGACCGCCTTGACGGGGAATTCCAGCGCGCGGGCCACGGGGCTGATCATCAGGTTAATGCGGCCTCCGACTTTCGATACGTTGAATTCGGTGGTAGCTCCGGCCAGCTGTACCGTCTCCGACCGGAAGCCGATTGCCGAAGCGACGGGCGTCAGGCGTTCTACCTGGTCTTCGGTCAGCGTGCTGGTGCTCGCATTGTCGGTCTGTTTGATGATTTCCGAACGGAACGTCCAGGTTTTCGTGAGGCCGCTGGCTGCTTCGATGGTGTATTTCAGTGTGCTCTCCGCCTTGTCGAAGGCCAGCGTCTTCTGCGGCGCTTCCGTTTCGTCAGCCCAGTCGGCGCCGTCGGACAGCGTGAATTCGGGGGTGAAGGTCAGCGGATAAGCGGCTGTACCTAACGCTTGGAAGACAATTTCCGAGTTGATTTTATCGATGCGGGCAAGCGGAGCAACCAGCGTCTCCGACCCCCCCCCGGCCGTAACTCCGACCCGGACGATTTCGGCCGCTTCGTTCGACTGAGCGTCGATAATCTGGAGTTTCCAGCGCGTGGTGGCGCCGCTGGCCGATACCGTATAGAGTTCGCGGATGTGGTTCTGGTTGTCGAACGTGAACTGCGTATCCTCGTCGAACCCGAGGATTTGCTTGCAGCCCGATTCCGTTTTGACATCCAGAGAGATGGTGATCGGAAAAAGGTATTTGCCGTAAACGAGCGGCAGTTCGATGACTTCGCCCTTGATGACGGGTTGGTCGAAAATCACGCGGTCGGGATCGGCCGTGAGGATGGAGATCTCCTCCACCCGGGCCGAGTCGCTCAGTTGTGCTACCTTTTCGCACGAGATAAACCATGCGCTCGTTGCGGTTGCCAGGCACAGGATGCGATGCAGACGGGAAGTCAAAAATGTCATATTTTAAATTTTCAGGAGTGAGCCCGCCGCAGCTAATTTGCACATGACGGGAGCGTTATACATTTGGTAAAAAATCGGTCAAAGGTACCAACTCTCTCCCGAAAAACAGAGTCCCGACTCCGATATTCAATGAACCGGCGGTTTTTCATCACGAACAGGCTACTCTCCCGGGCGGATGCAGGGATGCACAAAAAAAAATACCGGAGCGCAGTGTTGAAGCGCTCCGGAAAGTCGGATGGATATTCAGCGGGACACAGTCCCGTTTTGTGGATTACTCCACGAGTTTACGCGTGAGGCTCCAGCGCTGCATCAGCCACACCACGAGCCAGCTCACGGCGAAGGCTCCGCAGGCGATCAGCGGGATGCGCACCAGCGCGGGAAGACCCGGAATCTGCTGCACGAGGTCGTAACCCGCCTGCACGAAGATGAAGTGGCAGAGGTAGATGCCGAACGTTGCGCCCGCCAGCCGCGAGAGCCATGCGCGGGGTTTTGCGGCAGCTTTCTGCACGAGGATGAAGACCGGGGCGGTCATCATAAAGACGTTGATGCCGGCGAAATACCAGACGATTTCGAGGTAGGCGTAGTTGCCCGGGAAATGTTTCTGCATGACCACGTAGCCCAGTCCCGTGATGAAGTAGCCGACGATGAAGGTCGGGATGCAGATGGCCAATGTCTTGCGCCAGTTCCATGCGGGCGGGAATTTCACGAGGTAGAAGGCCAGCACGAGGTAACCCGCGAAGCCCGAAACGTAGTAGAACGTGCCGAACTCGTTCCAGTCGCAGATGCCGTAAAGTCCCATGTTGCCGTAGTTGCCCGCATAGCCGAGCATCGGAGCCAGCATTTTTACGTAGGGCAGCAGCAGCGTGATGCCCCAGATGCCCAGGATGATCAGCAGGTCGCGCTGCGAAGCCCGTTCGAGCCAGGCGCTCAGAATCGGCATGATCAGGTAGAGGCCCAGAAGCATATAGAGGTACCAGAGGGGCGTGGTGTCGTAGGTAAAGTTGAAGACGAAGGTCCACATCTTGTGCAGCGTGGCTTCGCCGGTGAACATCGCAGGGTCGATCGAGGGGCTGGAAGTCCCGACGAAACGCATGTAAAGGTAGTAGAGCACAGGCAGCGCCAGCGACCAGAAGACCAGCGCCAGCAGGATGCGGCCGATCCGCTTGCGGTAGAAAGCCCCGGTTTCGATCCGTACGGGCAGCAGCAGCACGCCCGACATCATCACGAACAGCGGTACGCAGGCCCGGACGAAACTCCCGGCCAGGGCGCCTTGCAGGAACGTTGCGCGGTCGCTGTCGAATACAGCGACGAAGGCGTCGCAACTGTGGGAGAAGACCACCAAAAAACAGGCGATCACACGCAGGAGGTCCACCCAGCCGATGCGTTCGCGGGCCGGGACGTTCAGGTCGGGAAGTCGGTTCTTCATGTCGTTGGGAATGGTTTTCCGGCGAAGGTACAAAAAAATCCCGAACTGCGCGACCGGTTTCGGCCCTTCGTGGGCCCTGGTACGTAAAAAAAGCGGAGAACCCGGTAAAGGGTTCTCCGCTTTCATGGGCCGGTTGTGCCTAAAAAGTGTTGCGGCGGATCATCTCGAAGTCGCACCTGATCTTGGCGGGGGCCTTGTCGAGGATCATCCGGGCCACCAGTACGCCCATCTGCCGGAAGTCGGTCGAAATGGTCGTCAGGCCGTTGAGGATGATCTCGTTGATCGGCGATTCGTTGTAGGAGATGATGCTGATGTCGCGGCCTACGCGGTAGTTGAGTTCGCGGGCGCGGCGCACCAGTTCGATCAGTCCGAGGTCGTACTGGCTGTTGAGGATCAGGTAGACCTCCTTTTCGCGGATGATCTCCGGGGTGATCTTCGTGTGGAACTCCACAGCGATGCCGTTGTCGTTGCAGAACCGCTCGACAGCCTTGCTTACCGACGTATAATAGAGGCTCGACGGAAGCGTCACGACGTTGAGTTTCGAATAGGTCTTGAGTTTCTTGAGCCCGTAGCCCAGTCCTTCGTAGGCGTCGTTGTTGAAATCCTGATAGACGGCGCCGTAGTTGCCCGGCAGCGCTTCCATCCAGTGGTCGACCATGATCAGCTTGCGGTTGGGGATGCGTGTGAGGATCTTCATCACGCGTTTCTGCGAGGCGGCGTCTAACGGGAAGTGGGGCGTGATGACGTAGTAGTCGAACAGATCGAGGTTCTCGTCGATGTAATATTCCAGCAGCTCCACGTTCTGGTTGTGGAGGCGTATGGTGATTTCGGCCGCATCGCCGATCTCCTCGGCGAACGAGTTGAAAAGGACCTGTTTGTAGTTGCTCAGCTTGTCGAACAGCACGAGTATGTGGAGTTTATTCGCCGCGCCGGTCGCTGCGACGTAGAACCCTTTGCCCTGCCTGGCGTCGATGTATCCCTTGTTCCGGAGGATGGAATAGGCTTTCTTTACGGTTTCTTTCGAGATGTCGAGCAGCGCCGATAGTTCGTTCATCGAAGGCAGCAGATACCCTTCGGGGTAGTCGCCGTTTCGTATCAGTTGTTCTATCTGTTCTACAATCTGTTTGTAAACCGGAATCTGGCTATCCGGATCGATTTTAATCTTTTCAGGCATGTCTGTAGCTTAAAAAAATGAAATAAATATTGGTTTGTTTGTTTTTTTGCTTATATTTGCACCACACTACACAACACCAATCAGAAATAAGCACCACACCCCACACCTTTTATGTTGGGGATTACAAAGATACGAAAAAAAACTGCTAACCGCTTTTTAAAATGAAAAAAACATTCTTTCTCAGCTTATTGGGCCTTTCGTTTGCATCGTCTGCACCCGCACAACATTGGTCGCTGACCTGGAAAAAGATGCAGATGGTATCTCCCAGGCTCGAACAGATCGGATCGGTAACGACCGCAAATTCGCGTGATTTGGCCAACCCCGCCTGGTCGGTGGGGTGTGAAACCCTCGACCGGGAGTATGCTGAATTCTCGGCTTACAAGCCTTATGTGGGCGAACTGGGTGTCGGCGCTGCCCGCCTCCAGAGCGGTTGGGCGCGCTGCGAGAAAGAGAAGGGCAAATACGAATTCGCATGGCTCGACGAAGCGGTCGACGGACTGGTCGAACAGGGTGTGAAACCGTGGATGTGTCTCTCCTACGGCAATCCGATTTACGGGGCCGCCAAAGGTCTCGGCTCACGGATTTTCACCGACGAGGAGACCATGCGCGCCTGGGAAAAGTATGTTACGGCCGTCGTTCGCCGCTACAAGGGGCGCGTGGCCGAGTGGGAGGTGTGGAACGAACCCAACCTGGGCAACAACGCCAGGCACCCCGATGCCTACGCCGAACTGCTGGTCCGCACGGCCGAAGCCGTACGCAAGGTCGATCCCCAGGCGGTCGTCATCGGATTCGGGCTTTCGCGCATGCCCATCGACTTTACGACCCGCGTGCTCGACATGCTCCGCGAGCGGGGCAAGCTGGGGCTGATCGACTACGTCAGTTTCCACCCCTATTATGAAAATCCCGACGACGCCACGCGCGGCATCGAAGCGCTGGCCGAACTCGTCGTTTCGTACGATCCGCGCCTCCGCCTGTTCCAGGGCGAGAGCGGCTGTCCTTCGGTGCTCGAATGGGGCCATGCCCTGCGCTACTACGAGTGGAGCGAATACAGCCAGGCCAAGTGGGACATGCGCCGCATGGCCAACGACTTCGCACTGGGCATCCGGTCGTCGATCTTCACCCTCGTGGACCTGCAATACCCCAACATGCAGCAGTCGTTCGGACTGCTGCGCACGAATCTCCTGAAAGAGGTGGTTTACAAACGTCCCTCCTACTACGGCGTACAGCACATGGTCAACCTGCTGCACCGCGACATGAAACCTGCCGGGCGGCTGGAATACCGGGCCAATACGGCCCGCGAGATCGCCGTCGTGGGGATTTCGAATGCCGAGGGTAAAACCGTCGGGGCCATGTACTGGTATTCCGACCGGATTCCGGCCAACGAGCTGGCGTGGGACGAGGTGGAGCTGGCCATCAAGGGGCTGTCGCTCTCCGATCCGGTCCTCGTGGAGCCGATTACGGGCCGCATCTACGCGCTGACGCTGCCCCACGGCCACAGCATCGGCGGACAGTTGAAACTGACGGGACTTCCCGTCTGGGACAGCCCGATGTTCCTCATGGAGCGCAGCGCCGTGCCTTTCCGCGCCGCAACGGCCGGGAAGCAGGCTGCCGGAACGACCAACGACATGCTGTATTAACCCCAACCTGTGACCTATGACAACTGCAACCGTCGGGAAGAAGAACCCGAAATACAAGTGGGAAGTGCTGGCCCTGCTGTGGGTCGCCTACCTGCTGAACCAGGCCGACAGGCAGGTCTTCAACGTGGTGCTTCCGCTCATCCGCGAGGACCTGGGCCTGAGCGACGTGGCCATCGGCTCCATCGCCACGGTTTTCAACCTTTTCTACGCCCTGCTGGTCCCCATTGGCGGACTGGTCGGCGACCGTTTCAGCCGCAAATGGATCGTCACGGGGAGTATCCTGTTCTGGAGCGTGGCCACGATGTTCACAGGACTCTGCAACGGGTTCGTGATGCTCGTGCTGATGCGCAGCGTCGCCACAGGCGGCGGTGAGGCGTTCTTCGGCCCGGCCAACTATTCGCTGCTGGCGCAATACCACGACAAAACGCGCGCCTTCGCCATGTCGGTCCACCAGACGGCCTACTACATCGGCATCATTATCAGCGGTTACGCCGCAGGATATATCGGACAGTTGTGGGGCTGGCGGAGCGCATTCTACATCTTCGGCGCCATCGGCGTCGTCCACGGCATCGTCATGGCCGTGCGCCTCAGGGACAAGAAGGAACCCGCCGCCGTGGCTGCCGCGGAGGCCGCCGAGCCCAAGCCGCGCATCATGGAGGGTTTCCGCATGGTCTTCACCACGCCGACGGCCCTGATCCTCACGGTCTGCTTCGCGGGACTGATCTTCGTGCTGACGGGCTACCTCACGTGGATGCCGACCTACCTCTACGAGAACTTCGGCATGGACCTCGCTGGCGCCGGATTCCATTCGATGTTCTACACCCACCTGTTCGCCTTTATCGGCGTGCTGCTGGCCGGCCGCCTCTCGGACAAACTGGGCAGCCTGCATCCCGCGTGGCGCATGGCCATGCAGGGCTTGGGCCTGCTGGTCGCCGTGCCGTTCATCGTCCTGATGGGCAATTCGTCGACGCTGTGGATGATCTACATCGGTTTCGCCGGCTTCGGCTTCGCCCGTGCATTCTTCGACGCCAACACCTACACGGTGCTCTACGACGTTATCCCGCCCCGCTACCACTCGTCGGCTTCGGGCGTGATGATCATGACCGGCTTCGCCATCGGTGCGCTGGCTCCCCTGGTGCTGGGTATGGTCAAGCAGGTCGCCGGACTGTCGTTCGGCATCTCGATGCTGGCCATCGTGTGGCTGGTGTGCGGCGTGGTGATGCTGCTGGGCGCCAAATATTTCTATATGAAGGACTATAACAAAATCAGACATGAATAGTAACCTGAAAACCAGAAAAGCGAAGGCAGGTTTGCTGCTGATCGCGTCGCCGCGCTTCAAGATGCTGGGCGAAGGACTGAAACGGGGCACTTACGCCGAGCGCAAGGATGCCGATGTGAAAAAGATACTCGGGACGATGGGTTTCCTCGATGTCGTGTTTCCCGGAATCGTCTACGACAAGGAGGAGGCCATGGACGCCATGGACCACTTCTACATGGAGAAGGTCGATTTCGTGATCGCCGAGTTCCTCTCCTGGTCCGAGGACTTCGCGTGGATCCGCTTCCTCAGGGACATGCCCGACGTGCCGATCCTCTTCGTCAACGTCGCCAAAGACCACGTTTCGTTCCGGGATACGCTCGACGAGGACGACTTCATCGACTACCTCTGCGCCGGAACGCTCGTCGGCTCATTGGAAGCCTCCGGGTCGGTTCCCCGCACGGGGCGCAAGCACGTGAAGGTCGTGATGGGCTCGCGCGGGGAGGTCACCGAACAGATTCGCCTCTTCGCTTCGGCGGCCCGCGCCCGTGCGATCCTCCGCCAGTCGAACGTGGGACTGCTGGCCAACTACAACGAGGCCATGTGGTCTACTTATATCGACCCCTACGACCTGTTCACCAAACTGGGACCCGAAATCCGGTTCCTGCCCTATTCGGTCTACGGCGAAGAGATCGATGCCGTGAGCGACAAGGAGTTGAAGGCCTACTGCGACGAGCTGACTTCGCACTACAAGATGATGGACGATGTGGCGCGCGACAAGTTCGAAGCCTCGGTGCGGGCCTCGATCGGCCTTCAGAAGATGGCTCAGCGCTCGGACATCGACGTGATGGTCTTCAACGACATCGACCGGGCCATGTTCGAACTGGTGGGCCTGCGCGCCGGGTTCTACCACCCGTGGTTCAACGACAACTGCTCGGTGCTGGTCCCCGAGGCCGACATCGGTGCGGGGTTGATCACCTACCTGCTGAAACTGATTTCGGGCAAAAACGTCAACTTCCTCGAACCGTTCCACATCGAGTCCGACTACGGCACTTTCGCAGGCGGCCATGCCGGTCCCAACGACCACAACGACCCCGCCTGGCAGCAGAATGTGGTCATCGCCCGCGACGTGCGCTTCGCCAAAACCTCATATAAGTATGCCGGGGCGCCGTTTGCCTGGTACCGCATCTCCCCGGGCCGCAAGACCATGGCTCAGCTGGTCGAGTGCGACGGCCGCTATAAGCTGGTCGCCACGCTGGTCGACTCGCTCGAAGGCGATCACATCCTGGCCACCTATTCGCACAGCATCTTCCGTCCGGTAGTGCCCGTCGAGCGGCTTTTCGAGGAGATACTGAAGATCGGCACCACGCAGCATTTCGCCATCGTCGACGGTGATTACCTGCGCGAGCTGGGTATGCTCTCCGAGATCATGGATTTCGAATATCACGAAATAAACTAATTAACCCTATAAAAGTATATCAGTCATGAGTTTCATGTACAACCCTTTCCCGTATGACGACCCCCGTGCCGTCAACCGTCCGCAACTTCCCAAAAAAGCTGTCGAGGCGGTCGTAGGCGGAACCCTCAAGGCGGCTTCGAAGCTGGCTTCGGATATTGCGGAGCGGCTCGGCCGCGAACCCGGCAAAAACGTCGTCGTGGCTTTCGACGGCTATGCCACCGCCGACTGGACGCGGATGGTCAACCTGCTTTCGCAGCAGCTTATGGGCCGGGGTATCGAAATGGAGGCTTTGCCGTTTGCCGAGGTGCTCAAATCGGAGCAGGAGATCGCCGACATGATCAACCCCAACCTCGAATGGGATAAGCATAAGGACCCTTCGCTGCTGTTCGGCCGCCTGATCAGGCGGAGCTTCGAAGATTTCTTCGATCCGGAGAAGTTCGCGGCGTTCAAGGCGCGTTTGGAGGCGTTGAAAGCCCCCGCAGCCAAAGGCCGCGTGGTGGTGGTCTACGGTTATGGCGCTCTGGTGAAGGAGATGCGCGGTTGTTACGACGTGAAGTGCTACTTCGACGTGACGCCCAAGGAGTCGATTCTGCGTATCCGCCGCGGTCAATTCGCCAACCTCGGCGATAAGGTCGCCCGCCCGGCCAACCTGGTGATCCGCCGCTGCTACTATGCCGATTTCGAGATCGGCGTTCACCACCGCGGCGAACTGCTGCGCGGGGCGCTGATCGACTACTACGTCGCCTCGGACCGTCCCGAGCAGGTGCAGCTGATTCCGATGGGTGCGCTGACCGAGATTTTCAAATCGCTGGCTTCCTATCCGTTCCGCTGCAAACCGGTCTACCTGGAAGGAGTCTGGGGCGGAACCTACGTCAAGAAACTCCGCAACCTGCCCGACTCGATGCGCAACTGCGCCTGGGTCTTCGACCTGATCCCGATGGAGGTGTCGATCGTCGTGGAAGTGGGCGGCGAGAAGGTGGACTTCCCCTATTTCTCGTTCGTGCAGACCGAAGGCAATGCGATTATGGGCCAAAAGTGCGTCGAGAAGTTCGGCGGCTACTTCCCCATCCGTTTCAACTACGACGATACGTACCACAGCAACGGCAACATGTCGATCCAGGTGCACTCGGGCGCCAAATACAACGAGGAGCACTTCGGGGAGCTGGGGCGTCAGGACGAGAGCTACTACGTGGTGGTGGCTGCTCAGGATGCCAGGACGTTCGTCGGATTCCGCGACGGGGCCGACACCGAGCAGTTCATCCGCGAGATCAAACTGGCCGACACGGAGTACAAGCCCGTCGATTACCTGAAATACGTCAGCTACGAAGAGTCGAAACCCGGCCTGCAGGTGATGCTTCCTGCGGGTACGATCCACTCTTCGGGCCGCAACCAGGTGGTGTTGGAGATCGGCAGTCTTACGATCGGCTCCTACACCTACAAGCTCTACGACTACCTGCGCGCCGACCTCGACGGCAAACCGCGTCCCATCCACACGTGGCACGGTGAGCGCACGCTGGCTTACGAGCGCGACACGACCTGGGTGCGCAACAACATCGTCCAGCAGCCCCGGACCGTGCGTCAGGGCGAAGGCTGGGCCGAGAAGATCGTGGGCGAATGCGACCTGCTCTACTTCTCGCTGCGTCGCCTGGAGTTCGAGAAGTCGATCGAGGACAACACCAACGGCAAGTTCCATGTGTTGGTGCTGGTCGACGGTGAGCATGTGCGTATCCGTTCGGTCGACAAACCCGAACGCTTCTTCGATGCCGAGTATATGGATATGGTCGTGGTTCCCGCGGACATGGGTCGCTATGTGATCGAAAACCTGCGTACGGAGCCGATCTGCGTCCACAAGACGATGCTCAAGGATGGATTTGAAAACGAATAGCTGCCGACTGCTGTTCGATGTCGGGGGAACGTTCCTCAAGGCTGTCGTGGCAGGTTCCGCCGGGGAGTTGATCCCCGGATCGGAGTTCTCCTGCCCGATGCCTTCGGACGGCACGCGCGAAGAGATTACGGGCGCCCTGGCCGCTTCGGTGGCCCGGGGCGCTGCCTTCGCCGCGCGCAGCGGCCTTGTGCTGGCGGGCATCGGCATCGCCTTCCCGGGACCGTTCGACTATGCCAACGGCATCCCCCGCATGGAACACAAGTTCCGGAGCATCTACGGGCTTTCGCTCACCGACCTGTTGCACGGGCTTCCGGAGACAGGTCCCGGCATGCCGGTCCGCTTCATGCACGACGTGAATGCGGCGATGCTGGGCGAGATGACCTGCGGCAATGCCCGGGAGGCGGCCAATGCCGCGTTGGTGACGCTCGGAACCGGGCTCGGCTTCGCCTGCTGCCTCGGCCGCGAGATACAGTATTCGCCCACAGGGTCGCCACGGATCCCGATTTACAACTGCCCTTATGGTGATGGCATCCTCGAAGATTCCGTTTCGAAGCGGGGATTCCTGCGCATTTACGCCGAGCGCACGGGCCGTGGGGATTCGGCGCTGACGGTGGCCGACCTGGGGCGCATGGCGTCCGAGGGGGACCCTGCGGCGCGGGAGACCTTCGCCGAGGCGGGGCGCATCCTCGCCGGGGCCATCCGCGGCCTGCTGGACGAACAAAAGATCGAATGCCTGTTGATGGGCGGCCAGATTTCGCGCTCGTTCGCCCTGCTCGAACCTGCGCTCCGCGAGGGGTTGCAGGGCGTGGAGAGCCTTCAGACGATCGCCCCTGCGGCCCATATCGGGCATGCGGCGTTCTACGGGCTGCTGGCGCAGCTCAATGCCGGGCGGTAAAGCTTGCGCCGAACCCGCCGATTTCGTATATTTGTCAGGAGAGGCCGCGCCTCTCCTGTTTTTGAATAAAGAACCTATGACCGACAAACATCGCAGATTCCTGCGCGCCGTGCGCGCTTTCATCCCCCGTGAGCGGGTTTATACGGACTACCTGCGCCGCCTGGCGTGGGGAACCGACGCCGGGTTTTACCGCCTCGTTCCGCAGCTCGTCGTGCGCGCCGCCGGCGAGCAGGAGGTCGTCCGCCTCATGCAGGCGGCGGGTGAGCTGAGCGTGCCGCTCACGTTCCGCGCGGCGGGGACGAGCCTTTCGGGGCAGGCCGTCAGCGATTCGGTGCTCGTCGTGGCGGGCAAATACTGGGAGGGCTGCGAGGTGCTCGACGGCGGCCGCGCCGTGCGGCTTCAGCCCGGTGTCGTGGGCGCGCGGGTCAACGAAGTGCTGAAACCCTTCGGATACCGCTTTTCGCCCGACCCCGCGTCGGTCAAAAGCGCCATGGTGGGCGGCATTGTGATGAATAACGCCTCGGGCATGAACTGCGGAACGCATGCCAACAGCGACCGGGTGCTGCTTTCGGCGCGACTGGTGCTGACGGACGGCACGCTGCTCGATACGGGCGATGAAGCGAGTCGCCGGGCTTTTTCCGAAAGCCGCGGCGGATTTCTCCGCGCCGTCGAAGCCCTGCGCGACGGGGTTCGCGCCAACGAGACCCTCGTGCAGCGTATCCGCCACAAATACTCGATCAAGAACGTCATGGGGCTGAACCTGCTGCCGTTCATCTGTTTCGACGATCCGTTCGACATCATTGCCCACCTCATGGTTGGCTCCGAAGGGACGCTGGCGTTCCTGGCCGGGGTCACGATGCGCACGGAGCGCGAATACGAATACAAAGCGTCGGCGATGGTCTATTTCAGCGACATCGGCGAGGCGAGCCGCGCCGTCGTGGAGATGCACAATTTGCAGGACGCCGCCGGGGAGCGGATCGTGCACAGCGCCGAGATGCTCGACCGGAAGTCGCTGGCTTCGGTCGGCGACACGACGGGCGAGGGCCTTACGGCTGTGCTGACCGAGACCAAGGCGCATACGCCGGAAGAGCTGGCCGCCAACGTCGCCCGTATCGAGGCTTTGCTGGGGCGATTTGCGCTCTGCGTCCCTGCGCGGTTCACCGACGATCCGGCGGAGCAGGCGAAATACTGGGCCGTGCGCTCGGGCATCTTCCCCGCCGTGGGCGGCAGCCGCCGTCCGGGGACCACGTCGCTGATCGAGGATGTCGCGTTCCACATCGAAGACCTGCCGCAGGCTACTGCCGAATTGCAGGCCCTGATCGCCCGCCATGGCTACGACGACGCCTGCATCTACGGCCATGCGCTCGAAGGCAATTACCATTTCATCATCAACCAGTCGTTTTCGGAACCGGCCGAAGTGGCGCGTTATGAGGCGCTGATGAACGATGTTGTGGAACTCGTCGTCGGTAAATACGACGGTTCGCTCAAGGCCGAGCACGGCACGGGCCGTAACATGGCGCCCTTTGTGCGGCGGGAGTGGGGCCACGACGCGTTCGCTGTGATGCGGGCGATCAAGGAGTTGTTCGACCCCGCCGGGGTGCTGAACCCCGGAGTGATCTTCAACGACGATCCCCGCTGCCACCTCTCCCATTTCAAGCCCCTGCCGCTGACCGATCCGCTGATCGACCGCTGTATCGAGTGCGGTTTCTGCGAGGTGAACTGCCTGACGTGCGGGCTGACGCTCTCGTCGCGCCAGCGTATCGTCGTCCGCCGGGAGATCGCCCGGCTGAAGGCCTCCGGCGAGGATCCGCACCGGCTGAAAGAACTCGAACGCGGCTATCGTTACCCCGGGGAGCAGACCTGCGCCGGGGATGGGCTTTGTTCGACGAGTTGTCCGGTGGGGATCAATACCGGCGAATTGACGCATGCGCTGCGCGCCCTTCGGACCCCGCCCGGCAGTGCGGCCCATGCCGCCGGGGAGTTTGCGGCTCGCCGTTTTGCGGGGCTGAAAAGTACCCTGCGCCCTGTGCTGACGATGGCCGATGCGACGCACCGGGTGCTCGGGACGCGGGTGATGACGACTATGACCAGGGGCCTGCATGCGCTGGGTGTACCCCAATGGCTGCCCTCGATGCCCCGGGCCTACCGTGTCCCCGGCGTGTTGAAAACGACCCCGGTGCCGGAACCCGACAAGGTGGTCTACTTCCCGAGTTGCATCAACCAGACGATGGGCCTCGCCCGCGAGACGCCGGTTGCGGAACCGTTGGCCGAAAAGATGGTCGCCCTGCTCCGCAAGGCGGGTTACGAGGTGATTTTCCCCGAAAATATGGATAGCCTCTGCTGTGGCACGATCTGGGAGAGCAAAGGCATGGCCGACATTGCCGACCGCAAGACGGCGGAGTTGGAAGAGGCGTTGTGGCGCGCCAGCGAAGGAGGCCGCTGGCCCGTGCTGTGTGACCAAAGCCCCTGCCTGCACCGCATGCGCGAGAAGATCGGGCGCATGAAACTCTACGAACCCGCGGAATTTATCTGGACTTTCCTGCGCGAACGGTTGGAATTCCGGCCCCAACCCGGACCTGTCGCCGTGCATGTCACCTGCTCGATGCGTCGCATGGGGCTGGCCGGGGTGATCGTCTCGCTGGCGCGGCTGTGCGCCGACGAAGTGGTGGTTCCCGAAGAGGTCGGATGCTGCGGATTTGCCGGCGACCGTGGCTTCACCCATCCCGAGGTGAATGCCTATGCCCTGCGCAAGCTGCGGCCCGTGATCGAACGCTCGGGTGTCAGGGTGGGGTACTCGAACAGCCGCACGTGCGAGATCGGGCTTACGGCCCATGCGGGCGTGCCCTATATCTCGATCGTCTATCTGGTGGATGCCTGCACCACCCCGAAACGATAAGAAAACCCCGGTCCGTAAGACCGGGGTTTTCTTATGCCAGCAGTTCGTATTCGATGTGCCATACGCCCGTCTCGCCGGGAAAGACCCGGAACGGGGTGTAGGGTTCGAGGCATGCCGCCGTCGGGCAGGCCCAGAGGACCATGTGCGAGAGTTGGCCGCTGCCCGAGGCCCGGATGCCCGCTCCCGTGGCGAGGTTGCGGAGGCTGAAACCGTACTCCCGGGTCGCGGGGTCCTGGCTGTGGAGGTCGCCCATGAAGACCGACTCGCCCGTGCGCAGGGTGCGGCTGAAGGCGACCCCGTCGGGTGTCAGCGCCACGCTGTCGTACGGCTCGCGCCACGTGCCTTCGGGCTGGAACGGGAAGTGGATCGACGTATCGGGCCCCGTGGTCATGCGGTCGAGCGTGAAGAAGTTGTGGTTGTAGACGTAACCCGTGAGCGGTGCGGGGCCGAGGTTCTTGAGCGTGTATTCGAGCCTTAGGCCCGGCGCATCGGTCAGCACCAGGACCTTGCGATAGTCGTAGCCATAGTCGTCGTGGAGCATCCGGTGGCGGAACTCGACGCGGTCACGGCCTGTGATCAGGTCGCGGATACCGGGATCGACGATCTCGTAGAGCCGGAAACGGTCGTAGGGCTGGTCCGAGGGTTTGCGGAGCGTGCCGACCCCGATCTTGAGGAATTCCTGTCCGGGGCGGGCGTCCTCGTAACCGATCTGGGTGAACTCGTCCGCAGGGCCCGTAAGCCCGTCGTGGCGCAGGGGGTCGTGGCGCGGCTGCCATTCGGAGACATAGCGGTGACCCCGGCTGCGCAGATCGCGCACGATGCCGCTCCAGTCGAAGCGCGTGCTCCGGTAGTAGCCGCATTCGGTGTCGGGCAGGCAGACCTGTGCCGAGACATGGCGGTTGGTGATGCGCAGGACGGGAAATTCCGACGCCCGGGCGCCGGAATTTCCGATCGGTGCGCCTGTTTGCAGCGCACACATGGCTATTCCGTTTTTTCGTAAACCAATACGGCGAGGTCGTACTGTCCCAGCGTCACCTCGCGGCCGTCGGCCGACACCCGGGCGTCGCCCAGCGTCGCAGACTCCACGAAACGGTACCCCGGGACCTCGATTGTGCCCTTTACGGCTTCGCCCTGCTGTGTTCGCGTGGCCACGATGGCCATGCCGTCGCCGTTGGCATAGGCGCGGGCCTCGATGCCGGGGTTCGACGTGGCGAATCCCTCCGTGTCACGGTAGGTTCCGGCCAGCAGTAGGTCGGCATAGCGGCCTTTGATGGCGTTCGCTTTGGCCAGGTAGGCCTGGTAGTGGGGCGTCTTGTCGATCAGGTCGCGGCAGCGGTAGATTTCGATGTCGTTGCGCAGGCCCTTCAGCAGCGTGTTGTTCACACGGCGTTCGATGTCGGTGTCGTCGCGTACCTCGCGGTCGGAGATGATGATCTCGGGGAACGTGTAACGGAACCAGTCGATAAAGCTGTTGGGCCCGGCGGTGGTCTGGTAGATGTGGATGTAGTCGCAGTACTGCGCCGTCACGTCGGTCAGCCACTCCGTGCCGAGAGCGAATTCGGGGTCGAAGCTGATGTTGCGGTCGCGGACCAGTTTCAGCACCTCGGCTTTGTCGGCGATGACGTGCAGGTTGGGAACCGGGAACTCCCGGCTCAGGTCCCAGTTGGTGGCGCGTTCGCCGTATCCGAGCTGGTCGTAGAAGACGCTGTTGGCGCCGTATTCGCGGGCGCGGTCGGCCCAGTCGAGCAACATCCTGCGCCAGATGGGGGCGCGTGTGTCGGCAACGACGAACGTGCGGGCGTTGTAGTCGCCCAGGAACGTGCCCTGGCCCGTGAATTTATACTGTTCGAAGAGCTCTGCGCCCGTGTTGTCGCGGTAGCAGATTTCCTTGCCCTGACCGCTTTTGTAGAACTCGCTCTCGCGGTCGATCAGCTTGCCGTTGAAGTAGAGCAGTACCTTGCCGCCGTCCTTCTTGTAGTCGGCGATGGCTTTTTTCCAGCCGGCGTCGCCGCCCTGGGCGGGATCGGCGTTGTAGTGGGGATTTCCGTGGTCCATGCCCGTTTCCCACCATCCGAACGTGAAGACGGCATCGGCCCCGACGCTCTCGCCGACATCCTTGATGCGGCCCGGGAGGTCGGTGTATTTGAAGAGCAGTTCGCCGTACTGGTGGCGGAAGATGATCCGCTGCCAGCTGCGCATGTGCTTGACCCACATCGGCGCGTCGCGATGGTCCCACCACGTGTCGGCCCAGCGGCGATAAAATTTCGACGTTTCGTGCCATGTGCCCGAGTAGGGGGCTACGACGTTGGCGTCGCACGTCCACGTCTCCCCGGCGAAGCACTGCGGGAATTTGTAGAATCCCGATTCCAGCCGGGTGAAATTGCCCTCGGCGTCGGGGTAGAGGCGAAGCCCGTGATTCGTGTCCTGGAACGTCGCGTCGTGGCTGCCGAAATAGATGCCCTCCCTGTCGCCGACGTAGGCGAAGCAGTTCGAAGCCATGCAGCCGCCCGAGCCGGCCGTAACGGTGCGCATGGGGTATTTGGCGTCCATCTGGCGGAACTTCTGCGCCGGGGTCTTGTAGGGAGAGGAGTTGCTGTGGCGGAAGATCATCGCTTTGGGGTTGTCGTAAAGCTGGCCTCCGGTGTGGGTGAGCAGCAGTTTGTGGTTCTCCGGAAGCTGCATGTTGCCCACGAGCGGGTAGTGCAGTTCGCGGACAATCGTGTGGGGCTCGCGGTTCTCGATCTTCGACGAGAAACGCACCTGGTCGCCTTCGAGCGTGATGCCGAGCGTGAGGCGCATGTCGAGGTCGACTTCTTTGTCGAGGCTGAAATCAGTGGCCTTCAGGTGGTCGTAGGTCAGCGTGATCGTGTCGCCGCTGCGCGTGACACGGGGTTTCTGTTCGCCGGGCAGCACCTCGATCTCCTTGGCTTTCTGCGTGTCGTAGTAGAGGCGCCAGAGGTAGTCGCCTCCGGCGTAGTCCTGTCCGGTCAGGAGGTTTCTGATGCTGGTCAGGCGTCCCTGGTCGTCGACCGTGACCTGCAGTTTGTCATTGCGGAGCGTGTTCTCTTTCGGGGCTGCCCCGGCGGCCGGGAACAGCAGGATGCCCGTGCATGCGAGCAGGAATTTCACCGTTTTGTTCATCGTCTTTTCGTTGTTGCGGCACGAACGCCGGACGCCCCTGTTCGGGCGCCCGGCGGGCCGTACCATGGCGGGTTAGTAACCCGGGTTGTTTTCCTTGATGTTTTTCATCACCTGCATCGTGGTGGTCGGGATGGGCCACAGGTAACTCTTCGGGGCCACGAACTTGCACTCTGCGAGTACCTGCGCGTAGGCGTTGCTGTTGAAGAAGTCGGCGGCGCCTTTGGCTACCGGGGCCATGAAGTCCGCACATCCGTCCTCGTCGATCTGGGGCACGGCTCCGTGGAACCACATGTTGTTGTCGATATAGGCCCGCTGGAGGTCCTTATCCTTCTTCGGAAGCCCGATCCAGGGCCGGTTGAGCACCTTCTCGGCGATACGCCAGCGCCAGATGTCGTACAGGCGGAGGTTCTCGAAGGCGAACTCCATGCGGCGCTCGATGCGGAGGATCGAACGGAGTTTGTCCTGTGCCGTCTCGGTGATGGCCGGATAGTCGGAGGTCGCCGTGACAGCCACCTTGTAGGCGCGGGCACGGACGCGGTTCATGGCGTCGAGCACCGTGTCGTCGATCTCGTTCAGCTCAATCTTCGCCTCGGCATACATCAGCAGTACGTCGGCATAGCGCAGGATGAGCTTGTCGTTCTCGGCTTCGAACGGAGCCAGCCAGTCGTCGTCGACATGCTTTTTCAGCACCAGGCCGTTGTAGGAGGCATACTGGTTCGACGTGACGGCGATCTTATAGGTGCGCGAATCGTTGTTGGTGACCATGGCCCCTTCGCGGGCGCTGTATACCTCGGTAACGTCGAAGTGCGGGTCGAAGATCACGCCCAGGTGCTGCGTGCCGTGTTCCACGATGGTGTAGGTGCAGCGCGGGTCGCGGTGTTCGAAGGGCTTGTGGGGGTCGTAGACCGTCGATTCGTCGATGGGTTTGCCCTGATCGTCGAGGAATGCGCAGAGAAGGTACCACGAAGGCAGGCACGTCGTACAGGTCGGGGCACCCGACAGACGGGGCAGTTTGGCCGTGGTGGCGCCGCCGTAGAGGTACTGGTACTTCGAGTTGTTCGACATGGATTTCGAGCGGGGAATGTTGAAAATACCCTCGGCCGAATGTTTCGTCGACATGCGGAACAGTTGTCCGAAATCCGACTGCAGGGTGTAGACTCCCAGCTGCATGCAGTTCCAGGCGGCATCGCGGGCCTCTGCGAAGAGCTTTTGGGCCTCCGCTTCGTTGGCATTGCCGAATCCGTTGTTCTCGATCGTGTCCCATTTGCGCAGCGACGCGAAATAGAGGGCGAAGCGGGCTTTCATGCCATAGACTGCGCCGCGCGTGGCGCGTTCGATCTCGGCGCCCGTGTAGGATACGGGCAGCACGGGAGCGATCTCGTCGAACTCCTTAAGGATGTCGGGCAGGATGGTCCACATATCCGTACGGGTCAGTTCGTAGGCAGCCTGACGGCCCTGTTCGGAATCCATGTCCATGTCTTCGGGAACCATCACGGGGTCGCCGAAGTGGATGATGATGCGGGCATAGAAGCAGGCGCGGTAGAACCGGGCGTTGGCCACGATACGGTCGTAGCGCTCCTGATCCATCACTCCTTCGAGCTTCTTGATCTCGGTGATGATCTTGTTGCAGCGGTTGATGCCCGTATAGGTGATGTCCCACATGCGGACCGAAAGCGGGAAGTCGGAGTTCACGCCGTCGATGAGGAAGCGGCCCGGGGCGTTGCGGTTCTGCCCGTCGTCGGTCAGCATGTCCAGCTCGGTCTGTTCGCCGGAGGTCCATTCGTTGCGCTCCATGGGCCAGTAGGTGTGGTGGAGCAGGGCGTTGAGGTTCAGGTCGAACTGCTCGGGGGTCTGGAACCAGCTGCCGCTGCCTGCCGAATCCCTGGGAGTCAGGTCGAGGTCGCTGCACGAAACCGCCAGGCTCCCGGCCAGGGCGAATAATGCGATTTTTAGGGTTTTCATATCTTTTCTCTCTTAGATGCGACGTTAGAATTTAAGCTGTGCGGAGAAGAGCGCCGATTTGGTGATGGGGTAGCCGGTGGTGCCTACCTCGGGGTCCCAGCCTTCGGGGAAGTGGCTGTGGGTGAAGAAGTCGGTGAGCGTGACCGACAGGCGCAGGCTCTTGACGTGAATCTTGTTCATCCATTTCTGGGGCAGGGTGTAGCCCAGCGAGATGTTCTTCACGCGGAAGTAGGACCCGTCGAAGAGCCAGTAGTCGGAGATTGCGTAGTTGTTGTTCGCGCTGGCCCACGAATAACGCGGGTATTTGGCGCGCTGGTTCTGCTCGATGGTGTTTTTACGGCTCCAGGAGTTCCCCCCCCCGATGTAAGTGGCAAAGTTATACCACTGGGAGCGGAGCGGCTGGACCATTTCGTCCGTGAGGTAGGAGTTGCGCTTGCCGACACCCTGGAACGTCAGGTTGAAGTCGATGCCGCGCCAGGCCAGGTCGATCGAACCGCCGTAGTTGAAGTGCGGGAGCGAGGAGCCGAGTTCCCGGCGGTCGTAATCCGTCGTGATGAGCGGTTTGTTCGGGTCGCCGTCGGCGAAGTTCCGGTAACGGATGTCGCCCGGGGAGACGTAGGAACCCATGGTTGCCGAGTTGGCGACCTCTTCGGGGCTCTGGTAAAGGCCTTCGCTGATGTAGCCGTACCACGACTGGTATTCGGCCCCTTCGCGGATGATTTTACCGTCCTTGATGATCTCCTTGTTGCCGACATAGCCCATCTTCGAAACGTCGTCCGAGAGGTTGAACGAAAGCCCGTAGCTGAAGTCGCCGATGTGGTCGCGCCAGCCGAGGGTCACCTCCCAGCCTTTGGTGTTCATATCGCCGGCGTTGTCATAGGGGTCGGAAAGTCCCATGATCGGGGCGATGGGTACCAGCAGGAGCATGTCGCGCGTCTTCTTGTAGTACCAGTCGGCGGTCACCGACAGGCGGCTGCGGAGCATCGAGAGGTCGAAACCCACGTCGATGGTCGAGGTGGTCTCCCACGTGATGTCGGTGACGACGGCGGCAGACTGGGCGTAGCCCGACAGCGATGTCAGGGTCGAACCGTTGTAGCCCACCACGTTGTTGTTGGCCAGCACGGCCTGGTAGGGGTAGTAGCCCTTGATGCGCTCGTTGCCCAGCTCGCCGTAGGAGAGGCGCAGCTTACCGTGGTCGAGGACCTTGCGGGCGGCCTCCATGAACTTCTCCTCGGTGAAGACCCAGCCGGCCGACGCCGAGAGGAACGTACCCCAGCGGTGGTTGCGGGCGAAGCGCGAGGAGCCGTCGCAGCGGATGTTGCCCTGGATGTAGTACTTCGACCGGTAGTTGTACATCAGGCGGCCGAAGTAGGAGCGGCGTGCCAGTTCGAAGACATCCTTCGAGTTGGCCGAGGCGCCGTCGGCGTTTCCGGCGGTCAGGTCGGGAATCAGCGAGTGTGCGAACGACGTATTCTTGGCGATGATCGTGCCCTCCTGGTACCAGTAGTTTTCGTAACCGGCCATGGCGCTGAAGTTATGGTTCTGGCCGAAGGTGTGCTGGTAATTGGCGTAGAACTGCGTGGTGTGGGCGAACGTGTCGCCGCGGCTCTCTTCGAGTTCCGTGGTCAGGGCGTCGCTGATGTACTTCGAACTGGTGAGGTTCTCCTCCATGTAGTTGAAATAGGAGGTCTGGCGCTGGAAATCCTTGATCTTGGTGTAGGAGAACTGGGGCGAGAAGATGCCTGTGACGGTCAGTCCCTTGACGGGAGTGATGTCCACCTGGAACTTGGCGTTGGCCAGGTACTTGTCGGTATCCTTCTCGCCGCCCGACATCAGGGCTGCGTACTTGTTGACGCCGTCCTTGCCCGGGGCGTAGCGTCCGTCGCTCCATACGGCCTGGTAGATGGGCGGAATGTAGCGCATGATGCCCGAGGGCGAAGCGTGGGGGTTGACCTGGTCGGTGTAGCGCAGCGAAATGTCGGCCGAAGCCTTCATCCATTTGAACACCTGCACGTCGTTGTTCAGGCGCGCCGTGTAGCGCTTCCACGAGAGGTTTTTGCGGAACAGACCGTCGACATCGTCGAAGCCCAGGCTCAGGACCGAGCTGCGCTTGTCGCCGCCCGACTGGATCGTCAGGTTGTGCGAGTGGCGCACGCCCACATCCTTGAGCATCATGTCCATCCAGTTCACATTGGGATAGATGTCCGGATTCTCGCGGTTGAGTATGCGGTAGTTCTCGATCATCTCGCGCGAGAATTCCTGGTACCAGCCACCCGACGAGAGGTCGTTGTAGCGCAGTTCATTGACCGCCGACATGTAGTCGGACGCGTTCATGTACTTCGGTATTTTGGACTGGAAATCGAGGCCGAGCGTATAGTTATAGGCGACGCTCGCGCCCGACTTGCCGGCGCGCTTGGTGGTGATCAGGATGACGCCCGCCGCAGCCTGCGATCCGTAGATCGACGCCGAAGCCGCGTCTTTCAGCACCGTGATGTTCTCGATGTCGTTGGGGTTGACATCGTCGATCGAGCCGGCCACGCCGTCGATCACCACATAGGGGGCGGATGCGCCTTCGGTCATCGACGTGATGCCGCGGATGCGTATCGACGCTGAACCGCCCGGCGCCGAGTTGGTGCGGGTGACCGTCACGCCCGGCATCGCGCCCTGAAGAGCCTGCGAAATGGTCGGGGTCTGCCGGTTGAGGATCGCTTCGCTGCCCACTGTCGAGAGTGCGCCCGTAAGGTCCTTTTTCCGTACCGTACCATAGCCTACGACGACCACTTCGTCCATCGCGGTACTCTCTTCGTGGAGCACGACCTCGAAGGTGGTCTGGTTGCCGATAGGGATTGTCTGGGAGGTGTAGCCCAGGTAGGAGACAACGATTGATGCGTCTGCAGCGGGCTTTTTGGCCATGCGCAGGAGGAAGTTGCCCTGGGCGTCGGTTGTCGCGCCCAGTTGGGTCCCCGAGACGATAACGGTGGCGCCGGGAACCGGCTCCCCTTTCTCGGTCTTTACGCTTCCCTGAAGGGTGAAGTTCTGGGCCGAAGCGTACGATGGCGAAAATACGATCGCTGCCAGAAGCACACAGAAAGCCATGATCGTCCGAAAATCACACTTTCTTTGAAATTCATCGTAACTTTTTTTCATCTTTTTAGAATTAGTAGTATATTTGCGCAGTACACCACACCACACAACAGATAGGATGGACGGATTAGTGTGGTTTGGTGTGGTACAAAAATAGATGTAAAATTTGATATTCCAAAGAAAAGAGGATTTTTTTTGATTTTTTTCATTGAATATCATTGAAATGTAACAAGGACCGCCGGGCCGGGGCCGGGGATCATCCCGTACTTTGGACCGGATTGTTGAAACCCAAAATGAACCTTTATCTCACAGCTATGAAAAAGTATTTGTTATGGATATGCGCGGCGGCTTTGCTGGCTGCCGGGACTTCCTGTTCCGACGACCCGGAAGTCGACAGCGTCGGCCGGGTGGGCCTTCAGCAGACGAGCCTGACCGCAGACGGTGCAGGCGAGGAGCTGACCCTCAACGTGACCAGTAATGCCTACTGGCACATCGAGTTCGTCGATTCCTCGACGGGCGAAACGATTCGCTGGGTATCGTCCAGCGTGAGAAACGGCATGGGCGATGCCGCCGTGAAACTCAACGTGGCGCGCAACCGCTCGACCAGCGGCCGTTCGGCTTATGTAAATGTAGTTACCGATTCGGAGTCCTCCTCGACCTCGATCCTGCTGTCGCAGGGCGCCGGTACGATCGGCGGCGGAGACGGGTATCCTTTCCCGATCTCCCAGACGTTCCATATCGACGGCAGCCTTGCACTGGACAATGCCTTTATCGAAGGAGCGGTCTGCTACTTCGACGACGGCATGATCCTGCGCCGGACGGGCTCTCCGGTAACGATGCAGTTCTCGACCAAGACCCACACCAATCCCACGTCGAACTGGTATTTCCAGCGGGGTGTTGTCATCGGGTCGTGGGAAACCGGCGATGCGCTGCAACTCGAAATCCCGGTGAAGGAGGAGCTTTCGGGCGACCTGCGTTACTCCTACGGCAGCCGCCGCGACGGAACCCAGAGCGCCGGGCATGCCTGGGCCTTCGAGTGGAGTTCCGACGGGGAGACCTGGACCCAATTCAACGGCACCAGCTCCGGAGGCGCTTCGGATGCCGTGTGGAAAGTGATCGACTTTACCATCCCTGCGGACAAGAAGATTCCGGCCGGCGGTAAACTCTGGATTCGCCACCGCTGCACCAACGGAGCTTCGGCAAGTACCTCCGCATCGAATCCGACGGTCGCGTTCCAGAGCGCGTTCTGCGTTACGAAGGCTTCGGCCGAGCCGACCGCGGTCCCGGCCATGGACAACCAGACGGTGGCCTTCTCGACCGGTTTCGACGATGTGATCAACGCCAAAGCCGCTTACATCGACCTGCCGCTCGATTTCATGTCGTCGTGGAACGCCGGGACCTATTCGCTTCCCAAGGTGCTGGCCGAAGTGGTGGACGTTTCGGAGTGCTACACCCGTCCGGGCTTCCTGCAGGTGGGACGCGGCGACGAGGCGCTCATCACCCGCTATACGCAGGGCGCCTATACGATTAAACTCGCGACACGCTTCGCGGCGATGAATATTTCGAAATCCGACCTGAAACTCACCTTCCTCGCCTCGGCGATGGTCGATGCCTACGGCACGCCGACCAATCCCGGCGTGGTCGTTAAGACCGACGCAGCGAGCGGAGCTACGGTGGACAACGAAGGCAAGGTCGAAGGCGTGGAGAATAACAAGTTCAAGGAGTTCACCGTTTACGTGCGCAATGCGACGCCCGCGACGACGATCACCATCACCTCGGCCGCGATGCAGACCTCCACGGACGACGTGCGTTTCTTCCTCGACGATATTCTGCTCCAGGTCGAGGGTGAGCCGCAGCGTCCGAGCGCCGACGATCCCGTGAAAGCCGACGTTTCGGCCATTCGCGCCCTGAAAGGCTCCGGAGCGGTGACGATCAGCGACAACTATTATATACAGGGCCGCGTGGTGGCTGTGGACAACGTCCCGGCGGGCTGTTTCGCCGTGCAGGATGCCGATGCCGGCATCTTCGTCAAGCTGGCCGGCCACAGCCTCGCCGTAGGCGACCAGGTCGAAGTGGTCGTGAAGGGCGCCCAGTTGGCTGCCGATGCCGACGGACTGCTGGTGGTGACGCCGCCGGCCGCCGACAAGGTGACCAAAACCGACGCCGCTTCCGAAGTCCCTGCCGCCAAAGCGATTTCGGTTGCCGACCTGAAGGCCGGAACCTACGAGGCGATGCTCGTCTCGCTGCCCGAATCGCAGGTGGTAACGGCTGACCTCGCGAAGACCCTGAGTGGCAGCATTACGCTTGAACAGGAGGACCGCACTACCTATATAATGAAGACCTATGCTTCGGCATCGTTCGCATCGACCGCCGTACCGCAGAAGCGCGGTGCTTTGAAGGGTCTTGCCGGAGCGTCGCTCCTGCTGCCGACGGCCCTTTCGGATCTCGCTGCGATGACCGGAACCCGTTTCGGCGAGGCGGTTTACGCCATCAAGCCGATCTCGGGACTTATCAAGGTTTCGCGCGACGGCAATGCCTTCGGGTTCCGCAACGTTACCTACGCGGACAATACCGTTACCTATTCCTCGCCCGCGGGCTGCACGATCACCAAGGTCGGCAACGAAGGCGTGGCAGGCTGCCAGCTGGCCAATACGGGGTCTGCGACGATTTACGACGGCCGGTTCCTCACTACGGGCTGGGGCGGCGATAACTGGCAGGACAACGGACTGGTGTTCAAGATCAAGGCCACGTCGCGCATCGTCGGCAACCTGCGCTTCGGCTTCGGCCTGTTTGCGGCGGGCACCCAGCAGGTTCCCAAGAACTGGAAAGTGGCCTGGAGCAATGACAATGTCACCTGGAACAGCGATGTGCGCATCCTGGAAATGCCTTTCACGGGCGAGGGTGCGGAGACTTTCGCCCTGACGACCGCCGCCAATACGCGCGGCTACCGAATGGCTTGTTTCAACGTTCCGGAGAGCAAGGCCGTTGCCGAAGGCGGATTCATCTATGTCAAGATTCTGCAGGCCGACAATACGAACTGCCACGCTTCGGGCAAGACGATCTCCACGGCGGGACAGCTCCTGTTCCAGCACGGATTCTATCTGACGACCCATGAGAAGGGCGCCTATTACACCTCGAACCTCCCCGCCGGGGCCAATGTGCTGCTGGCCGAGGGCTTCGACGACGCTTTCCTGGCCCACGACTATTTCATCCCCTCGTGGCAGATGTGGACTAACCTCCCGAACGAGTTTACCATGCCCGACGGCTGGGAGAAAGCCGGTACGGTATACGAAGGAACGGGTTATATCCGGGTCGGAAAGAACGGTACGGACGCCGCGAGCAGCATCACCACGCCCGCGTTGACTGCATTGGGCGAAGCGACTGCCAATGTCACGCTGAAATTCAAGATCGGCGTCGGACTGGGCGGCACCAATACGTTTGCCCCCGACCCCTGCGAGGTCAAGATCAGTACGACGGGCGGCGGCACTGCCGGGACGCTGACTCCCGACCTCAGTTCGCTGCTTCCGCAGACGGCTCTGGCGGATATCAACAACACGACGGCTCCCGAATACGAGAATGCCTACCACCGCTGGTACGAGGTTTCGGTGCCTGTCCAGGGCGCGACGAAGGATACCCGGATCACGATCGGAGGTACCGGCCGCCACTTTATCGACGAAATTGTCATAACACGCGATTAACAACCTAAATTGAAATGAATATGAAAAAACTGAAGTATCTGCTTTGCGGAATTACATTGTGCGCCCTGGGCTGCTCGTCGAGCAAGGATGACGGAGGCGACGATACGGGCGGCTCGAACACCCTGAAGGTGATGTCGTTCAACGTTCGCTGCGTCACTGCCGACGATACAGGTACCAAAGCCTGGGATGCACGCAAGGAGCCTTGTATCAGGATGGTGAACAGCATCAAGCCCGACGTGATCGGCATGCAGGAACCGCGCACCATCCAGCGTACTGACCTGAAGGGCGGTTTGTCGGACTACGAGATGCTCGAAACGCCCGGTACGGGAACCAGCAAGGGCGGCAACTCCGTGCTGCTCTACCGCAAGAGCCGTTTCACGCGCCTCGACTGGGGCTATTACTTCCTGAGCGATACGCCCGACGTGCCCTCTGTGGCGTGGGAGGCTGCCCAGTGGCACACGACCGTCTGGGCGCACCTGAAGGAGGTGGGAACCGACAAGGAGTTCTGGATCTTCACTACCCACATGCCCGCCTATGCCGCGAATAAGACGGCCCGGGAAAAGAGTGCACAGCTCAATGTCGCCCGGATGAAGGCACTCGCCGGCGAGAACGCCACGCTCTTTATCGTAGGCGACATGAACTGCTCCTATGCGACGGACGACGATTCGCGGGACGCTCTGACGACCTATTACCAGTGGATGACGGCCGGCCGTGCGCTGGCCCCTTCGGGTGACGCTTACAGCTTCAACAATTACGGCAGCGGAACTGCGACCCCGAAGCGGAACCTCGACCACATCTTCTACCGCAATGCGAAGATGGCTATGTCGTTCCGCACCATCACCAACGATTACGGAGTGCCCTACATTTCGGACCACTACCCGATTCTGCTGACGGTGCTGTTCTGACCCTGAACATTACCGGATAAAAAGAGTCCCCGGCTGCCGACAGCCGGGGACTCGTTCGTATCTGTTTCCGGACCGGAATCCCGATCAGTTGACCACCACCGTGGGGAAGTATTCCCGCAGCAGGGCCGCCGCGCGGTCGAGCTGTTCGGGGGTGTTCTCCTGCACGCCGCGGAGCTTGTACTCCAACTCCATCGCCTCGTATTTGTGTACCCCGAGGGTGTGGTAGGGGAGCAGTTCGACCCGCTCGACCGACTTGTAGCCGCCGAGGCGTTCGCCCAGCGTGCGGATGTCGGCCTCGGCGTCGCTGTAACCCGGAACCAGCACATAGCGCAGCCAGAAGGGTTTGCCGTGGGTTTCGAGCCATTCGGCGGTGCGGAGCGTCTGGGTGTTCTCCCGTCCGGTGAGGGTGCGGTGGCGCGCCGGGTCGGCCTGCTTGATGTCGAGCAGTACCAGGTCGACCAGCCCGAGCAGTTCTTCGACCGCCGGGTTCCATACGCCGCCGTTCGTGTCGATGCAGACGTGGATGCCCGCCTCCTTCAGCGCCTTGACGAGCGGAACCAGTTCCGCGGCCTGGAAGGTGGGTTCGCCGCCCGAAAAGGTCACTCCGCCGCGCCGCCCGAAAAAGGGTTTCTGGTCGACGGCCATGCGGAGAATCTCCGCAGGGTCGGTCAGCGTGCCCTCCCCGGCCTCGATCGTGTCGGGATTGGCGCAATAGAGGCAGCGGAAGTTGCAGCCTTGCAGGAAAACGACGAGCCGGAGTCCCGGCCCGTCGAATGTTCCCATCGATTCGTAAGAATGTACGCGAAGCATATTTCCTTACATGCGTTCGTGGAAGCTGCGGCTGATGACTTCGAGCTGGTGCTCGCGGCTCAGCTTCGTGAAGTTCACGGCGTAGCCCGACACGCGGATCGTCAGCTGCGGATAGTTCTCCGGGTGTACCATGGCATCCTCCAGCATCTCGCGGTTCAGCACGTTGACGTTCAGGTGGTGGGCGCCTTTGGTGAAGTAGCCGTCGAGCATCGTCACGAGGTTCTCGATACGGTCCTCAGCCGTCGGGCCGAGCGACTTCGGAACCACCGAGAAGGTGTTCGAAACGCCGTCCTGCGCGTCGCGGTAGCGCATCTTGGCCACCGAGGCGAGCGAAGCGATGGCGCCGCTCTTGTCGCGTCCGTGCATCGGGTTGGCTCCCGGTGCGAAGGCCACGCCCTTGAGGCGTCCGTCGGGCGTGGCGCCGGTCTTCTTGCCGTACATCACATTCGAGGTGATCGTGAGCAGCGACAGCGTCGGGCGGGCGTTCTTGTAGACAGGCAGTTTCTTGAGCTCCTCGCTGAAGAAGTAGACGAGGTCCACGCCCAGGTGGTCGACGCGGTCGTCGTTGTTGCCGTAGCAGGGGAATTCGCCGTTGATGTCGAAGCCTTCGGTGAGTCCCTCGGCGTTGCGGCGGGCCGTCACCTTGGCGTATTTGATGGCCGACAGCGAGTCGAGGGCGATCGAAAGACCAGCCACGCCGTAGGCGAGGTTGATGCGGGGATCGGTGTCGACGAATGCCATCTGGGCCTTCTCGTAGTAGTACTTGTCGTGCATGTAGTGGATGATGTTCAT
>JAEZTA010000050.1 GCA_023443765.1 Bacteroidota bacterium | reverse complement strand
TCACCACGCAGACCGCCAAGACGCGCGAGGTCCGCATCCTGGGCAACGACCCCAAGACGGGGCACATCGTGAAGGCCCGCATCGGCCGTTACGGCCCGATGGTCGAGATCGAAGGCGAGGAAGGTGAGAAGGGACGCTTCGCATCGCTGAAGAAAGGCCAGCTGATCGAGTCGATCACGCTCGAAGAGGCACTGGAACTCTTCGCCCTGCCCCGTGACCTGGGACAGCTCGACGGCGAGGAACTGACCGTCGGCATCGGCAAATACGGACCTTACGTACGCTACGGAAAGTCGTTCGCCTCGCTGGCCAAAACCGACGATCCCTATACGATCGGTTATGACCGCGCCGTGGAGATCGTCCGCGCCCACCAGACAGCCGCGGCAGCAGCCAACACGCCGCTCCGAAGCTTTGCCGAGGACCCCGACATGCTCGTCAAGAACGGCCGATACGGACCCTATATCGCTTACAAAGGCAAGAACTACCGCCTGCCGAAGGGCGCTAAGCCCGAAGAACTCAGCCTCGACGAGTGCCTGAAGATCGTCGCCGCATCGAAGAAATAGCAGGACCGCAAATAAGAGGTTACAGGGCCGCAACAACCGCGACCTGCCGGAAGACTGGCTCCGGAAAGCGGTTCGTAAATGGAAAACTAAAACCGAACGATAGATGAAAAAACTGATTCTCGCAGCATTTGCGCTGTGCTCCCTGCTCGGAGCCGCAGCGCAGAAACCCGCCCCGGCCCCGGCCGAAGGCTACCGTTTCACCGATGTCAAAATCCTGCCCGTCACCTCGGTCAAGGACCAGAGCCGCAGCGGAACCTGCTGGTGCTACTCGACCCTCTCGTTCCTCGAAAGCGAAATCCTGCGCGCCGGAGGCCCCGAACTGGACCTTTCGGTGATGTGGATCGTGCGCAACATCTACTTCGAGAAGGCGGTGAAATACGTCCGTCTGCACGGCTGCCTGAACCTCGCCGTCGGCGGACAGGCCCACGACGTGCTGCACGGAATCGAGGCTTACGGCATCGTCCCGACGGAGATTTACCCGGGACTGAACTATGGCTACGACAAGCCCAATTTCGATGAGATCGACGCCGTGATCAAAGCCTATGCCGACGCGGTGATCGCCGCTGCCGAGAAGCGCAAGGACGGCGGTAAGCTCACGACGGCCTGGCAGGCCGGGTTGAACGGCATCCTCGACGCCTACTTCGGCGTAATGCCTGAAAAGTTCACCTACAAAGGCAAGGAGTACACCCCCGCAACGTTCGCCGCATCGCTCCCGATCAAACTCAACGACTACGTCGAGTTCTCGTCGTTCACCCACCACCCCTTCTACACGGAGTTCGCCATGGAGGTTCCCGACAACTGGAACTGGGACAAGGTGTGGAACGTGCCCCTCGACGAGTTCATGGAGATCATCGACAACTCGCTGGAGAAGGGTTACACCATCGCCTGGGGTACGGATGTGAGCGAAAAAGGCTTCAGCCGCACCAAGGGGCTGGGCATCATTCCCGAAGCGGACATCGAAGGCATGGAGGGAACCGAGGCCGAGAAATGGGGCAAACTCACCCAGAAGGAGAAGGACGAAGCCCTCTACAAGTTCGACAAGCCCGGCAAGGAGCGCAGCATCACGCAGGAGCTTCGCCAGGAGGGTTACGACAACTACGAGACCACCGACGACCACGGCATGCAGATCGTAGGTACGGCCGTCGACCAGAACGGAACGCCCTACTACAAGGTCAAGAACTCGTGGAACACGGCGGGTCCCTACGAAGGATACTGGTATTTCTCGCGTCCGTTCGTCGCCTACAAGACGATGACCGTACTGGTGAATAAGAATGCCGTTCCGAAGGAGATCCTCAAAAAGATCGACCTCAAATAGGTATCGGAATCCCCGTAACGACAAAACAGCCCGGCTTTTGCAAGCCGGGCTGTTCGTTTATCGAAGTTTTGGTTTCTTTCAGTTTAAAAGGGAGATTTTTACATCTCGCGCAATTTAATGCTCTCTCCCAACATGATCAGGGCGGTACGGAACCACTCGTTAATCTTTGCTTTCATACTAAATAATTTTAATTAATTCTTAAAAATCTTTATCATTTAAGATGAAGCAAAGGTAGTGCTTGAGAATCAAACTTCCAAATATTTTATTAAGATTTTTTATAAAATATGTAAATTTTTTGAAAAACTTATTCTCCTTCAATCTCGACACCCAGCAGACGAGCCAGTTCAACAGCTTGCAACGGATTGATTTTTAAACCTTTCAACTCAAATGAATCGAGTTCCCGAACCCGGATGCCGCGGATGTCCGAATCGGCAAAAGAAAGCCCGCGCAGGCGTGTTCCGAAGAATTCGGCCAACGTCAGGTCGCATTCCGTGAATTCGACGCGCTCGAAACGGCAGTCGCCGAAAGCGGCGCTGTGCATCGGGCAAGCCGTAAACCGCACCGCCCGGAGCCGTGAGAAGGCGAAATTGGCGAATTCGGCCTTGCAGCGGCCGAACGACAGGTGGTTGAGCGTGGTTTCGGCGAGATTGGTTCCCGAGAGTTTGCAGTCGGAGAACTCCACACGGTGGAAACTGCTCCCCTGCAGGTCGGCGTTCGAAAAATCGCAGTTGCGGAAAACGACATCCGAAAACTGCGAATGGGCAAGGACACTCCCGGCGAAGATACACCCTGTAAAAAGACATCCCTGCACCGAAAGGTGCTCACGGTCGAGCGCGACGAAATCGGCACTGCGGAACAAAGCGTCGACGACCTCCTCGTCGCAGGTCATCCGGGCGGGATCGGAGGGGGTTTCAGGTTCCGGAAGCAATTGCGGGCGGGGGATTTCCATAGGTCAGAATTGTTTGAATTACCACAAAGGTAGGAATTTTTACCCGTTTCGTTGCCACTTTCGGGGGTTCGGATTGTTCATTTTGCACGATCGGAAATATTGGCTATCTTTGTAACCAACTCCGATCTCTATTTTGATGAAAAAGACCTATTTACTCCTCTTTACCGTTCTCCTGGCGACAATCACGCTACGTGCGTCAGCCCAGAGCACGGACACCTCAAAGGAGGATTTTCCGACGACCGAACAGACGCTTTCGCTGATCGGGCAGGCCGAGACCCATCCGAACGCCAAGCATATTCAGCAAACCGATACATCAGCCCTCACGGCAGTGCAGAAGCGGCCGGGACTGGTCCGCCGCATCATCGACTATTACAGCCGTTCGAACCAGGACCGCACCTTCGAAAAGAAGATCGACTGGAGCATCGCCCCGGGCCCCAACTACTCGTCGGACGTGGGTTTCGGCATCGGTTTCCTGCTGGCGGGCCTCTACCGGCTCGACCGTACGGACTCGATCACCGCACCGTCGAATATTTCGATTTACGGTAATTTCACAACCGAAAAATTCGTGTTGCTGCGCTTCTCGGGCGACAATATCTACAACCACAACAAGCAGCGGCTGAGTTACTCGGGAGCATTCGTCTACTTCCCCGGCGCCTTCTACGGCGTGGGATACCAGGCCGGTAAAGAAGGTTATGCCCAGGACCTTACGACGACGATGGGCATCTTCCGCATCTCCTACTGCACGGCGCTCGTAGGCCGCTTCTACATCGGCGTGAGCGGCGGCATCGACTACACCGGGGCCAAATACAACGACTCGGGGATGGTCGACTACATGCAGCGTATCGACAACGGCGATGTCCCGAAGCCCGGCGGACAGATCGGCGAAATGTACGACCTCTGGAAAGACGGAAAACGTTACGACCCCGAGAAACAGGACCCTTTCTCGAACTTCATCGCCACGACGGGCGACAAACCCAATGCCTTCAACACCAGCCTGGGGCTTTTCGCCCAGTATGACACGCGCGACGTGACGTTCAACGCCTCGAAGGGCGTCTTTATCAAGGCCGAAGCCAAATGGTATCCCGAGTGGCTGGGCAACACGCGGCGCACGTTCGGGCGTTTCACGCTGACTTTCGACTTCTACCAGAAACTCTGGAAAGGCGCCGTGTTGGCCTACGACCTCTACGCCGACGCTACGGCCGGAACCCCTTCGTGGCACATGTATGCCAAGATGGGCGGCATGGAGCGTATGCGCGGATATTACGAAGGCCGTTACCGAGACAAACGACTGGTGGAAACGCAGGTCGAACTGCGGCAGAAGATTTACCGCCGCCACGGTATCGTGGGATGGATCGGCGGCGGACAGGTCTGGGGCACGGAGCGTTTCCGCTGGGGAAACACGCTTTGCAGCTTCGGATGCGGTTACCGCTTCGAATTCAAAAACCGCATGAACATCCGCCTCGACTACGGTTGGGGAAACTACGGCAACCAGAACCTGCCGTGGGACCGCAAACGCTCCTCGGCATTCCTGTTCACCGCGTCGGAAGCGTTTTAATAAGTAACCTCAGCGCGTATTTGCCGCTTGCGGCATACAAGTCCCCGCCTGAGGCGGGGGTTTGGGGGGGGGAGTCTGATTTGCAAACACGGCCAAAGGCCGTGATAGCCCAACTGCCCAATCGGTCAAACGGACGAAAAACGGAACCCTAAAGGATATATACAACAATATAACCCTCTTCACGGCGTACGGAGAGCCCGATGGGTTCTCCGTTTTCGATCCGGCCCGTCAGGGTTCCGGCAGCAAAGCCGATGATATGGAGGTCCCGCCGGAAATCCAGTTCCCGGCGCCCGGAATACTTATAGAGCGCTTCTTTCGCACACCATACGATCCCCGGCCAGAACGGATCATCGGACAAGGCCTTCTCTTCCGGAGTCAGGTAACGGCTCCCGGCGCGGCTGAAATCGCGCGTCTCGGGTTCGATGTCCACGGCACAACGGTTCAGGGAGGCGCAGACCGCGATACGGCCAGCACAATGGGAAACAGAGATGTGGATGGGTCGGTCGATCAAGATCGGAGCCCCGAGTTCGTTATAGGCGATCTGCACGTCGGCGCCCAGTTCGCGGCGCACGATGGCCCGCCACGAAAGGAACTCGGCACGGCGACGTTCCGAGGCAAATGCGGCAGCCTCAGTACGCTCTTCGGGAGTCGTCCACCGGGCGGCCTCTTCGGCGGTCATCGGCGGCTCTGTCCACAGGGCGGGAATCATTGGAGGTCGACGCGGATTTTGTCGACGCGGTGGCCGTCCATCTCCTGCACCGTGAAGCGGAGGTCGTGCGAAGTGAAGACATCGCCCTTGCGGGGGAAGTCGCGCTTGAGTTCGAGCATCAGTCCGGCGAGGGTTTCGGCTTCGCCCCGGACATCGGCAAAAACATCCTCTCCGATGTCGAGGATGCGTTCGAAGTCCCCGAGGTGGGTCTTACCGTCGAAAACATAGGTTTTGGCGTCGAGGCGCGTATAAAAGCACTCGTCGTTGTCGCTCTCGTCGGAAATCTCGCCGACGATCTCTTCGATGATGTCTTCGAGCGAGACCAGTCCCAGCGTCGAACCGTACTCGTCGACGACGATGGCCATGTGAACCTTGTTCGACTGGAAATCGGCCAGCAGGTCGTTGATTTTCTTATGCTCGGGGACGAAATAGGGTTTACGGATCAACTGCTGCCATGCGAACTCGTTGCCGTTGTTGATATAAGGCAGCAGGTCCTTGACGTAGAGCGTTCCCCGAATGTTATCCACGTCCTCCTCATAGACCGGAATGCGCGAAAATCCCGACTCGATGATCGTCTTCTTGACCGTCTCGTAGTCGTCCTTCATGTCGAGCACCGTGATGTCCACGCGGGGCTTCATGATCTCCTGCACCTCCGTATTGACGAAGTTGACGATACCCGAAAGCATCACATGCTCCTCGGGGCTGGAACCCTGCGTCATGTCGACGGCGTCGGCCAGTTCGTCGAGCGAAATCTCGCTCTTGTGCGCCGCCTTCTCGCTGATGCGGCTGCTCGTACGGACCAGCGCATAGGAGAGCGGGTAGAAAATCCACCGCAGCACCAGCAACGGCCGGGCCACCATCGAGGCGAAGCGCAGGGGGATCGTCTGCGCCAGCACCTTGGGCAGAATCTCGCCGAAGAGCAGCAACAGGAAGGTCACCAGCACGGTTTTGAACAGGAATTCGAAACGCAGGAACGTAAAGACCGAGTCGATGATACCGGCGGTGAGGATGACGATGCAGATGTTCACCAGATTGTTGACCACCAGGATCGTAGCCAGCAGCAGGTCGACGTTCGACAGCAGCCGCAGCATGGCGGCCGCCGAAGCGCTCCGGCGGTTCTGCACATGGCGAATGTCGTTGTGCGACAGGGAGAAAAAAGAAGTCTCGGCCCCCGAAACGAGCGCCGAAACACACAGCAGACAGAGCGTCACCGCGCAAAGCACGGCGATATGGGGTGAAAACCCGTTGAAGGTAATCCAGGAATGAGCCTCTTCCAAACTGAAAATCGGTTAGTTAATCAAATAGCGATCCGCCCTGCGTCTCCTCTTTCTGCGGCTGTGCATCGGCTGCATCGTCCTTCAGCACCTCCTTGCGGCTGCCGGGGACGCGCACGACGAACTTCGAATTGCGCGACTGATAGGCCGGTTTGGCCAGCAGGGTGTCGATGTTGCTGTACCGGGTCGGCTTAGCCCCGAGCATCACCAGTTCGGGCTGGCGCTGGACGGGCTTGGGGGGCAGGGGCTTGATCGGCTCCAGCACAGGAGAAGCGGCGGGCGTCTCCTTGGTGACCGGTTCAACGGTGCGGGCCGGGGGAATGATCTGCTTCATCACGCCGGGCTGCGCATCGCCTTCGAATCCCGTAGCCACGACCACCAGTTCGATGAAGTTGCCCAGCTGCGGTTTCTCGCTCGTACCCCAGATGATGTTGGCATTATGGATCACACCGTGCTCGTCCTGCACGCTGGCATGTGCCTGGATATACTCCAGGATTCGCACCACCTCGTCGTACATCAGTGCGTCGGCGTCGGACACCGAGATATTCAGCAGGATGTTTTTCGCACCCGAGATCAGATTGTGGTCGAGCAGCGGCGAACGCAGCGACGCTTCGGCCACCGTCTCGGCGCGCTTGTCGCCATCGGCCGTAGCCACGGCCATGTGGGCGCGGCCGCTGTTGCGCATCACCTTCGAAACATCGGCGAAATCGACATTCACCAGGTCGCTTTCAACCGTAATGATCTCGGCGATACCCTTGGCAGCCGATGCCAGGATGTCGTCGGCCTTGCCGAAAGCCTGCTTCAGCGAGAGGCGTCCGTAAATCTCCAGGATATTTTCGTTGTTGATGATCAGCAGCGAATCGGTATTCTGACGCAGTTCTTCGATACCGCGGAACGCCTGCTCGTAGCGGATTTTGCCCTCAACGGCCAGCGGCGAGGTGACGATGGCCACGGTCAGCAGCCCCATCTCCTTGGCCAACTTGGCGATGACGGGCGAGGCGCCCGTACCCGTTCCGCCGCCCATACCGGCCGTGATGAAGAGCATCTTCGTACCGGCCTCTTCGAGCACCTGGCGGATTTCGGGCAGCGACTCGACAGCCGCACGGCGGCCGTTCTCCGGGTCGTTACCGGCCCCAAGGCCTTCGGCTCCGAGGCGGATTTTCTCCTCCACGGGACTTTTATCGAGCGCCTGCTGGTCCGTATTGCAGACCATGAACGTAACGCCCTTGATCCCGAGATTCCACATGTGGTTTACGGCATTGCCTCCAGCGCCACCGACGCCGACCACCGTAATGATCGGCCCCTTCGCACGCGGGGCTTTGATTTCCGACATCAATTCGTCTGTCATATCGTAATCTCCTTTCTTATCCAAATTATTCAAATTACCCTCTCCGCGCTGGCGGAGTATGGCGGGCGGCCTTTGGCCGCAGATTCATGTACTTTTTGACCGCAAAAAGCACCAAAAAACTTCCCGACGGACGCCTCCGCCTGCCTCATCCCGTCTAACGTTCGAAACGGGCGCCTATTCGCGGGTTTGCAAAAAACCGGCTCCGTTTCTTATCTCTTTTAGCCGGTCTGCCGCTTACGGCTCCGGCATCAAGGCGGGATCCTTATCCCGCACTCGTCAAACCCCGGCACCTATATCTCTTCGTCTTCGGCTGCCGAGAAACTCTTGTTGATCTTGTCGAAGGTCTTCTGGAAGATCGCACCCCAGTTGCGGTTGCGCTTGGGTTCGATCATCGGCGGCTCGTCGTCAAACCCGTCCCGCTCGCGGCCTGCCGTTTCAGCCCCCGACTGCGAATCGGGATCGGGTTCCGGGGCGGTCGTTACGGGCGGCGTATAAGGTTGCGCCACACGGGGCTTCGGAGCTTTGAAACCTCCGGCCACAGGCTGCGGCTGAGAGGGCGTAACGGGCTGGCGCGGAGTTGTTCCGGGAGCTGCCGCAGCAGGAGTAACGGGCCGTTCGATAACGGTGCAACCACCCAGTTCGGCGCCCTTGAGCAGGATACCCACGGCGGTCGAGAACGCAGCGTCGGCGGTCTTCTCCTTCGATTCCTCGGTGATGCCCGTTTCGGGAACGGCAACACGTACGTCCATGCCCGTCACGCGGCGGAACAGTTCATCGAGGTCCTTGAGTTTCGCCGAACCGCCCGTCAGCACGATGCCGTAGGCGAGTTTCCCGGCATAGCCCGAATCCTTGATCTCCTGCATCACGAATTCCGCGATGTCCGTAGCCCGGGCCTCGATCACCGTAGCGAGGTTACGCAGCAGAATATCTTTCGCCTCGCGGGCCGTACGGCCGTTGACGCGGATCAGTTTGTCCTCGGGGGCCAGTTCGGCGACCGCCGAACCGTATTTCTGTTTGAGGCTCTCGACATGTTTCTCGGGAACGCTCATCGTACGGATGTCGCGGTTGATGGCCGATGCACCCATCGGGATCGAAGCGACGTAACGCACCACGTTGCGGTAGTAAACCGTCACATCGGTAACCCCGGCGCCGATGTCGACCACAGCCACACCCTCTTCCTTTTCGTCGGGCTGCAGCACCGCCTCGGGCGCCGCCAGCGCATCGGACATAACGTCGAGCATTTTGATCCCGAGCCGTTTCAGCGCCATGTCGAGGCGTTGCATCGGGGTTTTGAGACACAGGATGAAGTTGAACGTCGACGAAAGTTTCTTGCCGAACGAACCCACGGGGTTGCGCACCTCCTGGCTGTCGTCGACCATATAATTCTGGGGAACGCGCTCCATGATGGTCTCGTCGTCGGGAGCCTGCACGTTGCGCATGCGGTCGAACAGGGCATCGACATCCTTCTGGTTGACGCCGTTCTGGGGATCGTAGACAAAGACATGGTCGGTATGGCGCGCACAACGCACAAAATCGCCCGAGATACCCGCATACGCCTCCGTAATGCGGATTCCGAGTTGCTGCTCGGCTTCCGACACGGCTTCGCGGATGGCGCGGCTCACCAGTTCGATATTCTCGATCCGGCCCGCATTCACCCCTTCGACAGGCTTCGTGACGACACACGCCACGTCAAGCAGGCCTTCGGGCGTCTTCTCCCCGACGGCCACCACGACCGACGAGCAGCCCAAATCGACGGCAACGGTATAATTCTTTTTTTCCACGGTATATTCCTTTTACTTCTTGCAGACCACCTGGTCGTTATATCTGATGTCAATAGTGCGGTATTCGCTCCAGCCAATCGACGAAAGGCCACTGCGGTAGAACCTCAGCAGCTTGTCGAACTTGCGTTCCACGTCGTCCAGCCGGCCGAAGAGGATGGTATAGCGGCCGCTGCGGGGCGTAAGTTCCACCTCCAATGCTCCGCTGGGGGTCGTTTGCGCGGTTATCTGCACCACTTCCGACCTCCAGAAATCATCGTCTTCGACAGTTTCTACAAAGGTAAGGAGTTTCATGAAATCTTCGTAGCTTTTCTCCAACTTTTTTTGTTTCCGCCGTTCAGCCTCCTGCTGGGCGGTTATATGCTCGATCTGCTCACGAATCACGATGGCCCGGTAACGGTAACTGCGGCGCAGTTCGACCTTCTTTTCGCGCAGGGCATCGACCCGCGCATCGAACTCCTGCGACCCTTCCAGCCGCCACCACTGCCGCTTGAGGCGCATGCGCCGCAGGGCCGAGATATTGCGGTCGTTCTCCAACTCACGGCGGTAGAGAGGATATTTGTCGCGTTCGAGTTCAGCGATGCGGTCGTCGATCTCGCCGAGGCGCTGGTCGATATGTTCCCGCACGCTCCCCACATACGACGCGGGGAAGGGCGGGCGGTAGGTTCCGGTGACCACCGGCACGTAGAGCGACGAGGCACGCGGCGCGGCGAATACATAACCCTCGCCGGTGACATAGGCGTTCATGCCGTCGGTCAGCAGGCGCAGCAGCGGCTTGCGCTGGCTGATCGTAATATGCAGGGTTCCTTCGTAAGAGACATAGGCAGCCGTTCTATCCACGAATCCGTTGCGGGCGATCAACTGTTCAATACCCGTCAGGTCGACTGCGTCAACCGCCGTGCCAACCGTCTTGATTCCGCTGTGCGAAATCCACCCGCGGACCATCGCCGCCGAGACCAGGTGCCCCTGCGAAGAGCTGTCCACCACCTCGATCTCCATGCCTCCGACCTTCTTCGACATGCGCACACGGCGTGCCGCCGAACCTGCAAAAAGGATGTATGCAGCCACGACGACCCACAGCAGGGTCAGGAGCGAATATCGGAGGTATTTATTCAAAAATCAGGTATTTATAAATCCATTTCAATCGGCAAAGCCCACATTCCGTCAGCTTTTCGTCCGGAGTTTTTCGGCGATAGCCTCGCAGCAGGCGTCGATATTGCCCGCTCCGAAGCTGATCACAACATCGGTATCCATCGCGGCCACTTCGTCGGCCAGCCGGTCGCGGTCGACGATACGGCACGGCACGGCGACCCGTTCGGCAATGATCTCCGACATGACGCCCGGGATCGGTTCCTCGCGGGCCGGGTAGATCGGCAGCAGCAGCACCTCGTCGGCATGCGACAGCGCCTCGGCAAACTCCGCATAGAGATCGCGCGTCCGGGTGTAGAGGTGGGGCTGGAACAGCGCCGTGATCCGTCGCCCGGGGAACATCCGGCCAACGGACGTGAGCGTTGCAGCCAGTTCGCGCGGGTGGTGGGCGTAGTCGTCCATATAGACCTGTTTCGGGGTATTGACGTAAAATTCGAAACGCCGTTTCACTCCCGAGAACGAGGCCAGCGCATCGCGCAGTTTATCGGCATCCAGCGGAGTTCCTTCGGCCTTCGCGGCGCACCAGACCGAAGCCACGGCGGCAACCGCATTTTCGATATTGACCCAGCCCGGAATGCCGAGCGTACACCCTTCGACCACACCCGACGGCGTTACAAGGTCGTAACGGTAGTGACCGCCTTCGAGCAGTTGCACGTTGCGGGCATAGAAGTCGCATGGTTCGTCGAACGAGTAGCGGTAGACGCTGATTTTCGGGTTGTCGAGCACGATGTTGACGCCCTGTTTGAGGATCAGCGAGCCGCCCGGTTTGATCTGCCGCACAAACTGCGAGAAGGCCTCCTTCACTGCCTCGTGCGTCCCGTAGATGTCGAGGTGGTCGGCATCGGCCGAGGTGATCACCGCCACGTCGGGGTAAAGCCGCAGGAACGACCGGTCGAACTCGTCGGCCTCGACGGCCAGCCTCCCGGATGCAGCAGCGGCCGAACCGGCCCCCTGCTTCACGGCATCCAGCACCATGTTGCCGCCGAAATTCTTCGAAATGCCCCCCAGGAATGCACTGCCGCCACCCGTGAGGACCCGGTTGAGCCATGCCACCATCGTCGAAGTCGTAGTCTTCCCGTGCGTACCCGCCACGGCCATCACATATTTGCCCTCGGAGAGGTGGCCCAGCATCTGCGAACGTTTCTCGACGCAGAAACCGTGTTCGAGGAAATAGCGGTATTCGCTGTGGTCGTCCGGCACGGCAGGGGTATAGACGACCATCGTATCCGCCGGGTCGAGGAACCTTTGGGGGATCAGCCGCACATCGTCCTCGTAGTGGACCGCCGCACCTTCCGTTTCGAGTTCGTCGGTCAGGTGGGAGCGCGTGCGGTCATAACCCGCAACGGCATAGCCTTCGTGCAGAAAATAGCGGGCCAGGGCGCTCATGCCGATACCGCCGATACCGAGGAAATAGACGTTTTTGAATTCCATTATTACATTACCTTTATAATCTCATTGACAATATCTTCCGCGGCGTCGGGCTTGGCCAGCGCCTCCAGGTTGCGGCTCATCGCCTGCAACCGATCCCTGTCGGCGAGCAGCTCCATCGCCCGCCGCATGGCCGTCGTCCGGCACTCGGCATCGGGAACGACGACCGCCGCCCCCTTGGCTTCCAGCGCCCGGGCGTTTTTGGTCTGATGGTCCTCGGCCACGTTGGGCGAAGGCACGAACAGCACCGGTCTGGCCACGAGGCACAACTCCGAAACCGTCCCGGCGCCGCTGCGCGAAACGACCAGGTCGGCGGCGGCATAGGCGTAGTCCATACGGTCGATGAAAGCCCCCTGCCAGATGTGTTTCGCCGGGTGTGCAGCCAGAAACGCCTGCATCTCGCGCTCGTAATACTTACCCGTCTGCCAGATCACCTGCACGGGAGCTTCGCCGCCCGTTTCAACGATCCACGCCTTCATCATCTCGTTCAGCGTCCGCGTACCGAGCGACCCGCCGACCACGAGTATCACCGGAAGGTCGGGCGTAAACCCATAATATCCGAGCGCCTCCGTGCGGTCGGCGCCCTCCTTCGAGAAGCGACCCCGCAGGGGATTGCCCGTCAGGACGATCTTGCCCGCCGGAAAGAAGCGTTCCATCCCTTCGTAAGCCGTACAGATACGCCGTGCACCCTTCGCGAGGATTTTGTTCGTGACGCCCGCGTAGGAGTTCTGCTCCTGGATCACGGTCGGCACGCCCATCCGCTGTGCGGCCCACAGCACCGGGGCGCTGGCGTAACCGCCGAAGCCCACCACAACGTCGGCCCCGAACTCGCGGATAATCTTCTTCGCCATCCGGATGCTCTTCACAGCCTTGAACGGCACGGCGAGGTTGTGCCAGTCGAGCCGCCGCTGAAGTCCCGCGATCGGCAGACCCGCAATGCGGTAACCCAGCGCCGGAACCTTCTCCATCTCCATCTTGCCCTCAGCCCCGACGAACAGCAGTTCGACCTCGTCGCCGAAACGCCGTTTGAGCGCCTCGGCAACCGCCACGGCCGGGTAGATATGGCCGCCCGTTCCGCCTCCGGATAAAATTACCTTTTTCATATCTTTCTTTTTTAACGTCCCCAGTTACCCCGGTCCAGCGACCGGTAATTGATCGCCTCGGCGATGTCCGCCGGGACGATGTCGTCACGCCCGGCCAGATCGGCGATCGTGCGCGCCACCTTCAGAATGCGGTCGTAAGCCCGCGCCGAGAGCGACAGCCGTTCCATCGCCCGTTCCAGCAACGCCGCCGAAGCCGCATCGAGGCGGCAGTATTCGCGCAGCATCGCGCTGTTCATCATCGAATTGGTATGAACGCCTTCCATGCCGCGAAAACGAGCCGCCTGCACCGCCCGCGCCCGGATCACCCGTTCGCGCACCACGGCGCTCGGTTCGCCCGGCGCTGCCGCCGACAACTCCTGTGGAGCCACGGGCGTCACCTCGACATGCAGGTCGATGCGGTCCATCAGCGGACCCGAAATGCGGCCCATATAGCGGTGCACCGACCCCGGGGAGCAGGTGCACTCCTTCGTCGGATGGTTGTAGTAGCCGCACGGGCAGGGGTTCATCGCCGCCACGAGCGTAAAATTCGTCGGGTATTCGACGCTGTACTTCGCCCGCGAAACCACGATCATTTTCTCCTCCAACGGCTGCCGCAGCACTTCGAGCACGCTGCGCCCGAATTCGGGCAGTTCGTCGAGGAACAGCACCCCGTTGTGGGCCAGCGACACTTCGCCCGGCCGGGGCGACTGTCCGCCGCCGATCACGGCGACCTGCGAAGTGAGGTGGTGCGGGGCCCGGAACGGCCTCCGGGTCATCAATCCGCCCGTCACACCGGCCTTGCCGGCCACCGAATGTATCTTGGTCGTTTCAAGGGCCTCTTCGTGCGAAAGGGGCGGCAGGATCGTCGGCAGTCGCCGGGCGAGCATCGTCTTGCCCGACCCCGGAGCGCCGATCATGATCACGTTGTGCCCGCCGGCCGCTGCGATCTCCAATGCGCGTTTCACATGCGCCTGACCCCTCACGTCGGCGAAATCCTCGGCATAGCGCGTCGTCGCCGCATCGAACGGTTCGTCGGCGGCAGGCATCGCAGGAGCGATCTCCGCCTCGCCGTTCAGGTATCCGACCACCTCTTTGAGCGTCGTAATGCCGATCACCTCGATCCCGTCGACAACTGCGGCTTCGGCAGCATTTTCCGCCGGCAGGACCACGCGCCGCAGCCCCTCCGAACGCGCCCGGACGGCAATGGGCAACACGCCCCGCACGGGTTTGAGCGATCCGTCGAGCGACAATTCGCCGACGAACATCGTCCCGGCGACAGCTTCGGCATCGACACGTCCCATCGCCGCGAGAATCCCCACGGCGATCGGCAGGTCGAAGCCCGAACCCTCCTTGCGCAAATCGGCCGGAGCAAGGCTGACGACCACTTTTTTGCCCGACATCCGTTCGCCCGAGTTCTCAAACGCGGCCCGGATGCGCTGCTCGCTCTCCTTCACGGCGTTGTCCGGCAGGCCCACAAGGTACATGCCCAGGCCGCCGCCCGCGATGTTGACCTCGACGGTCACCGCCACGGCGTCGATCCCGACGACTGCACCTGCGAATGTACGAACGAACATGGCCGTAAGGTTAAAATGGCGCTTCTTCGTCGATCTTCGCCGAGCGGTTCACGTCGAACTCACCGCCCATCGCCGCACCGAGTCCCGATGCCGCCGACTGGCTGCTGTTCGAACCGCTGGCATAGTCGTCGTAGGCCTGCTGGCTCTCCGAAGCCTGCGCCGGGGGAAGCATCGAATCCTCCACGTCGGCAAAGCGCGCCTGCTCCTTCAGGAAGCGCAGGTTCACGTCGCACACCGCACCGTTACGGTGCTTGGCGAGGATGATCTCGGCCATACCCGCCGTAGGCATGCCGTTCTCGTCCTGGTTGATGCCGTAATACTCCGGACGGTGGATGAAGGCCACGATGTCGGCATCCTGCTCGATGGCGCCCGACTCGCGGAGGTCCGACAACTGGGGGCGCTTCGAGCCGCCGCGCATCTCAGTGGCACGGCTCAGCTGCGACAGGGCGATCATCGGCACGTTCAGCTCCTTGGCAATGGCCTTGAGCGTACGCGAGATGAAGGCCACCTCCTGCTCGCGGTTACCCTTCGTATCCTGGTTGCCGGTCATCAGCTGGAGGTAGTCGATGATGATGATCTTGATGTCGTTATGGATTTTCAGACGGCGGGCCTTCGAGCGGAACTCGAAAACCGAAAGGGCCGGGGTGTCGTCGATGAAGAGCGGCGCCGAGCCCAGCGGTTTGGTAGCCGATTCGAGGTGGCGCCACTGCTCAGGCGTCAGGCGGCCCGACTTGACATCGTTGCCGCTCAGGCCTGTTTCGGCGATGATCAGACGCATCATCAGCTGCACGGAGGACATTTCAAGCGAGAAGAATGCCACGCCCTGTTCGTGGTCGACGGCCATGTTGCGGGCCATCGAAAGCACGAAGGCCGTCTTACCCATCGAAGGACGTGCGGCGATGATCACCAGGTCAGACAGCTGCCAGCCCAACGTCACACGGTCGATGGCCATAAAGCCCGACGGCACGCCGCTGAAGGCGCTCGTATTCTTCGACGCCTCCTCGATCTGCATCAGCGCACGGGCCAGAATATCTTTCGACGACTGCACCGAACGCTTGACGTGCCCCTCGGCAACCTTGAAAATCTCACCTTCGGCATACCCGATCAGTTCGGTCACGTCGGTCGACTCGTCGTACGAGCGTTTCTGAATCTCGGTCGCCGAGCGGATCAGCTCGCGCTGGACGTATTTCTGGGCGATGATCTTGGCGTGGAACTCAACGTTAGCCGCCGAGCCGACCTTCTGGGTCAGCTGCGCAAGGTACGAGGCGCCGCCCACCTTCTTCAGCTCCTTCTTGACCTTGAGCCGCTCGGTCACGGTATAGAGGTCGATGGGCTTCAGTTCCATCGACAGTTCGTTGATCGCCTTATAGATCAGCCGGTGTTCCTCGGTATAGAACGCATCGGGGGAGACAAACTCCTGCACGGTGATGATGCAGTCCTTTTCGAGCATCAGCGCACCGAGCACGGCCTCTTCCAACTCGACCGCCTGCGGGGGGACGTTGCCGACGGTATCGGTCATTGCCTCGAACGCCTCCCGGTTGCGGGAGGAGGGTGTAAAATCTTTCGCCATGGATAATCGGATTCTTTCAAAGGTCAAAAGTAGCGATTCGGGTCGACATATCAAAACCGCCCGGCGGGAGTTTTCGACAAAACTATGTTTATAACATAGTTTACGGACCCGGCACACTCCGGAGCGGGCTAATGCATGTCGATAATTATTTTCACTCCTTCACGCCCAACTCGCGCTGCGAGACGGCGAGGGCGGCGATGCTGATGCGGCAGCCGGGCGCGGCGTGCAGGATAGCGGAGGCGCACGAGAGAAGCGTGGCGCCCGTAGTCATTACGTCGTCGACCAACAGGACGTGCCGCCCGGCGAGCCGTTCGGGGCGGCGGACGGCAAAGGCGTCCTCGACGTTTCCGGCCCGCTCGCGGCGGGGTTTGAGGGCCTGGCTGGCGGTATTGCGCGTGCGGCGGACACTGCCCCGGTCGACCGGGACGCCCAGTTGTGCGGCGATTCCCTCGGCGATGTATTCCGACTGGTTATAACCCCTCCGGCACCGCTTGAAGGGGTGCAGCGGCAGCGGAACGACCACCTCGACATCGGCGTAAAGACCGCTTTCGCGCAGGTAATGCCCATACCACTCGCCCATCGCCCGGGCCGTGCGCCACGCGCCGCGGTACTTGAAACCGTGGATCAGCTGCCGCCAGCCGCTTGCGTGGACGAAGAACAGGAAGCCCGAAGCCTGCTCGACGGGGACCATGCCCCAGCATTTGCGCACAACAGGATTATCGACCTCGCGCCAGTAGCCCGTCAGGGGCGCCATGGTGCGGCAGAGGGTGCAGACCGTTCGTTCGCCGCGCGCGAGCGGCTCCCCGCAGACGGCGCAGCGGGGCGGGAACAGCAGCGACGCGATGTCGTGCGCAAGGTCACTGAGGATCGACATTGACGACGACGGTGATCGACTTGAAGGCAGAATTTTCGGCAAAGGTTTTCAACTCGGCCGAGAGCAGTTCGCGGGCGCGGGCCGACGAGGCCCCGCTCTCGATTTTCAGCAGGAGTCCCACGAGGTATTCGCCGCGGATGCGGTCGACAGGCGGCGTCATCGGTCCCAGCAGGCGACGGCCGAAGCGGGTGCGCAGGCGCGTGGCAAGCTCCACCACCCCGCCCCGCAGCACCGAAGGATCGCGGTGGCGCAGCACGAGCGACGTGAGCCGCGCATAAGGCGGATAGAAGAAGGCTTCGCGCTCGGAGAGCTCCGCCCGGGCCATGGTCTCGAAATCGCCCTCGGCGACCTGCCGGATGACGGGATGCCCCGGTTCGGAGGTCTGGATGACGACCTCGCCCCCTTCCGAGCGGCGGCCGGCGCGGCCCGCCACCTGCATCATCAGTTGGAAAGCCCGTTCGGCAGCCCGGAAATCGGGGTTGTTCAAGAGGTTGTCGGCATTGAGGATGCCGACGAGCGACACCCCCGCAAAGTCAAATCCCTTGGTGATCATCTGCGTGCCGACCAGAATATCGGTCTTGCGGGCTTCGAAATCGGCGATGATGGCGTTGAAGGCCCGTTCGGAGGTCACACTGTCGCGGTCCAGCCGGGCGATGCGCGCTTCGGGGAAGATTTTGGCGATCTCCTCCTCAACCTTCTCCGTCCCGAAGCCCATCGGAATCACATCGGTGACCTTGCACGACGGGCATTTCGCCGGGACCGACTCGGTGTAACCGCAGTAGTGGCAGACGAGTTTCCGGCCGCCCTTGTGGTAGGTCAGCGTCACGTTGCAGTGAGGGCAGCGGGCTGTCCAGCCGCATTCGGAACACTCGACATAGGGCGAGAATCCGCGGCGGTTCTGGAACAGCATCACCTGCTCGCCCCGGTCGAGAGCCTCGCCGATCTTGTCCAGCAGGAGTTTATTGAAATGAGCCTTGCGTTCGCCGCGCTTGGCGGCCCGCAGGGTGTCGGAAACGAGGATTTCGGGCGGACGGGCATCGCCGTAACGTTCGGTCAGCTCCGCACGGCCGTATTTGCCCGACGCGGCATTGAGCCACGTTTCGAGCGACGGCGTGGCGCTGCCCAGCAGCGTCCGGCCTTCATTGAGGCGCGCCATCACCACGGCGCAGTCGCGGGCGTTGTACCGCGGCGCAGGCTCGGCCTGCTTGTAGCTGGCGTCATGCTCCTCATCGACGATGACCAGTTGCAGACGCTTCAGCGGCAGGAAGATCGACGACCGCACGCCGACCACGAATTCGCCGCCGTCCGAGCGGTTCAGCCGCAGGTAGGTCTCCGTACGGCGGTGGTTCGTAAGCTTGGAGTGATAGGGGGTGACCCGGCTGCCGAAGATACGCTCCATGCGCTCGATCAGCTGCGCCGTGAGGGCGATTTCGGGGACAAGCAGCAGCACATCGCCGCCCCGGGCCAGCACTTCGGCGATCAGGTGGATGTAGATTTCGGTTTTGCCCGAACCGGTGATTCCCTGCAACAGAGCAGTGGTTTTCCCGGCCTCGAACTGTTCGCGCAGGGCTTTCAGCGCCGTCTGCTGCTGCGAGGTCAGTTCCGGAAGGCGGAAGGCCGAGCCGCCGCGTTCGACGGTGCGTTCGCGCTCCGTGCAGACAATGTATTTCTTGCGTTCGAGGGCGTGCAGCACGGCATAGTCGGCCCGGAGCAGGCGGCGGGCGATCTCACCCGTCGAGATGCGCGTCTCGTCACCAGCCGAGGCCAGTTCGAGCAGCGCCTCGTACTGTTTCGGGGCGCGGCGTTCGATTTTTTCGCAGATTTCGTTGAAATGCGCTTCGTCGTGAAGTTCCGGGGCCAGCGCCACGTAACACTCGGTCCGGGGGCGGAACTCCTCTTCGGAAAACTCCTCCTCCGTGTCGCCCGAAGGTTTCATCAGCGCGGGCAGCGCCACGCGCATCACCTCGCCCACGGAGCACATGTAGTACGAAGCGATCCACTCCCACAGCGCCATTTGCTGCGATGAGAGCAGGGGCGCGTCGTAGAGCACGCGCTGAATCGGTTTGACGGTCTTGAAGTCGGGCCGGCGGTCGTGAACCCGCCACACGATAGCCGTATAGAATTTGCGGGCGCCGAACTGCACCGCCACGGCCTGCCCCGCCACGACCTCCATGCCTTCGGGCACGGCAAACGTGTAAGCGGGCTGTGCCAGCGGCAGGACTATATCGGCATAGCGCTGCATCAGCCTTTGCTGATTGCCTGGAATCCTTTACCGTAGACGCCCATGACCGAGCCAACAGTCATAAAGGCCTCGGGGTCGATGGTCTTGACGAATTTGAGGATCATCGCGGTCTCGCGCTTGCGGCAGACCACCATGACGATCTTGGACTCCTTTTTCGAATACCACCCCTGCGAGTCGATGAGCGTCACGCCGCGGTGGACGTTATCGACGATGGCCTGGGCCATTTTCTCGTAGTCGTGCGTGACGATAAAGACCTGGCTCGACTGCTGGCTTCCGGCCATAATCATATCGACCGTATAGCCCACAACGGCCGTCATGACATAACCGTAGATCACGGCGCTGATACCCATGCCCACGAGCATTGCCGAGGCGATGATGATGAAATCGGAATAGATGAGGATTTTGCCGTAGCTGACCGTGCGGTACTTGTTGATGATCATGGCCACGATGTCCGTGCCGCCGGTCGATCCGCCCTGCGAGAAACACAGCGCGATGCCCGCACCGGCCAGGATACCGCCCATGACGATCGCCAGCAGGTTGTCGACCCCGAGGAAGTTGCCTTCGGGAAGCACCTCCTGCCAGAAGTTCATGCCGATGGAGATCACCACCACGCAGAAGATGGTCTTGAGGCCGAAATTCCACCCCACGATAAACCCGGCAATCGAGAGCAGGATGGCATTGACGATGAAGACCATCGTACCGATCTGCAGGTCGATCCCCGCCGAGGCGAGGGCGTTGCACAACACGAGCGACAGACCCGCCGCGCCGCCGCCGACGCCGCCTGCCGGAAGGATGCAGCCGATCCAGCCGAAAGAGTACATCAGCATGCCGACAGCCATCAGGATATACTCCTTGACGGGCTTCAGTACGATATCCGGATTAATGGATTTCATATAGATGGGTTTTTCAGGGTTATCTCCGGCAAAGACGGCGCATCACGGGCTACGTGAACCCGCCTATCCAAGCGGATGTTTTTCACCGGCAAAGGTAGTAAAAAATTCGCCTTGGTAAGTATCGCGTTCCTCCAATCTTTTTTCGAGCATCGCAAGCAGTTGTTCGTTGCGCACGAGGCCCCAGTTGCGGCCGTAATGGTAGCGCGGCGGAGCCTCCGAGGCGAAGCGTTCGACAACCAGCCCTGAGCGCAGCCGGCGAAGGATTTCGACGAACAGGTCGATGTATTCGTCCACCTCCCAGAAGCGGAAACGCTCCGGCGCGGCGTCGTATTCGGCGGCCATCGGCGTATCGCGGAAAACCTGCAACTGATGGAACTTCACGGTCGTGAGCGGCAGGGCGTTGATCCGGTCGGTCTGTTCGAGCAGCATGGCATCCGTTTCGCCCGGAAGCCCGAGGATGAAATGCGCCCCGACAGGCAGCCCCCGCGCGGCGGTCATCTCCACGGCACGGCAGGCGCACGCGAAGTCGTGGCCGCGGTTGACGGCGCGGAGCGTGGCGTCGAAGGTCGATTCGATACCGTACTCGACGGCGACGTAATGGTCGCGGGCCAGGGAGGCGAAATAGTCGAGTTTGCGTTCGTCGACACAATCGGGACGCGTCCCGACGACGATGCCCGCCACATCGGGATGCGCGAGGGCCTCGCCGTAAAGTTCCCGGAGCCGTTCCAGCGGCGCATAGGTATTGGAAAAGGACTGGAAATAAACCAGGTAGCGCTGCGCCGTACGGTAGCGGTTGCGGTGAAATTCGATCCCCTCCGCGATCTGCTGCCCGACGCTCTTCGAAGGCATGCAATAAGAAGGGGTGAACGCTCCGTTGTTGCAGAACGTACACCCTCCTTTGCTGATATATCCGTCGCGGTTGGGGCACGTGAAGCCCGCATCGACCGAGAGTTTCTGGACCCGGCAGCCGAACAGACGGCGGAAGTACCCCGCATAGGAGTTAAACCGCCTCGTATCGCCCCACGGGTAGATCATCGCTACAAGCCCCAGTCCGAGGGGTTATAGGTATTCTTCGGGGCATTGGACACGTTGGCGAAGAATGCGTGTCCGGTGAGTTTTTCGAGATCCGAAATAGACATCATCTCCCTGGAGGTCACCTTCTGGCCCTTGAGGCTGTTGTTGTGCGAGCGCACGAACGCCACGCACATCAGTTCGTCCGCCGAACAGTTCAGCACCGATTTGCCGGTGTCGCCCCGCTTGGTGCGCAGTGCGGCGATATAGAACATCGTGGGGCACGACACGTCGCTGCGGCCGCCGAACTCGATTTTCTTAGGCGAGGCCGACATACCATAGCCATCGGTATAGGACTCGAAGTAAGTGCCGATGACCAGATAGGTCGTATCGCGGCAGACCTTGCCGTCGATCCAGTCTTCGAGCGTATTCCATCCGCCGCCTCCGGTGTTGTATCCCGAGGAGTACTGCGGAGCGATATTGGTGTAATAGAAGACTTGCTTATTAACGGCCGAGGTCGTTTCGCGTTCGGAAGAGCCGAGCATATGACCCTTGTTACAGCCACCACCCGTACTTTTGCTTTTGTATTGTATGTCCGCAGAAATATCGGGGTCCGTACGGTAAGCATTCGTGCGCCCGGAATTCTTCTGGTAGCAGACATGACGCGGCGCCGCCACCCACACGGGACAGTGGTGCTTGGCGCTGAAGCAGACCGTATAATTACGCGCTTTGTGACCGCCTATCGAAAAGTCGGGACAGATATGGTATGCGTAATGATAGTCGCTGTTCGACTTATCCTCCGGAATAAGTTCGGCCCAGCCCGCATACTTCGTATCACCCGGGGTTACGCTTCCCGACTCCGTCCGGAAAGTGCCTGCTACGCTGGCGTAGGTCTCCCCCACCCACTCGGCGCAAAGCTGGAATTCGTAGTCCGTGCCGGGGGTCAGGCCGGTCAGGGATACCGTTTTCGTCCCGGTTCCCGTCGTCACATCCTTCGTCGAGTAGCCGGAAGCCGACGAAACCCGGTAGCGGAAATAGACCGAATAATCGGTGGCGTCGGTAAACGCGAATCCGCACGAGAGCGTAGCGCTCGTCTGCGTGACGGCTCCGGCCGAGGGAGTTCCGAAAACAGGCTGGCTGGGGTCCGGATTGGGGACATCTTCCTTAGTGGTCTCGAAAGAGATCACCTCGCTCTGCACGCGCCCGGTCGACAGGTTGGCATAGGCCGAGACGATATAGCGGGTTTCGGGCTGCAGGCCGTTCAGCGTAGCCGTAATGGTGGAAACAGAGACCGATCCCGAAACCGTAACAAAATTGAGATCGCCGCTGTCGTCGAGGATCGCATAGGTAAATCCCGTCGGAACACCTTCCAGCGCTCCCGGACCGAACAGGGTCGGACAGGTCATTTTGACGGTCGTACCGAGGACCGTAGCTTCAGGCTTCAGGAGCCATTGGTTGGCCGGGCCCGTTTTGTCGTCGTTGCAGGAGGCAAAAACCAGGGCGAGGGCCGGAAGAAGGAATGCAATTATTTTTTTCATGATAACTTATGATTGACACAACGATTCCGGCGAAGAAAGGCATTCATCCTTCGCCGGGATGCCGTGTACTTTATATTTTCCAGAAAGAAGTGTCGAGGGTCGCCTTCGGCGCATTGGGTACGTTGGGGAAGAACGTCTGGCCGGTCTGCTCTTCGATCCACGAAACCGACTTGATGAACTGCGACGGCTTGGCCCCCGAATAGACCTTGTGTTCGAGCCAGTAGCCCGCGCACTCGATCTGGTCGGCGGAAAGCGTCCAGATGGGCTTGCCCGTATTGCCGCTCTTCGAGCGGATCAGCACCTTATAGTAGTGTGTCGGGACAGTAACCGTATTGTTGTCGTTATCCTTACAATGTTTGTTCTCGTTGGCAAAATAGGCTCCCGTAACCATATAGAGCGTATCGGAGCAGATCATCTTGTGGCAGTTGCCTTCGAGCGTCGACCAGGCGCCGCTGTTGAATCCGTTCTGAATCTGCGGCGACATGTTCGTATAGTAGAACGTCTGTTTGTTGGTCGCCTTGTCCGACTGCCGGTCGTTGGAAGCGAGCATATGCCCGCGCGAGAAACTGCCGTCGCCGGTGGCCTTGTAGGAAGAGCTCAGGTTGGGCTGCACGGTGCTGGGAATGGCGGGATCGTATTTCCAACTGGGGTTCTGACCGCCGGCCGAACCCTGCGTATAGCTCGTGTGCATCGGGTAGGCCACCCAGACCGCGCCGCGCATCTTCTTGCTGTAACATACCGAGTAGTTACGGCCTCCGGGCGCACCGTCGCAGTAGTGGGCGGCATAGTAATAATCGTCCGGAAGATTCTGCACAGCAGGCAATTCCGCCCATTGCGAATACTTCGTCAGGTCGGATGCTGCACTCCCCGACCGGGTCGTGAAGGTCCCGTTGGCACTGGTATAAGTTTGCTCTTTCCAGTCGGCGCAAAGCACGAACTGGTAAGTCGTCGCGGAAGCCAGCCCGGTCAGGGTCGCCGTCTTGGTTCCGGGCCCCGCAGGCACGTCGACCTTCGAAAAGCCGGAGGAGAGCGACGAATCTTTATAAAGGAAATAGACCGTGTAATCGGTTGCACCGTTGAACGCGAACTCACACGTCAGGGTCGCCGCCGTCTGGGTCACGCCACTCGCCGAAGGGGTCCCAAAAACGGGTGCAAGATCACCCTTCCCGGTTTCGAAAGAGATCGCAGGACTCTCCACGCGGCCTGTCACAAGGTCGGCGAAAGCACGGACGAAATAAGTGGTCTCGGGCGCAAGGCTGCTCAGCGTGGAGGAGATGACGCGGCCGTCGACACGGCTGTTGGTCGACTCGACAAACGTGCCGAGCACCCCGCCGACAACGGGCGCATAGGTAAATCCCACGTGGACACCATCCAGCACACCGGCGCCGAAACGAGTCTGGCAGGTCATTTCGACCGTCATGCCGCTGACGACGGCTTCAGGAGTCAGGAACCACTGGTTATCGTCACCTTTCTGATCGTCTCCGCAGGAAGCGACGGCGACCGTGAGGCCCAGCAGCAGAAACGCAACTATCTTTTTCATCGTAACACAAAAATGAGGTGTTTACTCTTTGTTTTTCGAATCCATCCAGATCGTCACCGGGCCGTCGTTGACCAGTTCGACCTGCATGTCGGCGCCGAATTCGCCCGTGGCGACCCCGCGGCCGGAGAGTTCTGCGACACGCGCCGTGAAGCGCTCGTAGAGGGGACGCGAAACAGCTTCGGGGGCTGCCTTGATATAGCTCGGGCGGTTGCCCTTGCGGGTCGAGGCCTGCAACGTAAACTGGCTCACGACGAGTATCTCGCCGCCCGTCTGCACGACATCGAGGTTCATCACCCCGGCTTCGTCGTCGAAGATGCGCAGCCGCACGAGTTTCCCGGCCAGGTATTCGATATCCTCGTCGCCGTCGTCGCATCCGACACCGACCAGCACCAGCAGCCCGGCCCCGATCCGGGAACGGACATCACCGCCGATGGCAACGGAAGCGTGTTTTACACGCTGAATCAGCAATCGCATGTGCCGGAAAGTTTAGCGGGTTTCGAAATAGGCCCACAGGTTGTCGCCCGCAGGCACGGGGGCCGTGACCGAGAGGGGTTCGCGACGCACGGGGTGCTCGAACTCGACCCGGCGCGAATGGAGCGAAATGCCGCCTCCGGGCAGGGAGCGTTTGGCTCCGTATTTCAGGTCGCCGCGGATCGGACATCCGATCTTCGAGAGCTGCGCGCGAATCTGGTGGTGGCGGCCCGTAAGCAGTTCGACCTCCACGAGCGTATAATTCGTGCCTGCCCCGAGCGTCCGGTAACGCAGGCGCGCCTCCTTGGCGTCCCCCTTCGGGGCATCGTAAGCCCGCGAACGGTTGGTCTTGCCGTCGCGCAGGATGTAGTGGCGCAGTTCGCCGCCCTCTGGATCGGGAGTCGCCTCGGTCAGCGCCCAGTAGACCTTGTGGATGCGACCCTCGCGGATCATCTCGTTCAGGCGGACGAGGGCTTTTGAGGTTTTGGCGAAGAGCACGACCCCGCTCACCGGACGGTCGATACGGTGCACCACGCCGAGGAATACCTCGCCGGGCTTCGCATCGCGCCCCTTGATGAAGGCCTTGATCTGGTCTTCGAGGGCGCTTTCGCCCGAGGGATCGGGCTGCACCAGGTCGCCGCAACGTTTGTTAACGATCAGCAGGTGGTTGTCTTCGTAAAGGATATCGTCCGGGTTGAACATCGTCGGAAATTACAGGATAAAGGTAAAAGGCAGCAGTTTGGTGGCCGAATCGACGGCGGTCACCGTACCGTGACCGCTCATCAGCACCCGCATCGGAACGCCCTGGCGCCGCTCGACATCGACCATCACCTGGCGACACTGGCCGCAGGGATAGCATTCGCGCTCCGAAGGGTCCGAAGCGATGGCCAGCGTCTCGATCGGGTCGTCGGCATAGTTGGCCTGGGCGTAAAACATCAGCGACCGCTCGGCACAGAGGCCTGCGGGGTAAACTTCGCTTTCGAAGTTGCTGCCGTAAAGTATCTTTCCGCTGCGCAGGCGCGCGGCGGCCCCTACGTGGAAATTCGAGTAGGGCGCATGCGCATTGGCCGTGGCCCGTTCGGCCTCGGCGACCAGCCTGCGGTCCGCTTCGGGAAGTTCCGACAGCGCCGCATAATGTTCATAGTCGAAACAAAACTGCTTTTCCATAACTCCTCCTTTTTTATAGGGGTGAACTACAAAGATAATGAAATTTTCAGAATTCACTTACTGAATCGCACTTTTTCAGCCCCTCTGCTTTCAACCCGAATGAATTGTTTTATTTTCAGGCCCTTTCGGTCTGCGAAAACGGATTTACCGTGTGAACAGGTCTGTCGGGGTCCGTAAAGCCAGCTTCCGGCACGTCCCTGTTTTTGATTTTAAGCGGGCAAACTTCGTGCATCGGGAAGAACGAGCGGATGGATACAGCAAGCCGGTTGCGATTATTGCGGAGGGGATTTTGCCTCAACGAAGTCCGGGCCGGACGGGACATACAAGCGTATTTCCCGTTCAGCCCGGACAAGGCGAGGTGAAAGACACCCGTGAGAATCGTAAACCGCCCTATTCGAGGACAAACTTCGCCTGTACGTTGTACTGCAACTTGATGGTCTTGAAGTCGAGCGGTTCGTCCGCTGCGGCATCCTCGACGGAGCCCATCGCCTTGGCGCTGCGCATCACGGCCATGTTGTCGTAAAAGACGGGCATCACGTTGTTGTTCGAATCGTAGATGTAGAAACACTTGCCGATCTTCTGTCCGACGGCTTCGGCCAGCGTCGCGGCGCTCTGTTTGGCGTTCTGCATCGCCTCGACACGCACCTGTTCTTTATACTCCTCGATCTTCGAGTGCGAAACCTTCAGGATCGAGACATTCGAAATCCCCAGTCCGTCGAGCGCCTGCCACACCTTGGCGACCATCGCCGAGGAGCCCAGCTGCAACTGGTATTTGGCCGTAGCCACAGAGGTGTTCTTCTTGAAAAACTCGCTCGACAGGTTGGCCATCTTGAGCTGCTTTTCGACATCGACGCCCGCACGCTTGAGCGCTGCGATCATGTCGCGCTGCTGGCTCTCGACCGAAAGTTTGCCTTTCGAGTCGCGTTCGTTGATGATGATCTGGAGGTAGAACTCGTCGGGCGTGATCTCCTTTTCGGCGCGTCCGTTCACCTGAATGTAGCTGGGGAATGCTTCCTGCATCTGAGCCGCTGCGGGGAGCGCGAAAAGCACCACTGCCGCCATTAAAATCAGTCGTTTCATACTTTTTTCGTTTTAAGTGTAAACTTCCTGCAAAGATGGTGCAAGCCGAGTGCAGAGGCAAATTTATTTGACTGTGCCGAGGCGCCGCCCATCCAGGCCGGAGACAAACTCCGGCAAAGATGGTGCAAGTCCAAACCGGAATTTACCCCGGCAAAGACGGTGCTAACCGCACCCGGCCCCGAGCCACTCTCCGGACCCGGCCGTTGCCATCCTTTTGTGTTAAGTAAAACGCCGGAAAACGAAAATACTGCATCCGCAGGCGGAGTTTCGCCGGGCAGCCGGCAAATTATTCCGTAAACGACCCGATTTCGATCAGATTCCCCTCGGGGTCGGCCACGTAGCAGGTACGCTGGCCCCAGGGTTCGGTCGTGGGTTCCAGCACGGGCGTCGCGCCGTTGGCGACGACCTCACGGAAAGCGGCATCGACCGCTGCATAGTTTTCAACGCCGAGGGCTATTTCATAATGCCCGTTCACGCCGTCGGCATAACCAAACCGGCGGTTGGTCATCTGCTCGAAATCCGTCCGCCGGTACAACAGGAACAGCGTGCCGTCCTTTTCCAGGTAGACGTTCGAGGCGTCCTCATTCTCGCGGATACCGAAACCCAGCACGTCGCGGTAGAAACGCACCATCGTCGGCATATCCCGAACAAAAATCCCAAAACCGTCCAGCTTCATAACATTCGATTCAGTCTTCCCGCCCGCATCAGCGGCGCACGAGCTTCACGACATTCTCCACGTGGTGCGTGTGGGGGAACATGTCGACGGGCTGCACGGCCTCGACGCGGTATTCGGCGTCCATCAACGCCAGGTCGCGGGCCTGCGTGGCAGGGTTGCAGCTCACGTAGACGATCCTTTCGGGCGCAGCCCGCAGGATGACGCCGATCACCGGCTCGTCGACGCCGGCACGCGGCGGGTCGAGGATGATTACATCGGGGTGGCCGTTCTCAGCGACGAACCGGTCGTCGAGAACCGCTTTCATATCGCCGGCATAGAAAACCGTGTTGCCGATGCCGTTCAGTTCGGAGTTGACCTTCGCATCGGCGATCGCCTCGGGAACGTACTCGACACCCACGACTCTGGCGCAGCGCGCAGCGCAGAAATTGGCGATGGTTCCCGTCCCGGTGTAGAGGTCGTAGAGCACGTCGCCGGGCTTGAGGTCGGCGAAGTCGCGGGCCACCTTGTAAAGCTCGTAGGCCTGCGTGGAGTTGGTCTGGTAGAACGACTTGGGCCCCACCTTGAAGCGCAACCCTTCCATCTCTTCGATGATATGGTCCTTACCCTTGTAGCAGACCGGATCGAGGTCGCCTACCGAGTCGTTGAATTTGGTATTGACGATGTAGAACAGCGACGTGATCTCGGGGAATTTCGCCGCCAGATGGTCCAGCAGCGCCGTGATGCGGGGCTGGTCGTCGCTGTTGAAAACCACGATCACCATCACTTCGCCCGTCGAGGCCGTGCGGACGATCATATTGCGCATCAACCCCGTGTGTTCGCGGGCGTTGTGGAACGTATAGCCGTTTTCGATGCAGAAACGTTTGGCCTCCATGCGGACGGCGTTCGACGGGTCGGGCTGGAGCCAGCATTTGTCAATGTCCAGCACCTTGTCGAACATCGAGGGGATGTGAAACCCGACGGCGGGCGCATTGCCGATGTCGCCCGCGGTCTCGATCTCCTCACGCGTCAGCCAGCGACGGTCGGCGAAGGTGAATTCGAGCTTGTTGCGGTAGAACTGCGTATGCGCTGAGCCGAGGCACGGAGCGATTTCGGGCAGAGCGATCTTGCCGATGCGCGTGAGCTGGTCGCGGACCTGTTCGGTCTTGAAGCACAACTGCTCCCCGTAGGGCAGGTTCTGCCATTTGCAACCGCCGCAGACGCCGAAATGTTCGCAGAACGCCTCGGCCCGCAGGGGCGATTTCTTCACATAGTTGACGACGAAGCCCTCCATGAAGCGGCGGCGTTTGGAACGGATCTGCACGTCGACCACGTCGCCCGGGACGGTCAGCGGCACAAAGACCACCACGTCGTTCCAGCGGCCCATGGCCTTGCCTTCGGCGGCCAGCGTCGTTATTTCGAGCCCCTCGATCAGGGGATAGTTCGCTTTCTTTCTTGCCATTGATTTCTAACTTTGTGTACAAAGGTAGAAACAATTCAGAATTCAAAATTCAGAATTCAAAAATATTTTGCATCCCGCCCGGCTAAAAGCGGGAGCCGAAAGCTGATTACCTGGTTTGCAGGTATAATTCTGAATTTTTAATTTTTAATTCTGAATTTGCTTTTCGCCCGCACCCCGCCGAGCCAGAAGCCCAGGGCAAAAGGACCGCCGATCAGCACCACGAGCGCCAGCACGACATAAAGCAGGATTTTGCCGACAAGCCCCGGCAGGGCGTCGAGTGTCGTTTGGACCAGTTCACTGCCTGTCGTCCGGAGTTGTTCGACCAGCGCTTCGCGTTCGCGCGAGACATATTGCTGCAACTCCCCGCGCTGGCGGTCGAAGTCGGCAAAGGCGTTGTCCACCGAAGCATTCATCGTCCAGATCAGCTGCGTGGCCTGCCGGTTCAGTTCCTCCAGCACCTTGTCCGAAATCTCGGGCAGGTTCTCGGCCACGGCCACGATGCGCGCGAAACTGCGTTCGAGCGAATCGAGCTGCGCCCCGACCTGCATGCGCAGGCTGTCCTGTTCGAGCCGCATTTCGAAGATGTCCTTCGACCATCCGATGCTGTTCGACATCTGCTGCGTCTGGCCGCTCAGGCGGTCGTTGACATCGGCCAGCACCTCGGCGATCGAGCCGGTGGCATAGGCATGTTCGACGCCTGCGGCCTGGAGGTATTCGAGCCACGCGAGAGTCGTATTGTCGGTCTCGTCGCCTTCGGAGGCGGGATTATCGCGCACGTAATCCGCAACGAACCGCTCCATGAGCGAATAACGCTCGTCGGGAAGCACCTGCCGGGCAAGCCTTGCAGCCCGCCGGTCGAGCCGCCGCGCAGCGTCGCGGGCAATCGGACTCTGGGGACCGAACAGCAGCGAATCGGGCGTCGCGGCAAAGGCCCCGTCCATGCGGCGGCACAGAATCCAGAGATCAGCCAGCGCCACATCGGGAATTCCCTGCATGGCGGCGGTCACTCCGGCGCGCGTGGCGCGGATTTTCCACCGTACGGCAGCGACGCGCGTGTTCACGTCGGGCGACGCCGTGATGATCGAATCGGCCGCACGAGCCACCTCGCCGGCCATATCGTAGTAAAAGCCGCGCGTCATGGTCCGCACGTTCATCTGTTCTTTCGAGAGGGGGTCGCCCGTGGCCACAGCCACCTTCAGCAGCGAACATCCCGTCAGCGACACCGCTGCAAAAAGCGCGGCCGCCAGTTTCATCCATCCGTTCATCGTATTCCGTTTACAGGTTCAGCCCGCAATTACCTTTCCAGTTTTTTCACAAAGTCGCGGATGTAGCGCACCGCAACGTAATGGCCCGCCTGGGGCATATTGCCGTGGTTGAACCCGTCGAACTCTCGGATCTGCACATCGGGATGCCCCACCACCTGCATCATGCGCCAGAAATAGGCGTTCTCCTCATAGCGGCCCAGCATCTCCATTTCGCGGTCGCCCGAGAGGATCAGGATCGGCCGGCAGTCGGGCCGCACGTAGTTCAGCGGCGCCATGTCGTCCACGATCACCTGTGTATCGGGAATACCCAGTTCGCGGCGGCGGGCAAAATGGGTCACGACCTGCCCGCTGTAAGGAATCAGCGCCGCGAACGCCGTGTCGGGATCGATGCCGTAGGGCGCCATCCAGCGTTTGTCCAGCCCGATCATCGAGGTCAGGTAGCCGCCCGCCGAATGCCCGGCGATGAAGATCAGCTTCGGGTCTCCGCCGTACGAAGCGATGTGTTTCACGACCCATGCAGCCGCGGCCGCGGCATCCTCCACGCAGTCGGCGACTTTTACGCGCGGCGTAAAGCGGTAGCCTACGCCCACCACGGCAAAACCTTTGTCGCACAATGCCTTCGGAATATCGCGCCGTCCGCCCGTCAGTCCGCCGCCGTGGAACCATACGACGGTCGGGAATCCCTTTTTATCGACCGGATAATAAATATCCAGGCGGCAGAGCGAATCGACATAGCTGTCGCCCCCGGCGTCGCGGTAAGCAATGTCGGTTTCAGTCCGGTAGGCGGTCGTCTGGGCCGAAATCCCCGTACAGAACAGGGTCAGGGCCGCAAAAAGCGCAAAAAATCGTTTCATGGAATCAGGTCGTTTTGGGTCATAAAGATAGGTAAATTCCCGCAAAAAGTACTATCTTTGCCAAAGATAAACTTCCGCTTAGATAGGCGGCGCCCCGGCATAGCTCAGGTAAACCGGCTCTGCACTCGGCTTGCATTATCTTTGCGAAAGACAGACTGTACTAAATCAGCCGTAATTATGAAAATCGCCTGCCTGCAATTCAATCCGATACAGGAAAACACCTACGTCGTCTGGGACGACACGAACGCGTGCGTCGTGATCGACGCCGGAAACAGCAATCCGCGCGAGGATGCCGCGCTGGACAACTTCATCGCCGAGCACGGGCTGAAGCCGGTCATGGCGGTCAACACCCACGGCCACTTCGACCACACGCTGGGCGTCGAGCACCTCAAGCAACGCTACGGCATTCCCTTCGCCCTCTCGTCGAAGGACGGGTTCCTGCTCGACAACGCCGCGACGAGCGGCTCGGTCTTCGGCGTGAAGATCGGCACCATGCCGACGGCGGACATCGACCTCGACTCCACGCCCGAGGTCCGTTTCGGGGAGACCACCCTGCGCGTGATCCACACCCCGGGCCACACCCCGGGCCATGTGGCGCTGTACGAGCCCGATTCGAAATCGCTCTTCACGGGCGACACGCTCTTCCGCGAGAGCATCGGCCGCACGGACCTGCCGGGCGGCGACTACTCATGGATCATGCGTTCGATCCTCGACGAGCTGATTCCGCTGGGCGAGGAGGTCCACATCTACCCCGGCCATGGCCCCGAGTCGACGATCGGCCACGAAATGCTCTACAATCCCTTTATCGTCGAAGTGATGAACGAGGAGGTGAATTACAGGAACTAAGAATGATTCCGAAAATACATAACACCGCACATCCACTCCGGACCGCTGCCATCGCGGCGTGCCGCCGCGTTTACAAGTCCGACCCCACCCCAAACCCCTCCCCCAGGGAGGGACTTATGTCCGCCTACGGCGGAAATCAGGGCCCGGTCGGTCCGTGCCATTTATAACCATCGCTCCCGTGAAAACCCTGATCCATAAAATTCTCTACCGGGCCCTGCCGCTCGAAGCTTACCTGCGCTCCGTGAGCCGCCTGTTCTTCCTCTGGCAGCGACTGGGCATTGGGCGCTACGCCCCGGCCACGGAATACGTCTACCACCTGCCGCAGCTGGTCCGCGCAGGCGACACGGCGATCGACATCGGCGCCAACCTGGGCTATTACGCCCGCACGATCTCCCGGCTCACAGGCCCTGCGGGGCGGGTTTTCGCCGTGGAACCCGTGGCGCCGATCCGCAAGGTGCTGAGCCGCAACCTGCGCCGCTGCGGGAACGTCGAGATACTCCCCTACGCCCTGGGCACGGAGTCGAAACCGATCGTGATGGCCAACGACTCGGCGCGCGAGACGGGCTATTTCGGCACGGGGCAGAACTTCGTCAACGAAGGCGGCAGCAAGGCCGATGTAGAGTTCACGGCGCAGATGCGCCGCGGCAGCGAACTGTTCGGGAAGCTGGAGCGCCTCGACTTCATCAAATGCGACATCGAAGGCTACGAAGTCGTCGTGATGACCGAGATGCAGCCCCTGCTGGAGAGACACCACCCCACGGTGCTGATCGAAACGGGCGGCGAGAACCGCCCGCAGATCGTCGCACTCTTTACGGGGCTGGGCTACACGGGCTACACGCTCGAACACGGACAGGAGGTCCCGATGACGGAAGGTTCCACGAAAGACATTATTTTCAGATATGCGCATTGACATCATCACGGTCGTTCCCGAACTCGTGACCTCGCCGCTCAACGAGTCGATCCTCAAACGGGCGCAGGAGAAAGGGCTCGTCGAGATCGTCGTACACAACCTGCACGACTACGCCCACGACAAACGCAAGACCACCGACGACTATCCGTTCGGAGGCGAAGCGGGCATGGTCATGAAGTGCGAACCGGTCTTCGAACTGGTCGAGAAACTTCAGAGCGAGAGGCACTACGACGAAATCATCTACACCTCTCCCGACGGCAACCAATATAACCAGCACGAGGCCAACCGGTTGTCGACGCTGGAAAACATCATCATCCTCTGCGGCCACTACAAAGGCATCGACCACCGCATCCGCGAGCACCTCATCACGCGCGAAATCTCGATCGGCGACTACGTGCTGACGGGCGGCGAGCTGGCGGCCTGCATCATCGCCGATTCGGTCGTGAGGATCATCCCCGGAGCCATCGGCGACGAGGCTTCGGCTCTGACGGACTCGTTCCAGGACAACCTGCTGGCGCCCCCGGTCTACACGCGGCCTGCGGAGTTTCGCGGCTGGCGGGTCCCCGACGTGCTGTTGTCGGGCAACTTCGCCGAGATCGCAAAGTGGCAGGACGAGGAGGCCTACGAACGGACCAGGCGGCTGCGGCCCGACCTGTTGGAGCAATAAACGGATGCAGCTCTTCGACCGGCTTTTTTACCACTTTTTCGTGCTCGGAAAGTGGGACGAACGGCGCAGCGACGAACAGGCCGCCTGGCTTGCCTGCCGGTTTTTCGGGCTGATCGCAGCGATAAATGCCGTGGCGGTACTTTGCATGGTGGTAGGCTCAGCAGGATATACGGACATGCCAGCGGGGCTTTTCCTCGCGGTCTTTGCCGGCGCATTCGGAGCCGTGTGGTTCGTATACCGCTTCCGCCGGCGATACGTCACCGTAAGTGCGGCCTACTACGAGCGATACACCCGCCGGAGCGGATGGGCGATGACAGGACGTTTCCTGTTGACGATGGTCCTCTCGATCTCCGAAGCCGTCGCAGCCTTGTTGCCGGCGGCCCTTTACATGAGCGGGAAAATACTTCCCGAATGGCGGTTTTAACGTTGTAAGACAAAACGATCATGAAATACTACCTCATCGCCGGGGAGCCTTCGGGCGACCTGCACGGCGCAAACCTGATCAAAGGGCTGTTGAAAGCCGACCCGCAAGCGGAATTCCGTTTCTGGGGCGGGGATAATATGGCGGCCGCGGGCGGAGAAGCCAACCTGCGCAAACACTATAAGGAGACTTCGTTCTTCGGCATCGTGCAGGTGCTCCGCAACCTGGGGACGATCAAACGCCAGATGGAGGAGTGCCAGGCCGATGTGGCGGAGTTCGCCCCCGACGTACTGATCCTGATCGACTACCCCGGATTCAACATGAAGATGGCCCGCTGGGCCAAAGAACACGGCATCCGCACCTTCTACTACATCGCCCCGAAGGTCTGGGCATGGCGCGAATGGCGCGTGAAATCGATCCGGCGATACGTCGACAAACTCTTCATCATCTTCCCCTTCGAACGGGAGTATTTCCCGCGCCACGGCCTCAAACCCATCTTCGAAGGCAACCCGTTGGTGGATGCCATCGAAGCCCGGCAGGCATCGCTCCCGACGCCCGCGGAGTTCCGCCGCCGCAACGAACTCGACCAGCGCCCGATCGTCGCCCTGCTGGCCGGCAGCCGCCGGAGCGAAATCCGCGAGAACCTGCCGCTGATGGCTGCACTGGCGCAAAAATTCCCGGAACGCCAGTTTGTAGTGACGGGCGTAAAATGGCTCGACAAAACGCTCTACGAACAATACATCGCCGGAAGCGGCATCCGTTACGTCTGCGACCAGACTTATGAAACACTGGCCGCTGCCGAAGCAGCCATCGTGACCTCGGGCACGGCGACGCTCGAAACAGCCCTGCTGGGCATTCCCGAAGTGGTGGTTTACCGCACGGTATGGTGGCAGGTATGGCTGCGGCCCTATGTACTGAAAGTGCCCTGGATATCGCTCGTAAACCTCAACCTGGGGCGCGAGGCCGTCACCGAAGTCATCCAGTCGGGCCTCTCGACCGCGCGGGCCGAAGAGGAATTGCGGGCAATCGTCGCAGGAGGTTCCAAACGCAAAAAGATGCTCGCCGACTTCCACGAACTGCGAACGATCATCGGCGGACCGGGGGCCAGCGAACGCTTCGCGCGGCGGATGGTCGAAGAGTTGAAAAAGGACAAAGCTGCTTTTCGATCTTAGAGGGGCAGATTCCTACATAACGAAGACCGACGCGGACAGGGCATATTCCTTTCGCTGAGAATGAGGCCGGGTAAAACAGGCCCTATAAAACCGAAAACGAATGAAAATTATCTGCATAGGACGCAACTACGCCGCGCATGCCGCCGAGCTGCATGAGCAGTTGAACGACAGCGGGAAACTCCCTGAGGAACCGATGTTCTTCCTCAAGCCCGACACGGCGTTGCTGCGCAACAACGATCCGTTCTATGTGCCCTCCTTTTCGCAGGAGGTCCACTACGAATGTGAACTGGTCGTGCGGATCAACCGCGTGGGCAAAGCCATTTCGGAGCGGTTCGCCCACCGTTATTATGACGAGGTGGGTCTCGGCATCGACTTCACGGCCCGCGACCTCCAGCGGAAGGCCATTGCCGAAGGACTGCCGTGGGAGAGCTGCAAAGCCTTCGACCACTCGGCGGCGATCTCGCCGGAGTTCGTACCGCTGGCCGACCTGGGCGGCGACGTGCAGCAACTGCACTTCACGCTCGACGTGAACGGGGAGCGCCGCCAGACCGGCGACACCTCGGAAATGCTCTTTACTGTGGACCGGATCATCGCCTCGGTGTCGCAGCACATGACCCTGCGCATGGGCGACCTGCTCTACACGGGAACGCCCGTGGGCGTCGGACCGGTAAAGCCCGGCGACAACCTGCGCGCGGCGCTCGAAGGACGGGAATTGCTAAATTTTGACATACGATAATGCTGCTTAACGACAAACTCAAACCCTTCCGCCTGCTGCTGGCGTCGCAGTCGCCGCGGCGCAGGGAGCTGATGACCGGCTGCGGGCTTCCCTACGAACTCGCGCCGAAATACGACTGCGAGGAAATTTACCCCGAAGACCTTCCGGCCGAGGAGGTTCCGCTCTACCTCTCGCGCCTGAAAAGCGAGACCTACCCCGCACCGCTCGCCCCCAACGACATCCTGCTGACGGCCGACACGGTGGTCGTACTCGACAACGAAGTCCTGGGCAAGCCCCACGGCCGTGACGATGCCCTGCGGATGCTCGGCCGCCTCTCGGGACGCCGTCACACAGTCGTTTCAGGCGTCACGCTGCGCACCGCCCAACGGATGCATTCGTTCGAGGTCCGGACCAGCGTCTGGTTCCGCACGCTGACGACCGAGGAGATCGAACACTACATCGACACTTACCGTCCCTTCGACAAGGCAGGATCGTACGGCATCCAGGAGTGGGTCGGATACGCCGCCATCGAGCGCATCGAAGGCTCGTTCTACAACGTCATGGGACTCCCCATCCAGAAAGTATACACCGAATTAGATAAATTTTTAGATTCATGAAACGTACCCTGCTGACCCTGCTCGCCGCACTGGCCCTCCTGCCTGCACTGGCCGATGAAGGCATGTGGCTCCCGAGCCTGATCTCCGGACGCATCGACGACATGCGCGCAAAAGGCTTCCGTCTCACGGCCGAAGACATTTATTCAATCAACAAAGCCTCGATGAAGGATGCCGTCGTGCTCTTCAACGGCGGCTGTACGGGCGAGCTCATCTCGCCCGAAGGCCTGTTGCTCACCAATCACCACTGCGGCTACGACGCTATCCAGAAGCATTCGACCGTCGAGCACGACTACCTGACCAACGGGTTCTGGGCCATGTCCCGGGCCGAGGAACTGCCCAACGAAAAGCTCTACGTCCGCTTCCTCGTCCGCATGGAGGAGGTGACCGACCGCATAGCTGCGGGCGAAACCACTGAACAGATCATCGAAAAAGCCCAGGCCGAAGGCACGGGCTACAAAGCCTCCGTCGAACAAATGTACTACGGCAACCAACAATTCCTGTTCGTCTACGAGCAGTTCGACGACGTACGCCTCGTGGCTGCTCCGCCCTCATCGATCGGCAAGTTCGGCGGTGACACCGACAACTGGATCTGGCCCCGCCACACGGGCGACTTCTCGATGTTCCGCGTCTACGCCTCGAAAGATAACAAACCGGCGGCCTACTCACCCCAGAACGTCCCCTACCGCCCGAAAAAACATTTCACCGTCTCCACAAAAGGGGTCAAAGAAGGCGATTTCACGATGATCTACGGGTTTCCCGGCAACACGCAGGAGTATATCCTCTCCGACGCCGTGGCCTACATCGCCGAGCGTTCCGACCCGGCTAAGATCGCCATCCGCACGGGCCGCCTCGACATCATCTCCAAAGCGCAGGAGTCCGACCCTGCGCTGCGCATCCACTATGCGGCCAAGCACGCCTCGATCGCTAACGCCTGGAAGAAATGGCAGGGCGAAGCGCTGGGTATCGACCGCCGCGGAACGGTCGCCTCAAAGCGCACCTACGAGGATGCTTTCGCCGCATGGGCGCAGGACAAACCCGAATACCGCGACATCGTGGCACAACTCAAAGCCGAGTATGCCCGCGTCATGGATCCTTATTTCGCACGTGAGATCACCCGCGAAACGCTCGACGCCCTGCCGGGCAAATATTCGAAAAAAGAGCGCGCCGAGGCTGTTTTTGCCCTTCGCGAACCGACTGAACGCGCCCTTTACAGCTGGCTTTTCGGCGAATACGCGCGCCGTTGCCCGGCCCAGTACCAAACCCCGGAATTTCTCGACGGTGTCGCCGAATACGGCTCGCCCGAAGCCTTCGCGGAACACATCTTCGAACAGGTCTGGAAAGGCAACGACACCACAACGGTCGCCAGTCTGCGCAACGACACGAAGCGCATGCTCGACCACATCACCTGGCTACTGGACACCAAATCGCTGCGCAACCTCAACAGCAAGCGCCTCAACGACCTTTACACCACCTATATTAAAGGGCTCCGCGAATGGGACCACGAACGGGCTTTCTACCCCGACGCCAACCTGACGCTCCGCGTGGCATACGGTTCCGTAGGTGGATACGAATACGCCGACGGCGAGTACCACAAGCCGCAGACGACCCTCGACGGCATCATTGCCAAAGACAACCCCGAAATTTACGACTACGACATTCCGCAGTCGCTGCGCGACCTCTACGCTTCGAAGAACTATGGCCGCTGGGGCACGGTGATCGACGGCCGCAAGACCGTTCCGGTCTGCTTTCTGGCGACGAACCACACCACGGGCGGCAACTCGGGTTCGCCAGTGCTCAACGCCGAAGGCGAACTTATCGGCATCAATTTCGACCGCACGTGGCGTTCGACGATGAGCGACATCGCCTTCGATCCTTCGATCTGCCGCAACATCGCCGTCGACATCCGCTACGTATTGTTCGTCGTCGACCGTGTCGGCGGAGCGGGTTACCTGCTCAAAGAGATGAAGCTCAAATAGAGGGCGGTTCGGGGGCCGCGCAGAAACACCTGCACGGCCCTTTTGTAAATTTTGACGTTTTTCGCGCAAAAATTTTGCGAATCGCAAAATAGTATCTATATTTGCACTCCCGAAAGTTGATTCGGGAGTGCAATGCCCAGGTGGTGAAATTGGTAGACACGCTACTTTGAGGGGGTAGTGGCGGTTACGCTGTGCAAGTTCGAGTCTTGTCCTGGGCACTAAAAACTCCAACTGATTCAGTATCAGTTGGAGTTTTTCTTTTCCCCAGTTGCAAAACAACCAAAAAATTTGATCCTATCGCAATATGCCCTTCTCCCCCTTTTACAATCAATTATACAATGGCTTAACTGTCGGCGGCAAAGGCAGATAATGATGATCTTCTAAAATATAAATCAAAGTATCATTACGGTATAAAAGACGTTTATCCAAACGCCCATCTTCAATGTATGTTTCTTCAATACCGTCCCGGAGTCCCATTTTACAGTTAGAAACCCTTTTAATTTTTCCATCTTGGTAATAACTAATAGCTTTTCCATCGCAATTCCCATTTCTGAAATAGCCTTCTTGGGCAATATTACCATTGGGGTAATAGAGAATTAACGGCCCCGTCTGCTCTCCATTTACATAACAACATTCAGCCTCACGCCGTCCTAATGAATCGTAATAAATACATAGTCCCTGCATTACCGAATCGATTGCCATATAGACCCTTTCCCCACCATCGGGCAAATATGTCCGGATTAATCGGACATCCCCCATCGGCTTTTGTGCATAAGCAGCACTCAGGAACAACCCAAGTACCATAACTACGATTAGTTTATTCATGACCCGAATAGACCCGATTAATTTCTTTTTATAAAAGTATCCCCCTTCCAAATGATAGAATCACCCTCTATTCTTGCATACTCTCCTTTTGCATAATATCTTTCAAAAAAAGAATCATCCACTCCAGGTATTTCAATCTTTATGGAATTAGTATCACCGTCAATCTGATATACTTCATTCGAGTCGAATCCGACAACCCCATAAAATAACCCTTCGAAAGAATGTTGCAATAAATATTCAGGAGAAATATGAAATTGAATTGATTTCGCATCACTTGGAATATTTAATTCCTTATTATTTTTCGAATACGTCAGACGATAAGTTTTGAAAGTTCCAGTATAAACTTCTATTTTCAAATCACTTCTCCGATACGGGATCGAAAAAGACACTTTTATACTATCCTGAACATTGGGATCATAAGACTGAGCTATACTCAGCCCTTTGTGTCCAACAACATAAGCCGGAACAGATGAATTCAATTCTATAAAATGGTCATCGATCCGTTTGATAGTGCTCTGCAACAAGGTATCATTATTATATAATACCGGAGGTGTCTGGGGAACGATAAAATAAAACACATCATTCTCTATTTTGATACACATGCCGGATTTGTTATAATAGACGCCGGATAATCTCTCTTTAGCCAATAAAGCAACATGAGAAAATAGGCAAATTAGTATAAACAAAAATGTTATCTTTTTCATATTGATTTTATTTTGCCTTTAATATTTTTTTCTGTTGTTTTTGATATTTAACTAAATCTTGAGAATAATTGTTTATCTCAGGATATACAAACGTTCCATCCTCTTTTCGTATGTTCCCTACCGAATGCACATCAATCCCTTGAAGGCTTCTCGCATTACCTGGAAAAGATGTGTCATAAGAGTATTGCATTTTGTAAGCCTCAACTTCCATGGCACTTTGCCCGATGCGACTCGTTCCCGCATTAAATAAATATCCTTCGCGAGAAAATCTTAATCCTCCAGCGTTCAATGATTGACGCACATGTGTTATTTCATGTATAGATAATCCATCCGATGACGTTTCTATGTAAACCTTATTATCGTCTCCCTGGCGAACTCCATGCATGCTTCCGCGAGCAGAACTGAATGCATATATGTTTTGATCAGCCTCCAATATATCAATATCTGCTTTACTCGTATTCAAATTTGATATCCGCTCCTGTGCTTCAGCTATTTTCTCCTCAATTCTTACAGTTCGCTTTTCGTTAAGACCACCCTCTTTCAATTTTGCTTGATTTTCAGCTATATCTGCTCTTAACACAGCTATTTTTCTTTCTATATTCCTTTTTAATAGTTCGGCTTCCTGAGGATCATCCCATTTCATTCCATCAAGGTCAATATATCTCATCGGATTATTCCCGCAATATACATACGGACTTATCGAATAATAATTTTCCGCCAACAGATCACTCCCGTTCCAGCCGAGACGGAACCTTGGCTCGTACATTCGGGCGCCATAATCTGTGTAAGGCAGCCCAATAAACGACTGCTCTTCCTTGCCATTGTAACGGTAACGGTTATTGGACAGTAAACCGTCATCCCAACGGAGTCCAAACGGATAGTAGTCGTTGCGTTCGACAACCTCTCCTGCATTATCGACAATTACCCGAACGCTTCCCAGATGATCGGTCAAATAATACTGCGGGGAATAACTTATGCCACCGGCAGTTATCGTGGTAACAATTCGTCCACTACTGAAAGCTGCACTTTCCAGCGATAAAGCCCCATTATGGGACTCATATACCAAAGAACCGAGGTAATGCAATCCGTTGGCTCCTGCATCCAAGGCCGCAAGTTTAGTATTATCCGAAAGATACGAATATTTAGCCAAGATCGCACCGTCCTGTTCCGTTTTTTCGATCAAATCCAAATGGTTGTAAGCCAGGTCGAGATTATTGGCGCCGTCATGGGTCATATTACCGTTCGCATCATACGTATAAGTCCCTGATGTCGTTCCGGAAATCGCCATCAACCGATTGCCTGAATAACTATAAGCAAGATTGTCGGCAAGAATGGCACCAGAAGTACGTTGCAGGGTCTGAATATTACCGTTTTTATCATACGAAAGGCCCCGTTCGACAAACTGATCAGATGCTATATCGTTGATATACTGTTTCGAATTAGCAAGCCGTGAAAGGCCATCGTAAGCAAAAGTATAAGTGTTTAAGGAGTTATCAGCGTCAGTCCCGATATGAGTCCAATCACATTCTGTGATATTACCCGAATAACTGGCCTGAGTCTCAGCTTTTCGGGGATCAATATACCTTAGCTTCATCTCAAAACAGTTGCTTCTTTTCCCGGTCAACCAGCCCTGGATATTATAATCACAGACCTCCGTTACAGCATTACCTCCGATTCCGCAAGTCTTACCAATAAGCCGTCCCAGCTCATCATAGGTATAGCGAACCAACGCCGGATCACCTCCATTCAGCATTACCGATTCTGAAAGCATTCGACCTTGAGAGTCGTAGGTAAATGTTGTATATTTGATATCGGCAACATCATTTCCCGGAATTTCGTGCGATTCCCTGACTGTCAATACATTTCCAACAAAGTCATACTTCGTGCCGAAACGGCTGATTCCCCCGAGATGGTTTTTCTCAACAGTCTGAATTACGCGCCCTTTGCGGTCATAATATATGGCCGACAAAGTGTATCGTGAATCGTCATCATCAACCACGGCTTTCAAGGTTCCGGTCAACAATCCTTTGGCCTTCATATTATCTCCATCAGTCCCGAATCTGTCATCAAACTGAGGATCTGATTCAAAACTGAGTTCTGGTGTTTGAGCCTTGAAGTTATAATTGTCGTAGTAATTTGCCGAAAGGGATGTCGGAGCATGCAACGTTATCCCCGAAATAATATATCCTTTGTATTGGCTGGTAATAGCAGTTTTCAGAGAAGCTGTTACGGATGTAGCGATCTCGGTTCCAACCAGCAACGAGTTTTTGCAAACCCCGGTAAGTACTTGTCTGCCGAAAATATCGGGAATGGAAAAAGTCCATTCATCTCTTATTCTTTGTTCTCCGGTTTGAGTAAATATCACGCGATCTGCTTTGTCATAGACATAATACACCCACTCCATACCAGGCAACTTTTTTTGGATACAACGGTCACGGGCATCATAACGGTATATATATGCGAATCTATTCAGATTCTCCACAGTTACGTCATCACCGATCATCGGAGGTAATACATAGCAAAGGTTACCCCGATCGTCATAAATATAATATGTATCAAGATAAGATTCCCCATTTATCACTCTCACCAATACAGTCTGCTCTTTAGCGTCAGTAAATGTATATGAAACCTGCCCATCGGCCCCTGTTACTTTGGTCACACGCAGTTGCCCAGCTTCATACAGTTCGGCTTTTGAAACACCAATATCCCCATTTGTCGTACCCTTGTAATGATTACACCAAAGAAAATTCGTTTCCTTCGTTACCGGAGAAGGTGGTGGAGTATCGTCGTTTTCCCGATAAATAATATATAATGAAAGGTCTATATTCATACTCACAGCGGCTGTGTTATTATATCCGAATCCAATGAGATAAGTACCCACCGGGAATGGAACATTATGGTCGTCGTTTTTCACAATGCATTCTGTTCCGGTTTCCAGATTCTTAACAGATATGTCATCTTCGATATTACTGCAACTGAGAAAAAAATCAGACGGGAATGTCACATTGATTTTTACATAATATACAGAAGGGCCGGAATTTGCAGGAGCCGTGAAATAATGGCTTAACATGTCGCTTTGGTTCAGGGTCCCAAGGTCCAAATCCGGCTCTATATCCTGTTCAATATAGGTTTCTGTCCGATTTACAAAGTATTCCGTCCGCGTACATTTATCCCGGCTATGCCATACCTCTCCGGGACTTATTTCCTTTACGGCTCTTTGCAGAGGCGATGCCTCATATTCGGTGACAGAGAAAGGCTCTGTATCCTCATTGATATAAACCGACGATGCTTTCACCTTGTCAACCCGGGTAAATTCGCCGCCATTACG
>JAEZTA010000185.1 GCA_023443765.1 Bacteroidota bacterium | reverse complement strand
ATGCCGCGCTGATCACGGCTGTGGAGGCCGCAGCGGCCCAGCTGGACGCCTTCCGCGTGCAGGAGGGTGCCATCCTGATCGCCGACCTGCTGCGCCGTGTGGAACTGATCGAGCAATACCGGGAGGAGGTCGTGCCGTTCGAGAAGACCCGCACCGAAACCGTCAAGGCCCGCATCCTGGACAACCTTTCGAAACTGGCCATCGACGTGGACCGCAACCGGCTGGAACAGGAGATGATTTTCTACCTCGAAAAGCTCGACATCACCGAAGAGAAGGTGCGCCTCACGAACCACTGCAACTACTTTCGCGAAGTAGCCTCCGCCGAGGAGGGCGCCGGTCGCAAACTGGGCTTCATCGCCCAGGAAATGGGCCGCGAAATCAACACCATGGGATCGAAGGCCAACGAACCGAACATCCAGATCCTCGTGGTCAAGATGAAGGATGAACTGGAGAAGATCAAGGAACAGGTACTGAACATATTATAATGGGTAAAGTAATCATATTTTCAGCCCCGAGCGGGTCGGGCAAGACCACCATCGTCCGTCAGTTGCTGGAACGCTATCCGCAACTTGAATTTTCCATTTCGGCGACCAGCCGCGCACCCCGCGGCGAGGAGCGCGACGGGGTGGATTACTACTTCTTTTCGCACGACGAGTTTATGAAAGCCGTGGCCGAAAACCGCTTTGTGGAGTGGGAAGAGGTCTACCAGGGAACCTGCTACGGGACGCTGCGCAGCGAGGTGGAGCGCATCTGGGCCAAAGGCCACGTGATCGTCTTCGATGTCGACGTGATCGGCGGCATCAACCTCAAACGTATCTTCGGCGACGAAGCCTGCTCGGTGTTCGTCATGCCGCCCTCGATCGAGGAGTTGCGCCGCAGGCTCGTAGGCCGCGGTACGGACGCCCCGGAGGTGATCGACCGCCGCGTGGCGAAGGCCGAATTCGAACTGACGAAGGCCCCGGAATTCGATCATGTGATCGTCAACGACTGCCTCGACGACGCCGTATGCGGCACGTGCAATATCCTCGACCAATTCATCAAACGGTAGGATGAAACGGGTCATGCTCTATTTCGGGTCGTTCAACCCCGTACACAAAGGCCACATCGCACTGGCGGAATATGCCGTCAAACAGGACCTTTGCAACGAAGTCGTGCTCGTCGTCTCGCCCCAGAGTCCCTACAAGGAGGCTACGGAACTGGCTCCCGAAATGGACCGCTTCGAGATGGCCGAGATCGCCTGCGCTGCCTCACAGTACCCGGACAAAATCAAGCCTTCGGTAGTAGAGTTCCTGCTCCCGAAACCCTCATACACAATAGAAACCCTGCGTTACCTCCAGCAAAGCTTCGGGTCGGAGATGCAATTCTCGATCCTGATGGGCAGCGACCAGATCGCGCGGCTCGACGGCTGGAAGGAGTACGAAAAAATCCTCGAATATCCCGTTTACGTCTACCCGCGCCGCGGTGAACCCGCCTCCGGATTCGAAGGGCGCATTACGGTGCTCGAAAACGCCCCGTTGCAGGATTTTTCCTCGACCGATGTCCGGGAGCGGATCGGGCGGGGCGAGGACACCGGCGGGATGCTTGACGAGGGCGTCGCCGCCTACATCCGCCGCAAGGGGCTGTGGAGCCCTGCGGTACGCATCATGGCCCTCACGGCACAAATTACAGCCGATCCCGGGAACACGGCGCTCTACATCGAGCGCGGAAAACTCCATTACCGGATGGGGGAGTGGGGTCCGGCCCTCAACGACTTCAACAGCGTACTGCGCCTCGACGCAGGACACGTCGAAGCGCAGGAGTTCGCCCGGATGGTGCAGGAGATACTCGAATTCCGATACAAAGACATCTACAATCCCTAAGCATACAATGACACGCCTGAAAATAGCCCTCCTGGCGGGCGGAGACTCGCCCGAACGGGAAATAGCCCTCCAGAGCGCCGCCCAGATCGGGGCGGCTCTCAATCCCGCGAAATACGACATCACGGTCATCGACCTCCATCACCGCGACTGGCACTACACGGCGCCCGACGGACGGCAGTGGCAGGTCGACAAGAACGACTTTTCCATCACCATAGACGGTGAGCACAAGGTATTCGACTACGCGCTGATCATCATTCACGGCACGCCCGGCGAGGACGGAAAACTGCAGGGTTACCTCGACATGATGGGCGTTCCCTATTCGTCGTGCTCGATGACCTCGTCGGTCGTCACGTTCGACAAAATCACGACCAAACGCACGCTTGCCGGACGCGTCAACCTCGCCCGCGAGGTATTCCTGCGCCGCGACGAGGCATTCGAGCCGGAAAAGATCATCGCCGAACTGGGCATGCCCCTGTTCGTGAAACCCAACGCCAGCGGTTCGTCGTTCGGCGTGACGAAGGTGCACGCCCCGGAGGAGTTCGCGGCGGCCGTCGACGCGGCATTCGCCCAGGGCGATGAAATCCTGATCGAAGAGTGCATCTCGGGCCGCGAAATGGGCTGCGGCATACTGATCGCCGGGGGAAAGGAGTATATCTTCCCGATCACGGAGATCGTTTCCAAGAAAGACTTCTTCGACTATGAAGCCAAATACATCGCCGGGTATTCCGACGAAATCACCCCTGCCGACATCACGCCGGAGGTAAAGGCCGAGCTGAACCGCATGACGCGCGAAGCCTATCGGACCTGCCGCTGTTCAGGCGTCGTGCGGGTAGACTTTATCGTCACCCCCTCGGGAAAACCCTACCTGATCGAACTGAACTCGATTCCCGGCATGAGCGAGGGCAGCATCGTCCCCAAACAAGCCCGCGAAATGGGCATGTCGCTCGGGGAACTGTACGACATCATCATCGCCGACACCTGCCGCAAATGATCGAGATCGACGACAAAATCGTAAGCGCCGACCTGCTGCGCGAGTGCTTCGCCTGCGACATCGCGCGGTGCAAGGGCATCTGCTGCGTCGAAGGCAACGCCGGAGCGCCGCTCGAAGCCGAAGAGGTGGAAATTCTCGAACGCGAATATCCTGCTTACAAACCCTACATGACGCCCGAAGGCATCGAAGCCGTCGAACGGCTGGGATTTATGGTCGTGGATGAAGACGGCGACCTGACGACGCCGCTCGTCGGCGACGCCGAGTGCGCCTACACCTACGAGGAGAACGGCATCACGCTCTGCGCCATCGAAAAGGCATGGGCCGAAGGCAAAACGGCCTTCCGCAAGCCGATTTCGTGCCACCTCTATCCGATCCGCGTGATGCGTTTTTCGAACGGCACAGTGGGACTCAACTACCACCGCTGGTCGGTGTGCGCCCCGGCTCGCAAATGCGGCGCCAAGCTGGGCATCCCGGTCTACAAAGCCCTCCGGGAACCGATCGTCCGTCGCTTCGGCGAGGAGTTTTACAAGGCGCTGGAAGCTGCCGAGGATTTGTTACGCAGACAATAACGACCGATGAAAAGCCTCCTCTTCCTGCTTGCAGTCTAATTTGCAGCATGAAATGGTCGTCCTCCGCCGGAGCAATTGACCAGACAACAATACGTAATTATGAGAAAATATATCCTTACATGCGTCGCCCTCTCGCTGGCATTTACGGCGATGGCCCGCAAACCGAAAAACACGCGGACGCAACCCGCAGCAACATCCAGTGAAGCCGCTGCGGCCGACTCGCTGCGCTCGGTGACATCCCGTCAGGCCGCACTGATCGACTCACTGCAAAACATCGTCTACATCGCCGACCAGAGCGCCGGAACGATAAAAGCCGCAGAACTCGTTCCCGCCGAGGTCATCGATCCGGAACAGGCCGCTGCCGATTCCATCGCCACGCTGCGCCTGCGTTTGCAGCCCAAGGAGATCGAATCCATCTTCGACACCAACGGACTCACGGTAATCGACACCCTCGCTACCGAGAACGACGCCGTTCAGGTGATACTTTACAGCAACAACTCCTGGAAATACGTCCTCAACCGCGAGGTGGCCAAGGACAGTACGATCTTCGAAAAATACTGGGACACGACGACGCTCTTCCCCTACAAGGAGGTCGACATGTCGGGAATGCCCAAATCGGTGGTGATCGACCTCGTGGACTCGCTGACCAGCTACCACTGCCCCTATCAGGGTTCGGTGCATCCGCGCGGCAAATACGGCCCGCGCCGCAGGCGCCAGCACCAGGGCGTCGACCTGCCGCTCAAGATGGGCGACCCGGTTTATGCTACTTTCTGCGGCCGCGTGCGCATCTCGGAGTACAACAAGGGCGGTTACGGCAATCTGGTGATCATTCGCCACGACAACGGGCTGGAGACCTACTACGGACACCTGTCGGAACGCATGGTCGAACCCAACCAATGGGTCGAGGCGGGGCAGATCATCGGTCTGGGCGGCTCGACAGGCCGTTCGACAGGTCCGCACCTCCACTTCGAAACCCGCTACTACGGACAATCGTTCGACCCCGAACGCCTGATCGACTTCAAGAACGGCACGCTGAGCCGCGAGACGTTCCTGCTTAAGAAATCGTTCTTCAGCATCTACTCCAACGCCGGACAGGACTTCGACGATGAACTTGCCAACGAGGAGCAGGACAAGAAGGAGGCCACCGAAAAGGCAGCCATGCAGTACCACCGGGTACGTTCGGGCGATACGCTGGGCGCCATTGCCCGCCGCTACGGAACGACCGTGACGAACATCTGCCGCCTGAACGGGATCAAATCGACGACGATCCTGCAACTCAACAAGAGCCTGCGGGTGAGATAGGGTAGCCCCGCTCTCCAATGACAACGCCGGACTTTTCTGCAAAGTCCGGCGTTTTATATTTAGGGATAGGGAGATAATCTCCGTTTACTTCTTGTTCTGGACGGCGTCGATGGCGTCGATCACCGCACCGCGGAAGCCCTTGCGTTCCAGTTCGGCGACGCCCACGATCGTCGTTCCGCCGGGCGAGCAGACCGCATCCTTCATCTCCCCGGGATGCTGCCCCGTTGCGAGCTGGAGTTTTCCGGTTCCAACGATCATCTGACTTGCCATGCGGTAAGCGTCGGCCCGGGGAATCCCGTGCTTGACTCCGGCATCGCCCAACGCCTCGATGAACATGGCGACGAATGCCGGGCCGCAGCCGCAAACAGCGCTCGAAATGTTGAGCAGCGCCGTGTCCATCTGCAACACGAGGCCGATCTTCGACAACAGCTCCTTCACCTCCTGCCACTCCGCATCCGACAGCGAATGGCGGCGCTCACAGACCACGATGCCTTCGCATACCGAAACCGGCGTATTGGGGATTGTGCTCAGGTGGTGCGTGCCGGGAGCAAGTATGCGCTCGTAATCGTCGAACGTAACGCCAGCGGCCACCGAAACGACGATCTTCCCCGCCAGCAACTCCTTAACAGGCGTCAGCACAGCCTCGACCTGATAGGGTTTCACGGCGACGACGACCACGTCGGCAAACCCGGCGACCGCCGCTGCGTCGTCGAAAGCCCGGAAACCCTGCGGCTCCGTATTGCGCTGCAATTTCGCACGGTCGCGTGCACAGGCGCCGATATCCCCGGGCTGCACAGCCCCCGAGCGGACGAATCCTCCCGCCATGGCCTGCGCCATATTTCCAAATCCGATAAAACCGATTTTCATATTAAGTGGTTTTTTAATTAAAATCTAGTTATCCGCATTCCGGTCGCGACGCGATAAGCCCCCGCCAAGGTGGGGATTTTAGGGTGAGGCAAACTTGTAAACGCGGCGTGCACGCCGCGAATCACAACCAGGAATGCTCTAAAAACGATCATACCAAATTTCCTATTTGCTATAATCCCGATCCCCGAAAATCAACGAGCCGACACGCACCATTGTCGAACCGCACTCGACGGCCAGCGGATAGTCGTGCGACATGCCCATCGACAGCGTGTTGAACCGCGGGCCGAAATAGGGTTGCAGCAGGTCGAAACAACGTTTCAGTTCCCTGAAATCGCGGCTGATCGCCTCGCCGTCATCGGTATTAGTGGCAATGCCCATCACCCCGCGCACGCAAATATCCGGCATCTGCGCAAACGGCGCCGTGCGGATGTACTGCATCAGTTCGGACATGTCCCAGCCCGTCTTGGTCTCCTCCTCGGCGACGTGAATTTCCAGAAGGATTTCGAGCGTCCGGCCGCATTTGGCCGCCTCACGCTGGATGGCCTCGGCCAGTCGTGCACTGTCGACCGAATGGATCAGCGCCACGAACGGCGCAATGTATTTGATCTTATTGGTCTGCAGATGGCCGATCATGTGCCACTCGATGTCCTTGGGCAGGACCTCGTATTTTTCGCGCAGTTCCTGCGGACGGCTCTCGCCGAAAATACGATGTCCGGCATCGTAAGCCTCGCGGATCAGCTCCACAGGGTGGGTTTTCGACACGGCGACCAACGTGACGCTCTCGGGGAGCGTCTGTCGCACGAATGACAGTTGACAAGCTATTGACGACATAAATTTCAGTGTTTGCTCGGTAAAAATACGCAAAATTCGTACAACACGAAACAGGCCCGGGGAAAATCCGGGCCTGTAAATCGTTTTTTGTCGGGAAACCGCTATTTCGTCAGGACGATTTCCGAGCAGTCGAACACCCCGGGAAGCGTCCGCTGTGTCTTCTTCAGGGCATCGTAGACGTGAATCCGGCGCTGGCCGCCCTCTTCGCAAAGCAGGTAAATCTCCAGCATATTTTTATCGGGGGCATACTCTGCAACCGAAAGCACCGTACCCGGAACTTCGGCCAGCGTCTCTTCGAAAGTAAAGCTCTCGGGAGTGAGGTTTATCAGCCGCAACTGCGTTTTGCCCGCTGCCGAAACGGCATAGCCGCCGACCTGGGACCACGTCTCCGGCTCGGTCACCGATGCAACCATGCTCCAGAAAGGAATCATCGCATCGGCCTCGACAACCTCGCCCCGCCAGGCTCCACCGGAAATATTCAGCACGACCGGAGCACATGTCCCGTCGGCGTTGCGCAGTGCCAGCAGCAAATTGGATCCGGCCCGGACAAACGGCTGTACGATCAGCGTCCGCGCCACCTCCTCGGGTATCCGCCAGGAAATCGGGACCGGGGAGTAATCGGTACGGGTCACCGATTCGGTCGTCAACGTCAGTCGCCCGGAGTCATAGTCCAGGAATCCGAGTGCAGAATCGGACACCTGCCCGGCAAACAGATAATCGCCGAACCCGAAGTCGTTCCAGTAGCGCATCGTAATGTCGACACCCACTTTCGAGCCGGAATAGATGCCGTGAATCCAGCCCGAGCCGGGAGCACCTACCGCACAGGTAAGTCCCTGGCCGACGCTGAGCGTCTGGACCCGCGTCTTGTCACCAGTCACCAGGTCGATGCGGTCGATCTCGGTCCGATCGGTATCGGACTCCGAAATGCCGTAAAGCGCCACAGTCTTCGAAACTCCGTCGTCAACGCGGATTTTACCCAGCGACATCACGCGGCCTCCACGCAGCAGCAGCACCCGGGTCGTCGAAGCGGGGTAGTGCCCCGGGGCCAGAAAAGTGATGCTCGTGGCGGTACGCGACGTTATGACGCCCCACACGCCTTTGGCATAACCGTTCGGGGCGAACGATTCGGCCCCTTCCTCCCAGTAAATCTCGAACATGATCCGGTCGTCGGCCTCGAACCCTTTGGCCGAAATGGTCACTCCGTCGCCGGGCGTAAAGACCCACGATTCGGGAGGCATGACGATGTCGGTCACGAATACGAGGTGCTCGTTCTTGTCGGAACAGGCACAAAAAATCGTTCCGAGGAACAGCAGCAGCAAAGATTTCTTCATACAAACAATTGATATGCAGTTTTTTACCCCCGCACCGGGGGGGGGGGGGTTTTTCCGGGAAACACAGGGGGCGCGCCGACAAAAATATAGCGG
>JAEZTA010000184.1 GCA_023443765.1 Bacteroidota bacterium | reverse complement strand
CGTTCGCCGTGAACAACATCGCGCTGGTCAACGGCCGGCCGCAGATGCTGCCGATGCGCGACCTGATCAAATACTTCATCGAGCACCGCCACGACGTTGTCGTGCGCCGCACGCGCTTCGACAAGCGTAAAGCCGAGGAGCGCCTGCACATCGTGCAGGGTCTGTTGATCGCGCAGGACAACATCGACGAAATCGTACGCATCATCCGCGCCTCGCAGACGCCCGACGCCGCCAAGCAGACGATGATCGAGCGTTTCGAGTTGAGCGACATCCAGGCTTCGGCCATCATCGAGATGCGTTTGCGCGCCCTGACGGGTCTGGAACGCGGTAAGCTGATCGCCGAGCGCGACGAACTGGAAAAACTGATCGCCCACCTCACCGAGGTGCTCGCCAATGTCGGCATGCAGATGCAGATCATCAAGAACGAGCTGCTGGAGATGAAGGAGAAATACGGCGACGAACGCCGCTCGGAGATCGTCTACGCTTCGGAGGAGTTCAACCCCGAGGATTTCTATGCCGACGATGACATGGTGATCACCATCTCGCACATGGGTTATATCAAGCGCACGCCGCTGGCCGAATACCGCACGCAGAACCGTGGCGGCGTAGGAGCCAAGGGCAGCGCCACGCGCGACGAGGACTTCATCGAACACATTTACGTGGCTTCGATGCACAATACGATGCTCTTCTTCACGGAGAAGGGACGTTGCTTCTGGCTCAAGGTCTACGAAATTCCCGAGGGAGCGCGCTCGTCGAAGGGCCGCGCCATCCAGAACGTCATCCAGATCGAACCGGACGACAAGGTCCGCGCTTACATCAACGTCAAGCGCCTCGACGATCCGGAGTATGTGAACAACAACTACATCATCATGTGTACCAAGGACGGTACGATCAAGAAGACCAAGTTGGAGGCATACTCGCGTCCGCGCCAGAACGGTGTGAACGCCATCGTCATCCGCGAGGGCGACCAGCTGATCGAGGCCAAACTCACCAGCGGCAATGCCGAGGTGATGATCGCGGCCAAGGACGGCAAGGCCATCCGCTTCAACGAGTCGACGGTACGCCCGATCGGACGTGTCGGCGCCGGTGTGCGCGGTATCTCGATCGAGGAGTCGGACGACGTGGTCGGCATGATCTGTGTGGAACCCGATTCGAAGCAGGATGTACTGGTATTGAGCGAGAACGGCTACGGTAAGCGTACCGATCTGGACGAGTACCGCATCACCAACCGCGGCGGAAAGGGCGTGAAGACCATCAATATTACGGAGAAAACAGGCAAACTCATATCGATCCAGGCTGTTACCGACGATAACGACCTGATGATCATCAACCGTTCGGGACTCACCATACGCATCGCCGTCGGGCAGATCCGCCTCGCGGGCCGCGCTACGCAGGGCGTGCGTATCATCAACCTCCGCGAGGGCGACGCCATTGCTTCGGTAATGGCCGTGCCGGCAGCCGGGGAAGAGGAGGAAGTGCAGCCCGCGGAGGGTGCTGAAACTGGAGCCGAGACTCCCGGAACGACCCTGCCCGCGGAAGAGTAAAAAAGAATTGTAGAACATTAAAAACTTTAAAATTTCAGTTTACTATGAAGAAAACGATTTTGACGGCTCTCGCGGCGCTGCTCGTGGCAGTTCCCGCCGTGCAGGCCCAGAAAGTGAACAAGGAAGCCCTTCTCGCCAAGATCGAAAAGAGCGATGCCGACATCGCCAACGAGAAGAAGGTGTCGAAGGCTGCAACGTGGCTCTCCCGCGGTAAGGCTTTTTACGAAGTGGCTGTGGAGCCGACAAAGAGCATCTTCGTCAACATGGAGCCTACGATGCTGAAACTGGCTGTCGGCGACGCCAAGTCGACCGCGAAGGAGACGCTCAACGGCACGGAGTACGAAGCGTGGGTATATCCCTATTTCACGGCTTATATCAAGGACAATAAGGTCGTGACGTGGAAGCAGACCAAGTGGGTGATGAAGGATGCTCCCGCGAAGGCTATCGAGGCTTACAACAAGGCTTACGAACTCGATCCCAAGGTGGCTGAAAAGGTCAAGGAGGGTCTGAAGCAGATCAGCGATTTCTGCTCGCAGGTCGGTAACGTCGGTATCGACTCGGGCAACTATGTCGAGGCAGCCAACGCTTATGTGACGGCTTTCGAGGCACAGTCCAGCCCGGCTTACGAGAAGGCTGATCCCGCGCTGCTTTACTATGCAGGCTACCTGCTGACTGTCGACGGCGCCAACAATCCCAAGTCGTTTGCACGCGGCAGCGAATACCTGACCAAGGCTGTCGACCTGGGCTATGCTGACGAGGAGGGTAACATCTACTATTACCTCTTCCACTGCCTCTATGGCCAGAAGGACGCTGACAAGGCAAATGTCATGAAGGCGAAGGACGTGCTGCTGACCGGTATCGAGAAGTTCCCGAAGAACGAGCGTATCCTCGACGGCCTGATGCAGCTCTACACCGCAGAGCAGGGTATCGGCGACCCCGCCGACCTGATCGCGCTGATCGACAAGGCTATCCAGGACAATCCGTCGAACGTCGACCTGTGGTTTGGTCGTGGCCGTATCTTCTACGCGTTGAAGGACTATGATCAGAGCATCGACTCGTTCAAGAAGGTTGTGGAACTGAAGCCCGACCTGTTCGAGGGTAACTACTACCTCGGCGTATTCTATACGATCAAGGGCGACGGACTGAACAAGGAGATGAACGAGAAGCAGTATAGCAGCCAGACGGCTTACGACGCTGACCTGAAAGGTGTTAACGACGTTTATATGGCCGCTATTCCCTGGTTCGAGAAGGCTCACCAGATCAAACCCGACGATGTCGACACGCTGGAGTTCCTCAAGTCCATCTGCTTCCGTCTGCGTGACGAACCCGGCATCATGGATAAGTACAACACCTACAATGCACTTTACAAGCAGGTGAAAGGTATCGAGTAACCCGCTTTTGAGCGGAATTATAGAAAATGCCCGGCTGGAAAGCCGGGCATTTTTGTATTTAAACGAATGGATAGAAGGCGGGGTATTGGCGTGGTGACCGTTCCTGCGCGCTCTAAAACCCGGTTTTTGCCGGTCGGGCGCAGAACCGGATGATTGGCGGGATAACTTGACCTGCGCACTCAAAATTCCGCCTTTTAAGCGGTCGGGCGCGGAACTGGTTAGGGTATAGGGGCCGTGCTTTCGCCTCATAAAACAGGCGTCTTACGCCTGCGCGCTCAAAATCCCGCTTTTTAAGCGGGTTAGCGGGCGATGCGTCCCGAAACCGAACCGCGGGCCAGTTGCTCGACCTCTGCGGCCGAAAACTGGTTGTAATCGCCCGGAACTGTATTCTTCAGTGCACAGGCCGCGGTCCCAAAGTCCAGCGCAAACTGCGTGTCGCCCGGATGCACAGCCATACCGTAAATCAATCCGCCTACAAAAGCGTCGCCTACGCCGACACAGTCGACGACGGGGTCGATGTCGTAAACGCGTGTGGAGAGTAACTGCCCGCCCGTGTAAAGCGTTCCCGAAATCAGGTGGTGGTTGGCGCTCAGGACGCTGCGCAGCCCGAAGACAATGCCCCGACAGCGGGGGAACCGTGCCGCAACTTCGGCCGAAGCGTGTTCGTATCCTGCCACGTCGGGCTGATAGGCCGCATCGCGGGCTGCAAACTGCGGCAACTGCATGTCGAGCACCTTTTCGTATTCGTCGTCCGTGCCGAAGAATACGTCGCACTGCTCCATCAGCGGAGGCAACACTTCCTGCGGCTCCTTGCCGTATTTCCAGAGGTTTTTGCGGTAGTTGATGTCGCACGAGACGGTAAGCCCCGCCGCGCGTGCCGCCGCAATCGCCTCGGCGCACACGGCAGCCGTATCGGCGCTCACCGCCGCCGAAATTCCCGACCAGTGGAACCACGCCGCATCGCGGAAAATCGTGGCCCAGTCGACCATCCCCGGTTGCAGGGTGTCGAACGCCGAGTCGG
>JAEZTA010000166.1 GCA_023443765.1 Bacteroidota bacterium | reverse complement strand
CGATCGCCGCGCCGGCCAAACTGATGCTCGACTCGCTGAAGGAGTTCCCCGAACTGCCGCTGACCATCGAGGTCAACGACAAGAACTGGGAGATCAAGATCAACTGGAAGAGCGGATCGCTCTCGATCCCCGGAGCCAGCGCCGTAAGCTATCCGGCCGTGCCGCAACTGAGCGCCGAGAAGAAGGAGTTGCGCCTCGACGTGGACACCCTCGTAAACGGCATCAACAAGACAATTTTCGCCACGGCGGACGATGAACTTCGCCCCGTGATGAACGGCATCTATATCAACCTGGCGCCCAACTCGCTCACGTTCGTCGGAACCGACGCGCACAAGCTCGTGAAATACGAGGCCGAGACCGAAAACGACGTGACGGCATCGTTCATCCTCCCGAAGAAGCCCGCCAACCTGCTGAAATCGGTGCTGCTCAAGGAGGACGACGCCATCGACGTGGCATTCGACTCGAAGAACGCCCTGTTCAAGCTCAAGAGCCACACGCTCGTCTGCCGCCTGATCGAGGGCAACTACCCGAATTACAACGCCGTGATCCCGGCCAACAACCCCAATAAGGTGCTGGTGGACCGTATCGAACTGGTCAACGGCATCAAGCGCGTGGCCGTCTGCTCGAATCCCACGACGAACCTGATCCGCATGGACATCGCCGGCAACCAGATCACCCTCACGGCGCAGGACATCGACTTCTCGGTGTCGGCCAACGAGACGATTTCGTGCAGCTACGACGGACAGGCCATTTCGATCGGCTTCAAATCGACGTTCCTCGTCGAAATCCTTTCGAACATGGACACCCCGACCGTAGTGGTGGAACTGGCCGACTCGACCCGCGCAGGCGTCTTCAAACCTATCTATGACGACAAGCAGACCAGCGCGACGCTGATGCTGCTGATGCCGATGATGATCAACGCATAACGGCCGTCAGAGAATGAAGTTAAACCTCAAACGCCCGATCATATTCTTCGACCTCGAAACCACCGGCGTGGATACCGCACGGGACCGCATCGTGGAAATTTCGATGGTCAAGGTCATGCCCGACGGCGAGGAGATCACCAAAACCCGGCGGCTCAACCCCGAGATGCACATTCCCGAGGAGGCTACCGCCGTACACGGAATCACGGACGAGGATGTGAAGGACTGTCCGACGTTCGCGCAGGTCGCGCGGTCGCTCGAACAGTTCGTCCGCGGCTGCGATTTCGGCGGATTCAACTCGAACCGCTTCGACCTGCCTGTGCTGGTCGAGGAGTTTCTGCGCGCCGGTGTGGAAGTGGATTTCAAACGCCGCAAGTTCATCGACGTGCAGAATATCTTCCACAAGAAGGAGCAGCGCACGCTGGTCGCGGCCTACAAATTCTATTGCGACCGGGACCTGGAGGATGCCCACTCGGCCGAGGCCGACACGAAGGCTACCTACGAGGTGCTGATGGCCCAGTTGGATCGTTACGACGACCTGGAGAACGACGTTGACAAGCTGGCCGAATACTCGTGCCGCGCCGAGTCGGCTGACTATGCCGGGCGTATCCTTTTCAACGAAAAGGGCGAGGAGGTCTTCGGGTTCGGCAAGTACAAGGGCCGTTCGGTCGCTGAGGTGTTCCGCATCGAGCCCAGCTACTACGCCTGGATGATGAACGGCGATTTCCCGCTCTACACCAAGAAGGTCATCACCGAGATCCGGATGCGCGAAAAAACGAAATGACGATGAAACGACTCTTTGCCACACTCCTGATGATCACGTGGGGCCTCTGCGCCCTGGCGGCCGAGAAGTCCCAGACGATCGTCTACATCAACGGAGCGAAGTATTACATCCACACGGTGCAGGCGGGCGAGACACTCTACGGACTTTCGAAAACCTACGGGGTGGGCGAGAAAGTGATTCTCGAAAACAACCCTTCGATCGCCCGCGGCCTGAAAACCGCCGAGAACATCAAGATTCCCTTTGTGGCCGATGTTCCCGAGCCCAAATCGGATAAGAAACTGCGCAAGACCTTCGATTTCCATTTTATCTCGAAGGGCGAAACGCTCTATGCCATTTCGCGGCAGTACGAGATTCCGGTGAAGACCATTCTGGAGGACAACCCGAATCTCGATCCGTTGCACATGCGCCTCGGCGAACGTATCCTGATCCGCAAGAAACAGATCGGTTCGGAGGACGAAGCCGGCACGAAGGAGCAGTGGGAGGAGTATCGCCAGTCGCTCAACAGCGTGGCCGAAGAGGGCACGGCCTACCACATCGTCCATCCGGGCGAGACGTTCTATTCGCTTTCGCGCCGCTTCGGGATCACGGAGGCCGAATTCAGCGCGCTCAACGGCGGGCTGAAACCCGCAGACCTCAAGGCCGGGGCCATGGTCAAGATTCCCGTATCCAAGGCCGGAGAAGCCCCTGCGGGCGTCGACAGCCTCCGGTTGCAAGACAGCATTCGGAATGCGGAGCATCAAGCCGTTCAGATCGACTTCCGGGCGCTCCGGGCCAGCGATCCGCTCAACGTGGCGCTGCTGCTGCCCCTTGCCGTCGACGGCGAGGCCAATGGCAACTACCTGGAATTTTACCAGGGTTTCCTGCTGGGACTGGACAGTGTAAAGGTCAAATACGGCCGTTCGGTGAATGTGGACCTTTATAATACAGCCCGCGATTCGGCGCGCATCCGCGAGATCGTCGAGAGCGACGCTTTCCGCAAAGCCAACCTGATCGTCGGCCCGGTCTACGAAGAGGGACTGGCCCCGGTGATTCGTTTCGCCGAGCGCAAACACATCCCTGTGGTGTCGCCGCTGGCCAACATCGAGGCGACGAACAGCGACGTGCTGTTCCAGCTTGCCCCCGATCCTTCGCGCAAATACGAGAAGGCGGGCGACCTGGTGAACGGCGACCGGCGCGTGACGCTGATCTACACCGAGACGACCGACAAGGAGTTCGAACGCGAGATGCTCGCACTGCTGGGGGATTCGGAATACCGCCGGTATACCTATAAATACGAGCATCCGTCGTCGCGTTCGGCCAACAGCCCGAGCGACCTCACGCCGCTGCTGGAAAATACGGACGACAATGTTTTCATCATCCTTTCCGACAGCGAGGTGGACATCGACCGCATCCTTGCGGCTCTCGCGTCGGCCGATACGAGCCTCACGAGCCGCGGCCGCACGGCCCCCCGCTTCGTGGTGCTGGGCAACACCCGCTGGAACCGCTACAACACCGTCGACCGCGCGATGTTCTTCAAGAACCGCGTGATCTTCTTCTCGACCTACCACGCCAAGCGCGATTCGGAGACTGTAAAAGCGTTCGACAGCGCCTACATCCGTTCGTTCGGCGCGCTTCCGACTCTCTTCTCTTACCGGGGTTACGACACGGCGATGATCTTTGCCCCGGCGATGTACGGCGACATCGAGTACGACCTCGAAGGCCGCCGCTATATGCCGTTGCAGACGACCTATCTGTTCGGGCAGGACGAAGGCCGCGAGAACCACGTCAACCGCAACTGGACGCGGGTCAACTACAACAGCGACTTCACCATAACCATCGAATAACAGAGCCATGGCATCCCTGACGAATACGATTCCGGAAAAAACCATCGAGCGACTGAGCGAATACCGCCGCACGCTGCTCGCCAGCCACCGGCAGGGCATCACGCACATTTTTTCGCACGTACTGGCCGGCATTCACGGCATTACGGCCGTGCAGGTGCGCCGCGACCTGATGCTGATCGGTTTTTCGAGCGACACGAAGAAAGGCTACGACGTGCAGGTGCTGATCGAGTACATCAGCCGCATCCTCGACAGCCCTTCGGCGATGAACATCGCCGTGCTGGGCATGGGCCACCTGGGCCAGGCCATCACCAAATATTTCAACGGCAAGGGTCTCAAACTGAAGATCACCGCAGCGTTCGATGTCGATCCCGAGAAGGTCGGCAAGACCATTGACGGCATTCCATGTTACCATATGGACACCTTCGAAGAGGTGGTCGAGGACAAGGATATTTCGATTGTCATCGTCTCATCGCCGACGAAGGTGGCCCCGAACCTTGTGCTGCCGATCATCAATGCCGGCATACGGGGTGTACTGAACTTCACCTCCACGCCGCTGAATTTCCCGCAGGGAATCATCGTCGAGAACTACGACATCACCACGCTGCTCGAAAAAGTCGCCTACTTCGTCAAGGAGAGCGACGGGAGTAATTCGTAAACGCGTGCCGGGAGAGGGAGAGATGAGGGTTTTTCACGGTTTCGATACGCTTCCGCATTTCGTCCGCCCGGCGGTGACCGTCGGGTCGTATGACGGTGTACACCGGGGTCACCGGGCCCTGATCGGGCGGCTGGTTGCCGAGGCTCGCGCCAACGACGGCGAAAGTATCGTGCTGACCTTTGAGCCACATCCGCGCATCACGCTGGGAAGGGCCGGAGGATTGCGCCTGCTGACGACGCTCGACGAAAAACTGGCCCTGCTGGAGCAACTGGGAGTCGACAATGTGATCGTCATTCCCTTCGACCAAACGTTCAGCGCCCTTTCGGGCGAAGAGTTCGTGAACGACTACCTGATCGGGCGGGTCGGAGCCGAAACGCTCGTCGCAGGGTTCAACCACCGTTTCGGCCACAACCGGATCGACTGCGAGACGCTCGCAGCATCGGGACGGCTTCGTGTCGTGAAGGTAGAACCGTGTACGGTCGACGGCATGCACGTCAGTTCGACGGCGATCCGGCAGCTTCTCGAAAACGGAAAAACCGCGGAGGCCGAACAACTGCTCGGCTACCAGCTTAATAAGCCGGTTTTAGGGGCGACGGAAAGTCCCTGCACGACCGATTCCGAAGAATTGAAAACCAAAAAATAAAGGAAGACTATGTTGAGCCACGATTGTCAGATACGCGTGTGGTACAAACACACCGACCAGATGGCTATTTGCCACCATTCGAATTACATCTGCTACTATGAAGCCGCCCGCAGCGAGTTCCTGCGGGAGTTGGGCATGTCGTTCGCCGAGGTCGAACGCCGGGGCATCATGATGCCGATCCTCGAAGTGCAGTCGAAATACCGTAAGCCGGCCTATTTCGACGAACTGCTGACGGTGCGCATCATCCTCCGCGAGAAACCCTCGACACGCATCAATTTCTTCTACGAAATCTACAACGAGAAGGGTGACCTGCTCAATACGGGCATGACCCAGTTGGGCTTTATCCACAGCGATTCGCGGCGCCCGTGCCGTTGCCCGGAGTGGTTCCTGGAATTGATCGGAAACCGCTGGACTGAATAAAGCTCCTATTTTCGGATTATTTCATGCCGCTTCGCTGTCCGAGGCGGCTTTTTTCGTACCTTTGCGGCTCAATCTGCGATAATTTATGATTTCAATAGACTCCCTGACCGTAGAGTTCAGCGGCACGACGCTTTTCAAAGACATCTCCTTCGTCATCGGCGACAAGGACCGGATCGCCCTGATGGGTAAGAACGGAGCCGGCAAATCGACCCTGCTGAAGATCATCGCCGAGGTGCGTACCCCGACGCGAGGCCGCGTGACTGTGGGCGAAGGCGGCAAAGTAGGGTATCTGCCCCAGCACCTGATGGTCGAGGATGGCCGCACGCTTGTCGAAGAGACTTCCCGGGCTTTCGAACACCTGTTCGAGATCGAACGACAGATCGCAGCGCTCAACGAACAGCTTACGACCCGCACCGACTACGAAAGCGAATCGTACATGAAGCTGATCGAGGAGGTCACGGCCATTTCCGAGAAATTCTACGCCGTTGACCTCACCAACTACCAGGAAGACGTGGAGCGCATCCTGCTCGGTCTGGGCTTCGAACGCTCGGATTTCACGCGCCAGACCTCCGAATTTTCAGGCGGATGGCGCATGCGTATCGAGCTGGCCAAACTGCTGTTGCAGAAACCCGATCTGCTATTGCTGGACGAGCCGACGAACCACCTCGACATCGAATCCATCGAGTGGCTGGAGGATTTCCTAATGAACAACGCCAAAGCGGTGATGGTCATTTCGCACGACAAGGCCTTCGTGGACCACATCACCACGCGCACCATCGAGATCACGCGCGGACGTATCTACGACTACAAGGTCAATTATTCGCACTACCTCGAACTCCGCAAAGAGCGCCGTGAACAGCAGCAGGCGGCCTACGACAACCAGCAGAAGATGATCGCTGAAACCCGGGAGTTCATCGAACGCTTCAAAGGCACCTATTCGAAGACCAACCAGGTGCAGTCGCGCGTGCGGATGCTCGAAAAACTGGAACTTATCGAGGTCGACGAAGAGGATACATCGGCCTTGAACCTGCGTTTTCCGCCCGCTCCGCGTTCGGGTTCCTATCCCGTCATCACGACCGAACTGGGCAAGGCATACGGCGACCACCGCGTATTCAGCGACGTGTCGATGACCATCGAGCGGGGCGACAAGGTCGCTTTCGTGGGCCGTAACGGCGAAGGTAAATCCACGATGGTCAAGGCCATCATGGGACAGATCGACTTCGAAGGCGCGATCCAGATGGGCCACAACGTCAAGATCGGCTACTTTGCGCAGAACGAAGCGTCGGGGCTCGACGAGACGATCACCGTCTTCAAGACCATCGACGACATCGCCGTAGGCGACATCCGAACCCGCATTCGCGACATCCTCGGAGCCTTCATGTTCGGCAAGGAGGCCAGCGAGAAGCTCGTCAAAGTACTGTCGGGCGGTGAGCGGACGCGTCTGGCTATGATCAAATTGCTGCTCGAACCGGTTAACCTGCTGATCCTCGACGAGCCGACCAACCACCTCGACCTGAAGACCAAGGAGATTCTCAAAGAGGCGCTGATGGCTTTCGACGGCACATTGATCATCGTCTCCCATGACCGCGATTTCCTCGACGGACTGGCGCACAAGATTTACGAATTCTCCCACGGGCGCGTTATCGAGCATCTCGACGGCGTCTATGGCTTCCTCCGGAAGAAGAAGATCGCGAATATCAACGAAATCGAGCGGCGAAACGCCTGAGACCCCGTTGTCAACAGAACGACCGCCCCGAAAGAGGCGGTCGTTTTCGTTATTCGATCATTGCTTTGAGGGTTGTTTTTAATTTGCCGTGGTCGCGCAGGTCGTTGCGTAACCCGGACTTCCCATCCTTGCCGACGAGCACATAGGAGGGGATGCCGTCGACCTTGAACTGCTCGCAGAGATATTTCCACTGCTCGTCGTTGAGTCGGTAGTGTTTGCCCTGAATCTTGCTGATCTGCTTCCTATAGGCGACCAGCGGTGAGGTTTCGTTGGCGATGTATACCCAAACGAGGTCGTCGCTCTTCAATTCTCCGTTCTTGAGCGGCTCGTTGGCTTTGATCGCGGCCTGGCAGGGCTTGCACCAGGTGTTCCAGAAATCAACCATCACGACTTTGCCCTTGTAGGGCGCCACGATGGCGTCGAAAAGTTTATCGAGGGCGACATCGGGCGTCTCTTCGATCTTTGCCTTATCTTCCAGTTCGGCCAGTTCCCTGGCGGCTTTTGCCTGGATCGCTTCGCATGCCTGGGCGTAGAACGGCTCTTTCAACGCATGGAGCAGTTCGAAGTCCTCCTCCGTAAGCGCATTGTTTTCGGCCTTTGCCGCCAGGGGGATGACTTTGCGCAGATCGGCAAGCGGACCGGTTGCCCGGGCGAGTTGTACCCAGTCGATATCAGGAGCAAGGGCTGCGCGCTGATATTCGAAAACACGGAGGCCCATCGGCAGTTTCGGGTTGTTGACATCGAAAAGCCTACATACCTCCGCCTGGTTTTCGGGCGGCAATTCGGTGAATTTATAGTCGAACTTTGCATTGCGATTCCACATTTCATACTCCGAGCGGTAATTGTGCTCCAGAAAAAAACGGCTATTGGCAAATGCGCTGAGTGCTTCCTGCTGGAGGGAAAGCAGGCTCAGTTCCTTTATCATTTCGGACATTCCACTGCGGGCAACGCTGTCGGTCAGCATCTTGTACTTCGACACGACCATCTGCGTATATTCGTCCGCCGTCATCCGGTAGTCGGCAAATTCGCCGGTATACATGTCAAAGGCGATTGTTCCATATTCATTTCCATTGAAAAGCATGTTCAGCGCACCGTACACACCTGTCGTGTACAGCGGGGGACGTTCGGACTGTTCTTTGTTCCGGCGCTGAACCAAAGCCTTGCCCGATTCCCGTAAATCAGCATAAACATCCATCGTTTCCCCGGGAGCGATCCAGAACTGCCCGAACACGGTCCCTATTCCGTCAAAGAAGGCACTGGCCGTACCGTATTGTTCGAACCGGAAAGTCGCAATGCCGCTCTGCGGGTCGATCTCCGCCTCGTAACTCTTCTGGCCGTTGAGCAGCGAATTGACATTAAGCGTAATGTCCTTGAATATTCCTTCATGGAATCCGAGCAGGTGGACGTTGACGGTCGTTTCGCCGACGGCGAAGATCGGGTCGGGCACCGGACCGTCTTTCGGGGCTTTGCGCAATGCTTTGGGCAGGCCCTCGGGATATTCGGGGTACTCCGTTTTGCCTGTCAGGTCCACGCCGTAGAGTTTGAAACAGTCTGCGCAGTCCGATTCGATGAAGTCGAACGATTTGGTGCCGCGGGGCAGCGGTCCGAATTTGAGCACGAACGACGCTTCGCCCGAATCGGGCATCCAGAACAGCGAATCGGGCGTGATACCTTCGGCTCCGGTCAGCATAATCCGCATGGCGGGAACCTGCAGAAAACTTTTCCCATCGATACGAATCCAGTTTTTGGGCCGGAAGTAGGCATTCACGTGGAGTACGGTCGCCGTGTCGCTCAGTTCGACTTTCACGATGTCGAGCGTCCGGGTGTTGGCCGCGTCGATCAGCGGATTTTCCACGACGCGGTTGGCCGGGGTGCAGGACACGAGCATGGCGCCGAGCGTCGCTGCGATCAAGGGCAGGAGGTTTTTCATGGCAGTTTGGTTGGATTTGTAGTGACTAACAAATGTAGCTTTTTCTTTCTGTTATTACAACTATTTCTGCAAAAAGCAGTTGGAGGCCCACAAGCAAAAAAGGGACCGCACTCTCAGCGTGCGGTCCCTTTCACAAAACCCATTAAAAACTATTTTCCGATCAGCGAAATCGAACGCTGGATGAAATCCGACAGGTTTTTGCCCTTGAGCATGCCGTTGGTCAGCAATGCCAGGTCGATGATCTGCTTGACAAGGCGGTTTTCGCCGCCGATCTCGCGCAGGCGCTCGTTACGCTCGTCGCGCAGAGAAACGATCTTCTTCGACAACTCCTCGCGGGTCGATTTTTCCTCAGGCGAAAGTTCCTCTTCTTTCTTGTCCTTCACGACCTCGTCGAAACGCTTCTCCTCGGCCACCGCCGCGTCGATCTTCTTGGTGATCGTCTTGAGCTTGTCGCCGTAGGATTTCTCCACGTCGGAGAGGATGTCGATGACGATGGGGTGGTTGCCGTTCACCGCAATGGTGAAGTTGTCGGGCATCTGGCCTTAGAACTGGCTCATGCCTCCGCCTCCCGTCTGGGCCATCTCCTTCATACGGCGCATGAACTCATTCTGCGTAATGACCACCGGCGCTTCGTCGGGCGACATGGCCTCGAACGAAATGTTATAGTGTATCTTGTCGTCCTTGGGCATCTGGCTCTCGAACACGGGCGTCAGCACCTCCTGCTGGCCCTCGCTGAGCGACATTTTGACATTCTCCTCCTTCTGGATCAGCTTGTCGATCACATCGCTGTCCACACGAACGAAACGGCTCTCCTTGTTCTTCGATTCATACCAGTTGACATAGTGGTTGTCCAGCTGCCCGTCCATGACGAGTACGTCGTATCCCTTGCCTTTGGCTGCTTCGAGGAACGTATGCTTCTCCACGGGGTCGTCGACATAGAGGAAAATCACCGTCTTGTTCTTGTCGGTCTGGTTCTCCTTCACTTTCTCGGTATACTCCTTGGGGGTGAAATACTTGCCCTCGGTATTTTTCCAGAGCATGATCTCCGAAGCTTTTTCGGCGAACTTCTCGTCGGTGAGGATGCCGTACTGGATGAAGATTTTCAGGTCGTCCCACTTCGATTCATAGTCCGAACGCATCGTCGTAAACAGTTCATGCAGGCGGTCCGCCACCTTGCGGGTGATGTAGCTCGAAATCTTCTTCACATTGGCGTCGCTCTGCAGGTAGCTGCGCGAAACGTTCAGCGGGATGTCCGGCGAGTCGATCACGCCGTGCAGCAGCGTCAGGTATTCCGGCACGATGCCCTCGACCTGGTCGGTCACATAGACCTGGTTCGAGTAGAGCTGGATCTTGTTCTTCTGAATCTCGAAGTTGTTGTGGATCTTCGGGAAGTAGAGGATACCCGTCAGGTGGAACGGATAGTCGATGTTCAGGTGGATCGAGAACAACGGTTCGTCACTCATCGGGTACAACTCGTGGTAGAACTCCTTGTACTGTTCCTCGGTGATCTCCGCGGGCTTGCGGGTCCACAGCGGGTCGATGTTGTTGATGATGTTGTCCTTGTCGGTATCGACGTATTTGCCGTCCTTCCACTCCTTTACCTTGCCGAACGCAATGGGCACGGGCAGGAAGCGGCAGTATTTTTTCAGCAGTCCTTCGACTTTCGAATCCTCGGCATATTCCAGCGTGTCTTCCGAGAGGTGCAGGACGATCGTCGTGCCGCGGTCGTGGGCCTCGTCGGTCTCCTCCATCTCGAACTCGGGCGACCCGGTGCAGCTCCAATGAATCGTTTTGGCTCCCTCCTTAAAGGATTTCGTGAATATCTCGACCTTGTCGGCAACCATGAACGAGGAGTAGAATCCCAGTCCGAAGTGCCCGATGATAGCCTGGTTCTTGTATTTCTCCATGAACTCCTCGGCACCCGAAAAAGCGATCTGGTTGATGTATTTGTCCACCTCTTCGGCCGTCATGCCCACACCGCGGTCCGTCACGGTCAACGTCTTTTTGTCCTTGTCCGCGACGACATGGATCGTCAGGTCGCCCAACTCACCCTTGGCCTCGCCAATCGACGAAAGGGTCTTCAGCTTCTGGGTAGCATCCACTGCGTTAGAGATCAACTCGCGCAGGAAGATTTCATGGTCTGAGTAAAGGAATTTTTTGATCACGGGGAAAATATTCTCCGTTGTAACTCCGATTTTTCCGTTTTTCATAGTTTTTATCGTTGTTGTTTTATGATTTCTCTGTTCCTGATTCAACAAACGGTGTGCCAGCGCCTTTTTTCTGACAGAATGTCAGTGCCGACTGCCAAATTCTGCCGCACAAAGGAATCGCGGCAGCCCGTTTTTTAGTATCTTTGCCGCCGAAAGACACCGGTTCCAGGGGCGCCGGACAAACATAAATTCTTATACGATGGAAACTATGGATTTTCTCGCATTGGCAAAGAAGCGGTACGCCTGCCGCAAATACCTTGACAAACAGGTCGAGCCGGAAAAACTGGCCCGCATCCTCGAAGCCGGCCGGGTGGCTCCTACGGGCGCCAACCGCCAGCCTCAGCGGCTGGTCGTCGTGCAATCGAAAGAAGGGATGGAGAAACTGGCACGTTGTACGCGCAATTTCGGGGCCCCGACAGCCATCGTCGTCTGCGCCGACACCGACGAAGTTTGGACCCGCAAGTACGATGACAAGAAGATCGGCGACATCGACGCTTCGATCGTCACCGACCACATGATGCTTGCCGCCGCATCGCTGGGCCTCGACACACTCTGGATTTGCATGTTCAAACCCGAAGCCGTACGCGAGGAGTTTGCCCTGCCCGAACATGTGGAGCCCGTAAACATCCTTTTAATCGGCTACGGCGAGGGGACTCCCGCCGATCCCGACCGTCACGATCTGCTGCGTAAGCCACTCACCGACACGGTTTTCAACGAGTCGTTCTAAAGTAAAAGAGGAGGTCCGTTAGACCTCCTCTTGTTATTTGGCGTATAACCTGAATTTCATGCGCCACGATTCGCCCGGGGCGATCGACCGAAATCCCTCGGCCGCAGGGTCCGCGGCATTCGGAGCGTTCGTCGTCCACGACTGCGGCTCGGGACAGCAGTAAGGTACCGTCCCGCCGTTGTTCCAGATCGTCCAGTAGGTCGTCTGACCGTCCACCGCGTAAAAAGTCCTCACGCCCGTGCGGATATTCTCGACCAGCGCACCGCGGAAATGCTTGCCGTCCACGTCGATTTCGCTCAGCGTAAACCCGGCTTCGATCGGCTCGCAGCCCGTGACCTGAAGTCCTCCTTCGCGCAGTTTCGCGAATTTTCCCGACAACGGTAACTTGCGTCCCGTCGGAAGGTTACGATCGCTGAGTTCAACCTGTTCTCCAACTGCCGCGCGCATCACGTAATCGGCATCCGATCCCCCTGCGAAGGGAATCGACAGCGGGGTATGGAAGCCCACGCCGAGGGGCATGCGGGTCTTGCTGCGGTTTGAGAACATCACCTCCTGTTCCAGCCCGTCGGCCGAGAGCCAGTAGGTGATCTTACATTTGAATTCGTGCGGGAAATTACGGTAGATCGCGTCGTTCCCCGCATTGGCGTAGTAGCGGCACTCGATCATCACCTCTTCGGCGGTCTCGCGGGCTTTCGACACCATGAATGCCTCACTCTTGAGGATGCCGTGGTGGTAGTTGTGCTCCTTCCCGATGGTGATCGGGTACTGGTACGTACGGCCCTCGAACGTATAGTGTCCGTCGGCAATGCGGTTGGGCGGAAACAGGATCGGAAGCCCGAAGACCTGCGGACGGGTCTTGAACGTCTCGATCTCGTCGGCTCCGGGCGTACGCAGAATCTCTGCGCCCAGCCGGGTATTGGCCAGTCGCACGAGGTTGGCTCCCATCTCCGGAATCAGGATCGCCGTGTAATCTCCCTTGGAAAACTCCACGCCTTTCAGTCCGTGGAAGTCGATGGTACGCAGCATATTGCTTAGAGCAGTTTTTCGATTTTGGCTTTCAGCGCGTCCTTCGAGCAGGCGCCGACCTGTTTGTCGACGAGTTCACCGCCCTTGAGGAAGATGATCGTCGGGATGTTCCTTACACCGTATTTCATCGTGATGTCGTCGTTCTCCTCCACATCACACTTACCGATGACTACTTTGCCCTCGAACTCCGCGGCCAGTTCGTCCACGATGGGCGACATCGTGCGGCAGGGACCGCACCATTCGGCCCAGAAGTCGATAACTACCGG
>JAEZTA010000148.1 GCA_023443765.1 Bacteroidota bacterium | reverse complement strand
CTCCCTTGAGATAAACGACGTTGGGATACGCTTCCAACAGGGCGTCGACCTTGTCGGAGGTCTCCTTCTCGGCCCAGCCCTCCATGACGACCAGCGTGCCGTCGGCGGCCTGCTGAGCCGTGGCTTTGACCTGCACGCCCTGCAAGCGCTCTTTCAGCGAGCAGGCATGCTGCGAAAGCAGTTCTTCCGAAGCGGCCACGCGCGAGAACTCGGCGTCGAGGGCGTCGAGTTTCTTATTAGCCTCGTCGATGCGGCGCTCCGCCTCGCGGATGTCCATCGCCGGGGTTTTCATCTCCTGCGCATCGAGCGTCACCTCCTCGCCGGGTTTGGCCACGACGATGAACCAGACCATAGCGTCGGTACGGCTGACCTCCGAAACGGTATAGGTCTCCGACCACTCTGCGAGCTGCTTATCGAAGGTGTTGCGCTGGGTGAAGAAGTAGCGCAGCACGATGCCCTGAGCGGCGAGTTTCTTCGTGGTTTCCACGTCGAAAGCTCCCCAGGGGCGCAGTTCGTCGGCGGATTTTTCGAGGCGGCTGATCTCGGCGTGGAGCGCCATAGCCTGCTGATGTGCAGCGGCATAGTGCTCGTAAGCCTCCTGGCCCGAAGCGAACGGTTTGGCCCCGGCCTTGAAGCGCCCTTCGGCCCGGAGGGTTCCCAGGAAATCCAGGGCCTTGGTGTGGCCTTCGATGTCCAGCAGCAACTGACGGTCCTCCTCGGAGGGTTCCCAGCCCGTAGTGGTAATGTCCACCAGCCCGAGTTCGCGGAGTTTCTCAACGAAATCCTCGCTCTGCGCCGCAAAGAGCACAAAGTCGTATTTCGACATTTTCGCTATCATAACATCGCGCCCTCCCCGGCTGCCTGTTGTTTGGTTTTCACGATCTTCTGGGCCGACTTGGAGAGGTTCTCCTCGTCCTCCATGAAGCGTTTGATCTTACGTATGGCGTCCTCGTACCCGGGTATCTGCACCTTCTCGTACAAGTTCACCTTCTGAGTGGTTTTGCGGCGCGCATGGTCCAGCAGTTCCATCTTGCGGTTGTAAACCTCGAACTCGATCCCCAGTTGCGCCATGCGCTTGAGGATGTCGACCCCGTCGGCAAACCACACCGGCGAGGAGAACAGATCGTAGGGTTTCTCCTCGAACAGGACATTCTGCAGGACAGGCGTGCGCACGCCCGCGATCTTCTGAACCGAAAGTTCAACGTCGGCGATGCGCAAGAGGTCACAATCAAACTCTCCCCAGAGCGACACCATGTAGTCGTACTCGGCCTTCAGGGCATCGAGCCGACGGCGGTAGTCGTTTGCGGAGTCCTTCGCCTTCTTGACTTCGGAGCGCAGGGCCGACTCCTTACTTTTGATCGTAGGGAGGGCTTTCTGGCGCATTTTCAGCTGTTTGCCGAGGTCGCCGAGCGAGGTCTTGTTATATTGAAATTTGATTGCCATTGCGGATTACGCCTCCTTCCAGTATTTCTTGATAAGCTCTTCCTTGATGGCGACCTCTTCCTTGGTAAAGTACTTGGCGAAGAGTCCCCACGCAGTGTCGAGCATCTGGTTGATCTCGATATTCACGTCGATAGCCAGCAGTTTCTCCGAGTAGTCGAACGCGAACTTGAGCGTACGCTCGTCGTAGTCCGAGAGGTCGAAACCGTTTTCCAACTTGGTCTTGGCGTTGGCTGCATCGGCGTAAAGGCGCACGCAGGCGTTCATCACCTGCGGATGGTCCTCACGGGTCTTCTTGCCGATAACGAGCTGTTTCAGACGCGAAAGCGAGCGGAACGGGTCGACGATGACCTTGCCCGTATCGGAGTCGTTACGCAGGAACAACTGGCCCTCAGTGATGTAACCCGTATTGTCGGGGATGGCGTGCGTGATGTCGCCGCCCGAAAGCGTCGTCACGGCGATGATCGTGATCGAACCGCCGTTAGGCAGCTGCACGGCCTTCTCGTAGATTTTCGCGAGGTCCGAGTACAACGAACCCGGCATCGAGTCCTTCGAAGGAATCTGGTCCATACGGTTCGACACGATGGCCAGCGCATCGGCGTAAAGCGTCATGTCGGTCAGCAGCACCAGCACCTTTTCGCCCTTGTCGACGGCAAAATATTCGGCGGCTGTCAGCGCCATGTCGGGGACGAGCAGGCGCTCCACGGGCGGATTCTCCGTCGTGTTGACGAACGACACGATACGGTCGAGCGCACCGGCGTTCTCGAAGACCGACTTGAAGTAAAGGAAGTCGTCGTTCGTGAGGCCCATGCCGCCGAGGATGATCTTGTCGGCCTTGGCGCGCAGCGCCACGTTGGCCATCACGGCATTATAAGGCTGGTCGGGGTCGGCGAAGAACGGAATCTTCTGGCCCGTAACGATCGTATTGTTCAGGTCGATACCGGCGATACCCGTGGCGATCAGCTCCGAAGGCTGGATACGCCGGAAGGGGTTCACCGTCGGGCCGCCGATCTCGCGGGCTTCGCCCTCGACAATTTCGCCGCCTTCGAGCGGGTCGCCGTAAGCGTTGAAGAAACGCCCGGCGAGGTTGTCCGAAACACGCAGTTTGGGAGGTTCGCCGTGGAAAATGACTTCGGAATCGGTGGACAGGCCTTCGGTTCCGGCGAAAATCTGCAGGGTGACATTCTCGCCCATAATCTTCACCACCTGCGCCAGCTTGCCGCCGACAGTGGCCAGTTCGTCGTTGCCGACGCCCGTGGCGCGGAGCGTCACGGTAGCCTTGGTGATGTTGTCAATCTTGGTATATATTTTCTGAAATGCTCGTGTTGTCATAATTCTCCTGCTTATTTGGATTGTTCACTCACATACTGCTCGATCTGCTTCCGGTAGCCCTCGAACTTCTCCGACTTCCACTCCGAGTAGTTCATCTGGCGGAAGAGGTTGATCAGGCCCTTGAAGAACTGCGAGCAGGCTTCGAAATCGGCGAACGCAAATTCCTGGTTGCAGATGCCGAGGACCATTTTGTACATCATCTGCTGGCGCTCCATCGGGCAGTTGGCGTCGATGGCGTCGAAGGCGTCCTGCTGCAGGATGACGAAGTCGATCAGCTCCGATTTCCAGAACCGCTCGTGGTACTCGACGGGAACGCCGTCGTCGCCCAGGATGTTGATCTGGTCGTTAGCCTCCTTACCGCGCTGCACGATGGTCTTACCGGCATAGACGAGGTCCACCCAGTCCTTCTCGATGTGGTTGTCGAGGTACTCGCGGATTTCGGGGTATTCGAGGTATTTCGAATAGGATTCGAGCGGGTCGATAGCCGGGTAGCGCTTCGAGTCGGCACGGCCCTGCGAAAGGGCGTAGAAGCAGCGCGCAGCCTTCTTGGTCGATTCGGTCACCGGCTCCTTGAGGTTACCGCCCGCAGGCGACACCGTACCGAGGAACGTCACCGAACCGGTTTGGCCGCCGACGAGTTTCACCAGGCCGGCACGCGAGTAGAAGTTGGAGATGATGGCCGAAAGGTCCATCGGGAAGGCGTCCTGTCCCGGAAGCTCCTCCAGGCGGTTCGACATCTCACGCAGCGCCTGCGCCCAGCGCGACGTCGAGTCGGCCATAACCAGCACCTTGAGTCCCATGGCGCGGTAGTACTCGCCGATGGTCATACCCGTATACACCGACGCCTCACGCGCGGCAACGGGCATGTTCGACGTGTTACAGATGATGATCGTGCGCTCCATGAGCGTATGTCCTGTATGGGGGTCGATCAGTTCGGGGAACTCCTTGAAGATTTCCACCACCTCGTTGGCACGCTCGCCGCAGGCGACCATGATGATCACATCGGCGTCGGCCTGCTTGGAAATGGCGTGCTGGAGCACGGTCTTACCGGCGCCGAACGGCCCCGGGATAAAGCCCGTACCGCCTTCGGCCATCGGGTTGAAGGTGTCGATCGGGCGCACGCCGGTCTCCATGACACGCGACGGGCGGGGTTTCTCGACGTAGCAGCGCACGGCCTGCTTGACGGGCCATTTCTGCACCATCGTCACATTGTGGTCACGCCCTTCGGCGTCGGTCAGGACGGCCATGGTGTCGGTGACCTTGTATTTGCCGGCCTTGGCGACACTCTTGACCGTATAGCTGCCCGTCATCGTGAAGGGAACCATGATCTTGTGCATCACCCACTGCTCCTTGACTTCGCCCAGCCACGAGGCTGCGGTGACCTTATCGCCGGCCTTGGCCAGCGGCGAGAACTCCCACTCGGCATTGTAGTCGATCGGTTCGGTGATCGAACCGCGGGCGATGAACAGACCGTCCATCTTTTCGAGGTCGTTCTGCAGACCGTCGTAGTTGCGCGACAGAAGGCCCGGGGCCAGCGTCGCTTCGAGCATGTGACCCTCGAATTCGACCTTGTCGCCGATCTTCAGACCGCGCGTGCTGTCAAAAACCTGGACATAGGCCGCGTCGCCTATGACCTTGATGACCTCGGCCATCATTTTGGTATCGCCTGTCCAGACATAGCAGATCTCATTCTGGCCCACGGGACCGTCGGCCTTGACGATCACGATGTTGGAGATGATACCGTTTACACGTCCTGTAGTTTTCATTGGTATTTTATGTTATTTACTTTTTCTTCGCAATTGCATTCGTCCGGACCTGCGTCCGCCCCGGAAGGGCGTTGTCGCCGCCTCCGGCGTCGTGTACAGGCCCAAACCCGTCCCTGGGGAAGGGTTTACAGGGGCAGTTCCCGGACTATTTCTTGTCGATCAGCTCTTTGGCATCCAGTTCCTGCATCAGGCGGGCGAACATCTCACGGCCGCGGGCGGCGTCGAGCTGCGTCCAGCGGGCAACGATATTGACCCGGACCAGGTAGGAAAGGATGGCGTTGATGTCGAAATAGTCGAAGGTCGCCAGTTCCGTCGCTTCGTTCCAGCGGATCAGGTCGATCTTATGCTCTTTCTCCACGAGGTTGGCCTCGTCGTTCACAGCCGCGATCACCGCGTCGATGTAGGGCAACTCGCCACGAAGGCCGAAATCGGCCGCCGAACTGCGTTGCAGTTGGTCGGCAATGTCGCCCCCGCCCACGATGACCTCTTCGATCGCGCGGCCTGCGGAGCGCGCCGTAACGGCTGCCGAGACGTTGCGTAGGTTCAGGTCGAAGGCCGACCATTCGCGCAGGAAACGGCTCCCGGCTTTTTCACAGGCAGCGTAGTAGGCTCCGAACAGCTCCTTCTCGAAACGCCGCGACGTATCGACCGTCTCGGCGTCCTCGCCCTCGGGGTCGTCATAAGCTCTCACCACGCGGGCAATCGCTTCGGGCAGCCGCTTCGGGGCTTTCAGCTCCTCCTCCAGCTCCTCGTGCGTGAAGTTGCCCAGCGGATTGTGCGCCGAGCGCCCCGCACGCAGGGCGGCGATATTCTCACAGTCGTAGTAGCCGTACAGGAGCCGCACCTCGCGGGCGTCGGCGCGGTCCACCTCTTCCAGAATCTCGGAAATGATGGCCCGGGCGTCGAAGCCCTTGGTATCGGCATCGAGCGTGTACTCCTTCAGGGAGGCTACCAGACAATAATAATCGGATCCAAACATGCCTTACGCCTTAAACAACAGTTGGAACACCTTGCCGCGCAGGTACTCGCCCAGCAGCGCCTCGATGTCGGCATCGGCGAACGAAATGTAGTAGCCGCCATCCTTGGCGCCCACCTTGAAGCCGGTCTTCACCTCCTTCGACCAGCCGATTTCGATGCCGGCGGCGAGCAGTTCCTTCGCACTCTTCTCGAACGCGGCGTCGAGTGTCTTACGCTCGGACTCAGGCAGCAGAGCCTGCAATTCGACCTTGCCCGAATCGGAACCGTTCCAGTTTTTCGCCACGGCGACGAGCATCTCCTTGATGAACGCCGGGTCAACGACAGCCTCCTTCACGCCCGCAGCCGTAGCTTTGGCGATGATGAGCGACGCGATCTCCGACTTGATCTTGGCAACGGCCTGCTTGCCGGCCAGCGAAATCTCGGTCATGGTGTTTTTGCTGACATCCTCGGCCTTGGCTTCGGCCTTCCTGACGATGTCCTCGGCCTGGGCGCGGGCTTCGGCGACGATCTTCTGTGCTTCGGCCTTGGCGTCGGCGACCAGTTTATCGGCATCGGCGCGGCCTTTCTCCAGCCCCTCGTCGTAGAG
>JAEZTA010000137.1 GCA_023443765.1 Bacteroidota bacterium | reverse complement strand
GGCGTCAGCACGTCCACAACCTTCCCTTTGCCCTCGTCACCCCATTGCAGGCCGAGGATAACGTCAACTTTTTTCATTGTATCCGGTTCTGTTTTATGTTTGCAAAAGACATTTTTTGCATCCAAAGGTACAAATTATTATCCGAAACGCCCAAACCGCCGGACGGACTTTTCAACAAATTATAAAGAAAAGCAGTCCGGAAAGGGAAGCGTTTTGTCGAAAAAGGGGAAATAATGCGAAATGGGAGCGGGAAACAGGAGGCCCGCCGCTGTGCCCGGAGGCAGGGATCAGTCCCGGACGAGTTCCGTCTGCCCGTCGAACGAAACGCCTTGCGAGGCAAGGCAGCGGACCGATGCCAGCGCGGGATTACGGCGGACATCGGCGCGAAGCGTCGAGGCGCAGGGCGTCACGTCGAGCACCCCGGCAAGGGCATTGCCTGAACAGTCGAGCGACGCCAGCGAGGCATTCGACTGCAGGTCGAGGCGCGGCAGGAGGTTGCCGCTGCAATTGAGTTCCGTAAGGCTGCGCAGGCCGTTCACGTCGAGCGACGTGAGGTCGTTATCCGAACAGTCGAGCCGTTCGAGACGCGTCATCGTGACATCCAACTGCGTGAGTGCATTGCCGCTGCAATCGAGCCGCTGCAGGCGCGTGAACTCCCTGAGGTCGGAAAGGGACGTAATGCCCAACCCCGAACAATCCATGCGCAGGACGCGCTGCGCCTCATAGCGCGAAATGCGTCCGTCACTGTCGACATCGAACGCTCCGAGGCAGTAGGTCTCGAAGGCTTTGTCGTAGAATGTCAGGTAGATGTATTTGTTCTTCTCGTCACGCTCGTCCTCAGCAAGACCGCAGGCCGTGCAGAGCAGCATGAGCAGGACGGGAAGGGTACGGATCATAGGCAGCGTCAAATATCCACGTCATCGTCGGAGTTGTTGTCCGACCCTTCCGAGTTGTCGTCGTCGCCCTGGATGTCGTCGGCACCCTTAATTTCGTCGTCGTAATAGTCCTTATCGTCGTCGTCGTGCGAATTGTCGTCAACCTTCACATCGACCTTGACCATATACGCGATTTCGTCCGTATCATAGGGTACGGCGTAGAAAAAATCGCCGTTGGGTTTGTCGACGCGGATCATTGCATCGGTGAATCCCAGCGGGTATTTTGCCTTGACAGCCTCCTGCAACTCGGGGCTGAGGTTGTGAAAACTGGTCGCGATATGCTTCTTCACGATATTCTGTTTAGTCATGTTAGTGTCTCGAAATTTTTTGCAATTATAAGCAAAATTTGAATATCGCGCCCCATCTGCAATTTTTTTTTGCAATTTTTTTGAATTTACGCCAAATTCACACCTTATTAAAGACAAAATATGTAACTTTACCCACGTTAATTTAAATACAAAAGTCCCCCTTTTCAAACTGAAATGGTACGCGAACGGATCGAAGAGTTGCGCCGTCAGCTCGAACTGCATAACTTTAAATATTACGTCGAAAACGCTCCCGAAATTTCGGATTTCGAGTTCGACACCATGATGCGCGAGCTTCAGGACCTGGAGCGGGCGCACCCCGAATACACGGACCCCAATTCGCCGTCGGTGCGGGTGGGAAGCGACCTTACGGCCGAATTCCAGACCGTGAAGCACCGTTATGCAATGCTGTCGCTGGGCAACACCTACTCGCTGGACGAACTGCACGAGTTCATCGGCCGCATCGAGCGCGAAGCGGGACCGACGGACTATGTCTGCGAACTGAAATTCGACGGCACGGCCATTTCGCTCACCTACGAGCACGGGCGGCTGTTGCGCGCAGTGACGCGCGGCGACGGTGTCGAGGGCGACGACGTGACGGCCAACGTCCGCACGGTACGGTCGGTTCCCCTGCGCCTGCGGGGCACGGACTGGCCCGACTATTTCGAAATCCGGGGCGAGATACTGATGCCCTACGCCTCGTTCGATCGCCTCAATGCCGAGCGCGAGGCCAACGGCGAACAGCTCTTCGCCAACCCCCGCAACGCCGCTGCCGGAACGCTCAAGCAGCAGTCGTCGGCCGTGGTGGCCAGGCGCGGGCTGGACTGCACATTATACCAGCTGGCGGGCGACGACCTGCCGTTCACGAGCCATTGGGAGAGCCTCCAGAAGGCCCGCGAATGGGGTTTCAAGGTTTCGGAGCAGATGCGCATCTGCCGCAGCGTCGACGAGATCGACGCCTTTATCAACCATTGGGACGAAGCGCGGCGCAAACTACCCTTCCCCACGGACGGCGTAGTCATCAAGGTCAACGACTTTGCCGTGCGCCGCCAGTTGGGCTTCACGGCCAAAGCCCCCAAGTGGGCCGTCGCCTACAAATTCAAGGCCGAGCAGGCCTCGACGCGCCTCGACAGCGTATCGTTCCAGGTGGGCCGCACGGGAGCCATCACGCCTGTGGCAAACCTCGAACCGGTGCTGCTGGCCGGAACCACCGTACGGCGCGCAACGCTGCACAACGCCGAGCAGATGGCCCAGCTGGACATCCGCCCAGGCGACACGGTTTACGTCGAAAAGGGCGGCGAAATCATCCCGAAAATAATCGGCGTGGACCTTTCGCAACGGCCCGCCGACAGCCGGCCGTTCGAGTACATCACCGTCTGCCCCGAATGCGGGACGCCGCTGGTGCGCTACGAAGGCGAAGCCAAACACTATTGCCCCAACCAGAGCGGATGCCGGCCCCAGATCATCGGGCGCATCATCCACTTCATCCGCCGCAAGGCCCTCGACATCGACGGGCTGGGCGAGGAGACTGTCGAACTGCTCTACGAGAACGGACTCGTGCGCGACGTGGCGGACCTCTACGACCTGCGGGCCGAGCAACTGGCTCCCCTGCCCCGGCTGGGCGAAAAGTCGGCCGACAACATCATCCGGTCGATCGAACAGTCAAAACAGATCCCCTTCCAGCGGGTGCTGTTCGGACTGGGAATCCGCTTCGTGGGCGAGACTACCGCGAAGTACCTCGCCGAGCATTTCCGGTCGCTGGACGCCGTGATGAAGGCCACGCGCGAAGAGTTGGTCGAGGCTGACGAGGTGGGCGGACGGATCGCCGACGCGATCATCGAGTACTTCGCCGAGGACGCGAACCTGCGGATCATCCGCCGCCTGCGCGAAGCCGGGCTGCAATTCGAAGCCGAAGCGCGCGAACTGGCGTCGGAGGCGCTGGCGGGAAAGAGTTTCGTGGTTTCGGGCAAGTTCTCGCGGAGCCGCGACGAGATGAAGGAGCTGATCGAACTGCACGGAGGTAAAAACCTCGCAGCAGTATCGGGCAGCGTCGACTACATCGTGGCGGGCGACAACATGGGCCCGGCGAAGCTCAAAAAGGCCGAGAAACTGGGCGTGAAGATCATTTCGGAGGAGGAGTTTATCCGGATGGTCGAAGGCGACGCTCCGGACGGGGAAGCCCCGCATCCGGGAGCATTGTTCTAATCCGGCATACAGACTGCATTTCGGTTGAAATCCCGGTCGCATGCGATAAGCCCCTCCCGAGGGAGGGGTTTAGGGTGGGGTTAGACTTGCAAACGCGGCAGGATGCCGCGAGGAGTCGACAGCCGACAGCAATAAAACGATAAACAAAACCAGGTAATAATAATTATAATTATAAATTATGCTGCAATCCAAACTTTCCGGCGTAGGCGCCGCAATGATCACCCCCTTTACCGCTGACGGCCGCGTGGACTACAAAGCGCTCGCCCGCATGATCGACTACGTGATCGAAGGCGGTGTGGATTATATCGTCGCACTCGGCACTACGGCCGAAACCCCCACCCTCTATATGCCCGAACGCGCCGTGATCGCTATGTTCATCACCAACCAGATAGCCGGACGCGTACCCCTTGTAATGGGCTGCGGCGGCAACTCCACATCGGAGGTGCTCGACCAGCTGCGCGAGTTCGACCTGCGCGGCGCCGACGCCATCCTGAGCGTTACGCCCTATTATAACAAACCTTCACAGGAGGGCCTCTACCAGCATTTCCGCACCGTCTCGGCCCACTCGCCGCTGCCGGTGATCCTCTACAACATCCCGGGCCGCTCGGGGGTCAACATGACCGCCGAGACCACGCTCCGCTGCGCCGCCGACTTTAAGAACGTCATCGGCATCAAGGAGGCATCGGGCGACATTGAGCAGATGCAGCGTATTCTGGACAACCGCCCCGAGGGATTCCTCGTACTGTCGGGCGACGACGGCATGACGCTGGAACTGATGCGCCGCGGAGGCGACGGTGTGATTTCCGTGGCGGCGAACGCGTTCCCGCACCGGTTCATGGAGTGCGTGAACCACGCCAAGGCGGGTAATTTTGAGGAGGCGGAGAAAATCTACGCCACGCTCGACGAAGCCGTGCATGCGCTGTTCGAGGAGGGCAACCCCGTGGGTGTGAAATGCGCCCTCTCGGTGATGAAACGCATCGGCGACACGATGCGCCTGCCGCTGGTCGCCGGATCGGAAAAGCTGCGCGAAAAATTCAAAGGCCTGATCGCCAAATACGATTTGCGCTAAATTTGCGTTCGTACCAGAAACGACCGATATGAAACGATTGATGCTTCTTTTGCTGCTGGTTCCGGCACTGGCCGCCGCTAAAGTTCCCGACGAAGATATGATCCTCGACCGGACGATGGACGCGGAGTCGCCCTTCTATTACCCCGGGCTGATGATGCGTTACAACGCGGGCGACGCGACGCTGACCGACGAGGACTACCACTACCTCTACTACGGTTACGTCTACCGGGACGATTACAAGCCGCTGGCCGTGAACCCCGACCTGGACAAACTGCTGATGATGGCCTCGGGCATCGACCCCGACAAACCCGACGCCGCAACGCTGGAAACGATGATCTCGGTGGGAAACGACGCCCTGAAGCTCGATCCGTTCAGCCCCAAAATCCTCAACCTGATGTCGTTCGCCTACGGGGCGCTGGGCGACAAGGAGCGGGAAAAAGCCTACTCGGACCGCATGAACGGCGTGATCCGCGCGATCCTCGCCACGGGCGACGGGCTGACGCAGAAAACCCCGCGCCACGTGCTGATGTTCGATCATGCGCTCGACGTGCTGTCCGCCGAGGGATTCTCGTTCGGCAAGGCGCGCATCATCAGCCGCACGGTGGAATTCGTGCCCCTGACCGTCCCCATCGTGGTCGACGGCAAGAAGATCAAGGGCTATTATTTCGATTTCGGACGCGTCTACCGCAACAAACCCGAGGGTTACACCTACCAGCGCGACCGCACCTGGCAATTCAACAACCTCAAACCCCGCACCTATAAATGATGAAACTACTCCGGCATACGTTCTGCCTGCTCCTGCTGCTGACGTTCGCGGCCTGCGAAAAGGACCGCGAATCCCGAATCGAGGTTTCGCCGGAAGAGCTTCTCCTGGCGAGCGACGCGGCTGCCGAAGCCGTATTCACCGTCACGGCCGATGCAGCGTGGACATTATCGTACACCGGAGAGGGATTCTCCGTGACGCCCGACAACGGCGCCCGCGGGGAGACCAAAGTAAAGGTCACAACTACCGAAGCCAACCCGGGGAACAAACGCCGGAAGCTGGGTGTAATCACGGTACACTACTCGGCAGATAAGACCGATCACCCCGTCGGGGTCTACCAGAAACCGGCCGTGGCGACCCAGACCGTCCTGCTCTACATGCCCGGGCGGGGGCTGATCAGCTATTACGAAAACAACATCAAGGGCGTCAGCGCAGCCGTAACGGGCCAGATTCCGGGCGACGGACGCATCCTGGTCTGCTACCAGCCCGAAAGACAGACATCGGCTGTCCTGCAGGAGATTTACTACAACGCCACGACCAATCAATGTGAAACCACAACGCTGAAGCGCTATGACAGCTTCAACGCCGGATCGACGGCTCATGTGCAGCAGTTGTTCGCCGACGCGGCAGAACTGGCCCCGGCGCAGAATTACGGGCTGATCATCGGTTGCCACGGCAAAGCGTGGGTTCCGGCCGGCAGCGGCGTGATCCCCTATTCGCAGCGTTCGGCTGCGGACGATGTCTGGGCCAAGGTCCCGGGCGCCAAGCAGACCCGTTCGTTCGGCGACACGGGTTATGAACTGGACATCACGGAATTGGCGGCTGCGCTCGAATCGCTCGCCCACCGTTTCGACTACCTGATCTTCGACGACTGCTTCATGGCCAATATCGAAACGTTGTACGACCTGCGTTCGGTCGTCGGGTACGTCGTGGCATCGCCCTGCGAGATCATGGGCGACGGATTCCCCTACCAGCGGATCGTTCCCCATCTGTTCGAAACAGGTGCGGTTTCGGCACGACTCGCAAAAGCCTGCTGGGAGTTCTGGAACCTCTATGAGAACGAATACCTGAGCACCACCTGGAAAGAGCAGTCGGGCTGCATATCGCTGGCCGTCCTGTCGGAACTGGACGATCTGGCCGAGGTGATGCGGCGCATCAACGAAAAAGAAAAACAGACGTTCGACATCAACGAGCTTCAATATTACAAGGGAGGCAGCACCCCGCTCTTCTACGACCTGGGGCACTACATCGCCTTGAGCCACAAGAACGACCCGGCGCTCGTGGAGGAGTTCACGACGCAACTGGACAAGGCGTTCCCCGCCGAAAGCCGCCTGCACACGGCGCACTTTTACTCGGCATACGGGCAAGGCAACCACGACGTTCACCACTATTCGGGCGTCTCGGTGAGCGAGCCTTCGACCCGGTTCGCAACGGAGAACCGGCAGACGAACTGGTATCGGGATACGCATTAGACGCGGGATGCACGCGGCATCCCCGCCTTCGAACTTAGAATATAAGGAGCAGATTTCGGTCTGCTCCTTATTTTTTGATCCGTGCGGCAGGTATGCTTTTTCAATTTCGATTTTAGGGGAGCAGGCCTCAGGCCTCATCTTATAATTTCAATCAGTGCGGTACAGATGTCGTGCATCGTGAAAAATCCCCGGATGGGTAGTACTCGCGGTACGTCCCATTCGGGGATTTGAAAGGATGTGCGGCAGGTGCACCGCAATCATTGAAATTACTCGTACTGGCCGGACTTCAACCGCTCCACCTCTTCCCGGGTCAGGAATCTCCACGCTCCGCGCTTGAGGTTCTTTTTCGTAAGACCCGCGTAGTAAACACGGTCGAGTTTGGTCACGGTGTAGCCCAGGAACTCGAAGATACGGCGCACGATGCGGTTGCGGCCCGAGTGGATCTCGATGCCCACCTCCTGCTTGTTCTCCTTGACATAGGAAATCTCGTCGGCGAATATCTCGCCGTCCTCCAGCGTAACGCCTTCGGCGATCTTATCCATGTCGGCGCGCGTCAGGGGTTTGTCGAGCGTCACCTGGTAGATTTTCTTCTTCTTGTAGGAAGGATGCGTAAGCTGCTTGGTCAGGTCGCCGTCGTTGGTGAACAACAGCAGGCCAAGGCTGTTCTTGTCGAGGCGTCCCACGGGATAGATACGCTCCGTACAGGCCCCTTCGACCAGCTCCATAACCGTCTTTCCGGCGTGGGGATCGTCGAGCGAGGTCACATAGCCCTTGGGCTTATTCAGCACCAGGTAGACCTTCTTTTCGCCCTGCACACGGCTGTCGTTGAACTTCACCTCGTCGGTAGGCAGCACCTTGGTGCCCAGCTCGGTGACGATCACGCCGTTGACCGAGACAACGCCTGCCGTGATGAAATCGTCGGCCTCGCGGCGCGAGCAGATGCCCGACTGTGCGATGAAGCGGTTCAGGCGCATCTCGCCGATCTGCTTCTCGGGATTGAATTTCGGGTAGGCCGTCGGTTTGTCGTCGCGTTTCTTAAATGCGGGCTTGAACGGTTTGTCGACGAACTTCCGGTCACCGAATTTCTTGTCACCAAACTTTTTATCGCCGAATTTCTTCTCGCCATAGGGTTTATCGCCGAACTTCCTGGGACCGAATTTCTTTTCGCCATAGGCCGGTTTGTCACCGAACTGGCGGCGCGGACGCTCCTCGTCATTGCGAGGACGGTCGTTGTCACCGAACTGGCGGCGCGGGCGGTCGTTATCGTAACGGGGCTTGTCGCCGAACTGGCGGCGCGGACGCTCCTCGTCGTTGCGGGGTTTCTCGCCGTCGCCGAACTGACGCCGGGGACGGTCATCGTTCTGACGCGGGCGGTCGCCATACTGGCGCGGTTTATCGTCGTACTGACGACGCGGACGGTCGCCTTCTTCGCTGCGGGGTTTGTCGCCGAAACGCGGCTTCTCGAATACCGGACGGTTGTCGGGCGTAAAATGAGGGTTGTACGAAGCCCGGCGTTCGGGCCTGTTTTCAAAGGACGGTTGCTCCGAATCGGCAGCATCACGCTGCAAACGCGGGCGACGCTCGACACGCTCCGCCGAAGCTGTCACCATGCGCGCGCGCTTGTCGCGCCCGAAGCGGGTAAGCGCAGGGGTCGAGTCGTTTTTAGGATCTTTCATTGTTTATACACATATAATTTATCGCGGCAAAGTTAATCCATTTTTCCGGATTATATCACATAACGTGCCCGATTTCAAACGTTTTGGGAATAATTGGCCCGAAGCGCGACAAAACGACCGCTTTTGCCGTATCTTTGCCGAAAATTAATCTTCCAAAAACCTGCTGCATTCCGGCAAGAACCGCCCGGCACACCGCCCGGCGCCCGGTATAGGCAGCGACACACGATTCTGCGTCCTATGAACATGAACCGCGAAATAATGCGCATTGCGCTCCCCAATATCGTCTCGAACATCACCGTCCCGCTGATGGGCATCGTATCGACCGCCATCGCCGGACACTGGGGAGCCGACACCGCCGCCACGATCGGCTCGCTGGCCATCGGGGTGTCGATCTTCAACTTCATCTACTGGAACTGCTCGTTCGTGCGGATGGGAACCAGCGGACTCACGGCCCAGGCCTTCGGCGCCGGGGACTTCCGCGAGTGTACCAACATGCTGGCCCGCGCGCTGTCGGTGTCGGCGGTGATGGGCGTGCTGATGGTCCTGCTGCAATACCCTGTGGGCGAACTGGCCCTGTGGGCGATGAACGGCAGTGAGATGACCCACGACTACTTCTATGCCCGCATCTGGGCCGTGCCGGCAGGCATCGTGCTCTTCGGCTTCAACGGCTGGTTCACGGGTATGCAGAACGCCATATTCCCGATGCTGACGGCCATCACGGTCAACGTCGTACATATCCTTTGCAGCCTCTGGTTCGCATTCGGGCTGGACATGGGCATCGTGGGCATCGCCTACGCCTCGGTGATCGCCCAATGGACCGGCGTGGCGCTCTCGGTGCTGCTGCTGACGATCAAATACCGGTCGATCCTCACGGGGATAAACTGGTCGGAGGTGCTGGATTTCAGCCCCCTGAAAACCTTTTTCATCGTCAACCGCGACATCATCCTGCGCACGTTCTGCATCGTGGCCGTCTACACCTTCTTCACCGGAGCGTCGGCCCGCATGGAGGACCCCGGCCTGCTGGCCGTCAACACCCTGCTGCTGCAACTCTTCACGCTCTTTTCGTACATGAACGACGGCTTCGCCTATGCCGCCGAAGCCCTCACGGGCCGTTTCATCGGCGCGCGCGACGGGGTATCGCTGCGCGACTGCCTGCGCCGCTGCATCTTCTGGGGAACGCTCGTCTCGGTGGCGTTCGTGGGGATTTACCTCATCTGGTGGCGCGATCTGGTCGGGCTGTTCGTCGACAACACGGCGGCCAACGCCGGGCAGATGGTCGAACTGGCCGGGCAATACATCGTCTGGATCATCCTGATCCCGATCGCATCGGCCATGCCCTTCATCATGGACGGCATCATGGTCGGAGCCACCGAAACCCGTGTCATGCGCAATTCGATGTTCTGGGCCACAGCGGCCTACTTCGCCATCTACTACGCCTGCTACCCGCTGATCGGCAACAACGCCCTCTGGCTGGCTTTCACGCTCTACATGTTCCTGCGCGGAGTGCTGCAATACTTTATGACCGACCACCTGAAGACCATCTACAACAAAATCCCGTAACGGTTCCCTGCCATGACGCTGCCCGAAGAGATGCTCTACATCAAGTACGTCCGGCTGAAAGAGGACGCCGAACGACCCGACGCCTACCCGTATACGGTCCCGGCGCTGGCGAACTTCAGCGAACTGCATTTCCGCAGCCCGGTGACGTTCATCCTCGGTGAAAACGGCATGGGGAAATCGACGCTGCTCGAAGCCATCGCCGTCAAGGCGGGATTCAACGCCGAGGGCGGCTCGCGGAACTTCAACTTCGCCACACGGGCCTCGCACTCGCAGCTTTACGAACAGATCGTGCTGGGACGCGGCATCACCCCGCGCGACGGCTATTTCCTGCGCGCCGAGAGTTTCTACAACGTAGCCTCGGAACTGGAACAGATAGCCGACGGGGTACTCCGATATTACGGCGACCGCTCACTCCACCAACTGTCGCACGGCGAGGGTTTCCTCGCGCTGCTCAAACACCGGCTTTTCGGCAACGGACTTTACATCTTTGACGAGCCTGAATCGGCGCTGTCGCCTTCGCGGCAGATGTACCTGCTGTGCCGGATGCGGCAACTGGTCGAACAAGGCTCGCAGTTCATCATCAGCACCCACTCGCCGATCGTGCTGGCCTACCCCGGGGCCGAGATCTACGAGATCACGGAAAACGGGCTGCAACGCACCGAACTGGAACAGACCTCCCACTACATGCTGATGAAACGCTTCGTCCTCGACCGCGAAAGCCTCCTGCGGCAGATGGACCTCGAATAAAAAACGCCCCTCAGACAGGAGGGGCGTTTTTCATTAAGATCGCAGGGGCTTACTTGTCGATGTTATTCACCACACGACGGCAGTCCCGGGTCCGCAGCGCCGGATATTTCGGGTGCGCAGGCGCAGGCACGGCCGTCATGTTGTTCAGGCGCAGGTTCTCGACCTGCACGGCGTCGATGGCATAGGTATGGTAAGGCATATCGGCATTCTCCCAGCCGATGGTCCCCTGGTTGAAAAATACGTTCCGGGCATTCTCGATGTAGAAAACCGGAATCTCCGCAGCATAGAGCTCCCGCCTGGGATCGACATTCAGGCGCAGGTCGTAATTGCCGCCGGCGACCTCTTCGATGGCGCTCTTGCGGAGTTTGAATTCGAAATTCGAGAAGTAGATGTTCTGCAACTGGGTCTGCTTATCGGCAATCATCACCACGGAGTTCTCTCCCACGCACGTGATGTTGTTGAAATAGATGTTGCGGATAACCCCCAACTTCTGTTTTTCGGGCACGAGCACCATCGCCGTCATGTTGATCGGCTCGCCCTGACCCCACCAGTCGCCCGTGTGCAGGCGCGTCTCGATGCGGATGTTCGTAAAGGTCATATTCTCCAGCGAACAGGCATCGCTGACCGAAATGTTGATGCCCCGGTTCGAATCGAAGATCGTGATGTTCGAGAAATTGTAGTTCGACATCGGATTCTGGTCGTGGCCGCCGATACGAATGCCGCTCGACCGCGACTGGAGGATGCAGTTCGAAACATTGATGTTGGTCGAAGGTTTGCGGATGTCCTTGAAACCGGGATCGCCGTGGTGTTCGCCGTAACCGGCCAGCACGATGGCATCGTCGCCGCACCTGAAAAAGCAGTCGGAGATGTTGACGTTGCTGCACGAAATGACATCCACGCCGTCGCTGTTGGGAATCATAAGGTTGTTGTCGATCCGCAGGCCGTGAATCTTCACCCCGTCGCAATGCACGATCACAAAGCACCAGTAAGGCGAATCGACGCACTTGAAGTTTTCGAGCGTAACATCGGTGCACTCGCTGAAGACGATCATCTGGTGATAACGATCCTTCGGGTAGAGCGGACCGTCGCCCAGTCCCTCAGCGACCTTGCGGAAGCCGAGGCCCTGGCGGGTCTGGCGGCGCTGGTCGTCGCCGATAACCTTGGACTGTCCGGGAATCATGAATTCCATACCCTGTCCGTTAATCAGGCCGTTGCCCGTGATCGAGACATTCGAAGCCTTTTCGGTATAAAATACGCCGGCCAGTTCGCGGTTGTGGCGCTGATACTGCGCCAGATCGAGCGTAGCACGCAACTCGGCGCCGGTTTCCATACGGAATTCGACATTCGAACGCAGGTTGAGCGTACCCACCAGGTAGGTTCCGGCCGGAACGAGGACCACCCCGCCGCCATCGGCATGGCAACGGTCAATGGCCTGCTGAATCTGTGCCGTAGCGAGTGTCTTCCCGTCGGCCGGGGCCCCGAACGACGTTACGTCGTAAACGGCCGCCGAAGCAGATACGCAGGCTGCGCAAAACAGGATTAAAAAAAGTACTGATTTTTTCATCGGTTGGTATTTTAATAATAATTTGCCAAAGGAAACCGCGCCTTCGGGCAGCGGGTTATTCCCTGATGCAAAAATATCGGTTCTTCGCCTGCAAATATAGTATTATAATATCTGTTTTTCATACTTCTTATTTTCAGATAACATATATTCACTCCACAAAAACAGCCTCTCAACACCGTTACATCCCATTTCAAGCCATATTCGATCATCATTTCGACCATATAGCGTATCTTTACACATGTTAAAAAAGCATCATCCTATGCTATAAGAGTGTTTATCCAGCTTTTATCTTCATCGTAATTTTGCATACGAACAAAGGTCCGATCCATCCGACTTCCGGTCATTCGCCTGAACCGCCTGTCGCGAGGGATATACCTATTTAAAAAATACCGAATAATGTTCAAACAACCTAAACCTCTTACATTATGAAAAAAATCGGACTATTTTTAATTTGCTGTCTGATGTGCGCCGGTGCGGCTTCGGCCCAACAGATGCGCATCACGGGCGTGGTAACCGACGCCGGCGACGGCTCCCCGCTGATCGGGGTGACCGTAATGATCGAAGGTACCACGACGGCAACCACTACCGATTACAAAGGAGCCTACGCAATCAATGCGAAAAAAGGCGACATGCTGACCTTCACCTACGTCGGCAAGACCCGCGAGACGGTGAAGATCTTCGCCCAAAAAGTCGTCGATGTCAAGATGGCCGACGATTCCAACGCTCTCGACGACGTGGTGGTCATCGGTTACGGCACGATGAAGAAACGCGACATCACGGGCGCAGTCAGCCAGATCAAGGGCGACAAGCTGATCAAAGGTAACCCTTCGCTGAGTGTCAATAGCGCCTTACAGGGCAAAATAGCGGGCGTGCAGGTGCGCCAGAACGACGGAGCGCCGGGAGGAGGATTGACGATCCACGTGCGTGGCGCCAACTCGTTCAGTACCGATACGCAGCCCCTTTACGTGATCGACGGACTGCCCTACGGCGGCGGCAGCAAGGCTCCCGACACCGGCATTTCGGGTACCGGCTCCAGTTCCAACCCGCTGGCGAACATCAACCCCAACGACATCGAGTCGATCGAGGTCCTGAAGGACGCCTCGTCGACGGCCATCTACGGTTCACGCGGCGCCAACGGCGTGGTGATCATCACCACCAAGCAGGGCCGCAGCGGCAAGGACAACATCACCTTCTCGTCGAACTTCAGTTTCTCGAAAATCGCCAAGAAAATCGACGTGCTCGATCCGGTGACCTACTCGCGTTACATCAACGAGCAGACTCTCAACTCGAATCCCGACGGGCAGCTGCCTTACCGCGGCGAATGGTATTACCAGTTCGACAAGGACAACAAAATAATCACCTCTTCGGGTAAATACTCTCCGGCCCCGGAGGATTTCCTGCGTCCGGGAACCTACACCGACCAGTACGGCAACACCGACCTCGTCGGCTCGACCGACTGGCAGGACGCCATCTTCCAGACGGGATTCACCCAGGAGTACAACATCAGCATCGACGGCGGTTCCGAAAAAGGCGGCTACCTACTTTCGTTCAACTACACCGACCAGACAGGCGTCATCGTCGGTTCGGGCTACAAGCGTTACGCCGTGCGTTCGAACCTCTGGCGCAAGATGCGCAACTGGCTCGAAGTGGGACTGAACACCAATTACACCAACTCGGTGACCAACTTTGTCAACTCGTCGACCTCGGGCGGCGACGGCGTCATTTACTCGGCGCTGGTTTTCCCGCCGACCTACGACGCCACGATCAACACCCAGGAGGACAACGAGCTGAACTGGCTCGCCGCAAACCCTTACGTCTATGTCCGCGAGGCGTTCGACGAATTCCGCGCCAACAACGTCTACCTCTCGTCGTACATCGAAGCGACGCTCTGCGAGGGTCTCAAACTGCGCGAGAATGTCGGTTTCAGCTACTCGGGTAACGACCGCAACATGTATTACAACCGTCTGACCCGCCAGGGTTACAAGCCGACGAACGGCGTCGGCGGCCAGGGAACGAGCTGGTCACAGGGCTTCACCTCGGAGACGCTGCTTTCCTACCACAAACAGTTCGGCGAAGATCACACGATCGACGCCGTTGCGGGTATCACCTTCGAGGAATCCAACTGGAAAAACAATAAGATGTCGGCCTACGACTTCCCGTCGGATATGACCCTGATGTGGGACATGAGTGCCGGCATGAAGACCTATCCCCTCTCGTCGGGACGCGGCAAGAGCCGTATGCAGTCGAACCTCGCGCGTTTCAACTACTCGTACAAAGGCAAGTACATGGCTACGGCATCGTACCGTGCCGACGGTTCGAGCGTCTTCGTCGAAGGCAACAAATACGCCCACTTCTTCTCGGGAGCACTGGCATGGCGTCTCTCCGCCGAGCCGTGGATCGAGAAACTCAACGTTTTCCACGACCTGAAACTGCGCCTGAGCTACGGCCAGACCGGTAACCAGGGCATCGGCACCTATGCCACGCTGCCCGCCATGTCGGTTTCGAGTTATCCGCTGGGCGGCACGCTCACCCCGGGTTTTGCCGAGCAGACCTGGAAAGGCCCGATCAACAAAGACCTGAAATGGGAGACCACCGACCAGTTCGATGTCGGCCTGGACATCTCGCTGGCCAAGGGCAAAGTCAACTTCGTCATCGACTACTACCACAAGCGCACGAACGACCTGCTGCAGAAAGTGAGCATCGAGACCAACTCGGGTTACACTCAGATGGCCACCAACAGCGGCCACGTCACCAACGAAGGTCTCGAAATCTCGGGCTCCTTCCACCCCTTCGCCCGCAAGAATTTCAGCTGGGACATCGACGCCAACATTTCGTTCAACCGCAACAAGATCGGCGGCCTCACGGGCGACCAGTACGGAAGCAACTTCATCAACAACGTTTCGAACGTCTTCATCCAGCGCAACGGCTGCCCGATCGGCACCATCGTAGGCTTCGTCGAGGACGGGTTCTACGACAACATCGCCGAGGTCCGTGCCGATCCGCAGTATGCCAACGTATCGCAGGCCGATGCCGAGGCGATGATCGGCGAGATCAAGTACCGCGACTACACGGGCGACGGAGCCATCACCGATGCCGACAAGCGCGTGATCGGCGACACGAACCCCGATTTCACCTACGGCATTACGAACTCCCTGCGTTATAAAAATATCACGCTGAGTTTCTTCTTCCAGGGCACCTACGGCAACGACATCCTCAATGCCAACACCATCGCCAACAACACCAGTTCATCGATGACCGGCATCCAGAACATCACCCGTGACCAGTACAACGGACGGTGGACCGCAGAAAACGCCGCCAACGCCCGCTGGCCCAAGCCGATCGAGGCCGGATACAAGCGCGAATGGAAATTCTCCGATCGTTACATCGAAGACGGATCGTACCTGCGTCTGAAGAACATCTCGCTGGGTTACACCTTCTATCCCAAATGGAAGGGCATCAAGTCGATCAACGTCTATGCCAGCGCCCAGAACCTCTTCACCATCACCAATTACAGCTGGTACGATCCCGATGTGAATGCCTACGGCAGCGACGTGACCCGCCAGGGCGTCGACCTCTACTCGTACCCCAGCAGCCGCATCTATTCGTTCGGCCTGAAGCTGACTTTCTAACCTTAAAAACCGCATCGTAATGAAAACGAATAAAATCAGAAATATCATCCTGGCATGCGCTACGGGCCTCCTGCTCTCGACAGGTCTCAGTTCCTGTCAGGAATGGCTCAAGGAGGAGACCTACGACTTCACCCAGCCCGACGACATCGAAGATTCGGATGCCGGCGCCACCCAATGGCTGATCGGCTGTTACAGCAGGCTCAGCACACTGTTCAACGGCAACACATTCCCGATGGTATGGCTCTACGACGAGGACTACCTCACCGGCCCCAGCTGGGCATTCGGTACGCTCGGCGCCGGTAACTTCCAGAACAACGGCAACATCAACAGCATGTGGACCGGGCTTTACGAAATGATCCACCGCTGCAACTACTCGACCTATAAAATCAACCAGATGGGGAATGTCGATGCACGCGTGAGAACCGCAGTCCTCGGCGAACTGAAATTCCTCAAGGCCTGGAGTTATTTCCAACTGGTCCGCGCATTCGGCCCCGTGCCCCTGCGCAAGGAGTCGATCAGTGAAACGGGTGAACGCAACGTACCCCGCAGTTCGGTAGAGGACGTATATACTTATATTATCGAGCTGCTCGACGACGCAAAAACCGAATGTTACAAAAATACCGACAACGGCTATGTGGCCGGACGGGTCACCGCGGGTACGGCCGCAGGCCTCGAAGCCAAAGTTTATGCGACGATGGCATCGGGCGCCATGCCCAAAGGCACGCAGCTCTGGGTACGCGGCGGCAAACCGTGGAGCGGCGAAGGTACGGCAAAAGCCTACACCGACCCCCAGAAACTCACCTACTCGAAGAATCAACTCGCCGGATACGAGGCCTTTGACCCGAAGAAGTGCTACACGCAGGCTTACGAAATCGCCGACAAGGTCATGACGGGCGAATACGGCACGTATGAGCTGCGTCCCTTCGAGGAGATTTGGAAACGCGCCAACTGCTACGGTCCCGAACAACTGTGGAGCATCCAGGGTTATTCATCCGATACGCGCTACTGCGAATATTTCTCCTACCACATCTGCGGCATCGAGAACAGCAACGGCCTGATCTCCGATGGCTTGTGGTACGGCGGTCGCGACCACTGGTACAAGATGGTCGAGAGCAAGGACCTGCGCGTACTCGAAGGCATCCGTCACCGCTGGCAGCGCACCTGGGACCTCACTTTCGCCCAGTACTACCCCAACAACCAGGAGTGGAACAAGAAAGTCGAGGACGGCGTGGCGCCCTTCGACGACGGCCTGCCCTATGCGTCTCCCCAGTTCGACACCTACTACCTGGCCTACCCGACCAAATATGTCGACCGCTCGGACCGCACCATCACGCAGGGCGACGCCTTCTGGCCGCTGCTCCGTTATGCCGATATTGTACTGATCTACGCCGAAGCCTATGCCGAAGTCAACGGAACCGCCGACGGCAAGGCGCTCGCAGCCCTCAATTCGGTGCGCAACCGCAGCAAAGCCACCCCTTATGAACTGACCGGCCAGGGCAGCATCGCCGACATCGTGGATTTCCGTTCGAGCGTACTCGAAGAGCGCGCCATCGAACTCTTCTGCGAAGGCGACCGCCGCTGGGACCTGATCCGCTGGGGCGTATACGTCGACGTGATGAGCGCCATCGGCGGCAACGACGAAATCGGCACTTACAAGACCCGCCAGTCGAAGCACACGCTCTTCCCCATCCCGTCGAGCGAGATGGACACCAATGCCTCGATCACGGAGAACAATCCCGGCTGGAACTAATAACCTTAAACCCGAATAATACCGAAATATTATGAAACTTACGTGGTTAACCTATACGGCTACAGCCGCAATGGCCGCCCTTACGGCATTTTCGTGCAGCGACGTGGTCAATATCGACGAAGGCTGGGACCCGGACAACGTCTCGACCGGAGCCCCGTCGATCCGCAAGATCACCGCTTCGGCCGACACGTCGACCGTCATCTCGACGGCAGCGCTCAACCAGTCGATCGCCATTTTCGGCGACAACCTCACCGACCTGGAATCGGTGACGATCAACGATCTCAACCTCGACCTGACACAGGTCTATGCCAAACGCCACCGCCTCGAACTGGTCGTGCCGCGCAAACTGCCGGGAGAAGTGACCAACACGCTGCGCATCGTCACCAAGCGCGGCGAGGTATCGGCCCAACTCAACGTGGTGCTGCCCCAACTGGTGATCAACGGCTTCAAAAACGACTTTGCAGCAGACCGCGACACGGTTCAGGTCGTAGGCAGCGACTTCGATCTCTACATGATCGACTCGATCAACGCCAAGCTGACCTTCAACGGACAAGCCATTAAGATGATCGGCTGCGACTCGAAGTCGTTCGGCGTCGAGATTCCCGCAGGTACCCCCACCGATGCCGTTTCCTACCTGACGATCGAGACCCCCGAACTGGCGGCGCCCATACAGATTCCCTTCCGCGAACCGGGTATTCCGATCCTCACCAACGACGATCGCACATGGCAGGGCGGATGGTGGCCCACAGGTATTCAGGACACCTCGAAAACTGAGGAGATCATAAATAACGACCGTCCCGAAGCGCCCGGCGGACTGGAAAATCCGTTGTTCCGGTGGTATGTCTACATCAAAAAGAACTTCCCCGGCACATGGGGCTATGAGAACGTGATGATAACCCACTTCTGGCTCGACAATTCGGCGACCGACCTGCTGGCCAACCCCGACAACTGGTGCGTAAAGATGGAGATCAACAACCCGGCAGGTACGCCGCTGGCACGTTACCTCCGTCTGGGAGCCTCCGAGAGCGAAGGCGCGGGCAAGTTCTACATGTGGGATCCTGCAAGTTCGAACAACGGCGTGGCGCTCAACACGATGGGAGCATGGCAGACCGTACAATTCGAAGTGACGGACCTCTTCCCGTCGCTCGAAGACGGCAAGAAGACCTGCCTGAAGATCGCCGCCGACCCGTACAACAACACCGACCAGTGGAACAACTTCAAGGTGGCCATGCAGCGTGAAACCGCAGGCGACGTCGAGTTATACTTCTGGAACCTGCGCTTCGTGAAGAAGATCGCAACCAACTAAGGAAACACGGGGCGCAGGCTCTCTGACGGGTCCGCGCCCCGGTTTTTCCAAGCCTCCGACATTCTCATCATTTATGAAACTGATATGACGAACACTTTATTCGAAACTCGTTTGAACGCCCTGCGGGAGGAGCACGCCCTGCTTCTGGAACGTGACAACGAACCTCTGCTGCCCGGAAACGGGATTTACGAGCGGTACAAATATCCGGTGCTGACACGCGACCATACGCCGCTGGAATGGCGCTATGACTTTTCACCCGAACGCAACCCCTACTGCATGGAACGGTTCGGGATCAACGGCACGTTCAACGCCGGGGCCATGCGTTTCGGCGACAAATACGTGATGGCGGTCCGCGTCGAGGGCAACGACCGCAAATCGTTCTTCGCCATCGCCGAAAGCCCCAACGGCATCGACCATTTCCGTTTCCGGAAATACCCGGTACGGATGCCCGAAACCGACGTGCCCGATACGAATGTCTATGACATGCGCCTGACGGCCCACGAGGATGGTTGGATATACGGCGTCTTCTGCACCGAGCGCAAGGACCTCTCGGCTCCGAACGACCTTTCGGCAGCGATTGCCGCCGCAGGCATCGCCCGCACGAAAGACCTCGAACAATGGGAGCGCCTGCCCGACCTGAAAAGCCCGGGCCAGCAACGCAACGTGGTGCTGCACCCGGAGTTCGTCAACGGCAAATATGCCCTCTACACCCGTCCGCAGGACAGTTTCATCGACGCGGGCAACGGCGGCGGCATCGGCTGGGCGCTCATCGACGACATCACCCGTCCCGAAGTCGGCGAGCAAAAGATCATCAACGGCCGCCGGTACCACACCATCAAAGAGATGAAGAACGGAGAAGGTCCGCACCCGATCCGCACGCCCCGCGGATGGCTCCACATGGCCCACGGCGTGAGGATGTGCGCCGCAGGACTGCGCTATGTGCTCTTCCTCTATGTCACGGCGCTCGAAGACCCCACGCGCGTGATCGCCGAGCCGGCCGGCTACTTCATGGCCCCGCTGGGCGGCGAACGCGTCGGTGACGTATCGAACGTACTCTTCTGTAACGGCTGGATCGCCGATCCCGACGGCCGTGTGCTGATCTATTACGCCGCGTGCGACACCCGCATGCACGTAGCCGTGTCGTCTGTCGACCGGCTCCTCGACTACTGCTTCAACACAGCCCCCGACGGGCTGCGCAGCGCCGCTTCAGTCGACACGCTCTGCAAACTGATCGACCGCAACGAACCCTTCATACAACGATAAAATACCCATGAATCACCTCCTCACGATCGCAGCGGGCACAGCCCTGCTGACCGCGGCCTGCTCAGGGCCGAAACACCGTCCTTCGGACCCACAGGCGACAAAAGCCACCTGCGCGCTCTACGAGCGGCTGTTTGCGCTCCGCGACCGGGGCATCATGCTCGGACACCAGGACGACCTCGCCTACGGACACCAACGATATGAACCCGGATTCTCGGATGTCTACGACATGACGGGCGATTACCCCGCCGTCGTCGGCTGGGAGATCGGCCATGTCGAACTGGGTGCACCCCGCAGCCTCGACTCGGTTTTCTTCGATGATATGCGGCAAGGAATTGCGGCTACGGCAGCCCGCGGAGGAGTTTCAACGATCAGTTGGCACGGGGATAACATCCTCACCGGCGGCTCGACGTGGGACTGCACACGCAACGACGTTGTCGCCTCCGTATTACCCGGCGGCACGCACCACGACGAATACCTCACCCGGCTCGACCGCGTGGCCGGATTCCTGTCGTCGCTGCGCGACGCACAGGGCGAAACGATCCCCGTCGTGCTGCGCCTCTACCACGAACAGACCCGCTCGTGGTTCTGGTGGGGCGCGGACTTTTCGACGCCCGAAGAGTACAAGGAGCTGTGGCGCATGACCGTCGCCCACTTACGCGATACCCGTGGGGTGCACAACGTGCTCTACGCCTACTCCCCGACTGAGGTCGGAGACGAAGCGGATTACCTGGAACGTTACCCGGGCGACGAGTGGGTCGACGTGGTGGGCTTCGACCTCTACCACTTCGGCACGGACGAGGCTGCAACGGAGCGCTACATGGAGAACATGCGGCGCAATATGCAGATCGTCACCGACTATGCCGCCAAAGCGGGCAAACTGCCCGTGATGGCCGAGACCGGTATGGAAGGAATCCCTACCCCCGACTATTTCACCCGGGTAGTGGCCCCCGTAACCGAACCTTACGGCATCGCGTGGATACTTTTCTGGCGCAATGCCTGGGAGCCGGACAAACCCGGACATTTCTACCTGCCCTACAAGGGACACGCCGCCGAAGCCGACTTCAAGGCCTTTATCGCCGGCGACCGAATCTTAATGAACCGAGACATACAATGATGAAACGACTCCTCACAATAATGGCCGCAACGCTGCTGCTGGGCAGTGCAGGCTATGCACAGAAAACCATAAGCGTAAAATCGCCCGACGGGCAGATTCGCCTCACTGTCCGCGTCGACCGGCAGTCGCTGCCCACCTACAATGTTTTCTACCGCAATACACAGCTTGTCGACGGGGGCCGCATGGGCTTCGTCTTCGACAGCGGTGAATTCGGCCGCGGGCTTAAAACAGGACGCATCGAACACCGCAGCGGCGTGGAGCGCTACGATCTGATCACAGGCAAATCGTCACACGTCGAAGAGGCTTACAACGAGGCGGTGATCCCCCTGCTGGAGAACGCCGCACCCCGCCGCCGGATCGACCTGGTGGTTCGCGCGTTCGACGACGGCGCAGCTTTCCGCTATGTCTTCCCCGAGCAGGAGGGCTGGAACTCCTATGTGATGCACGACGAGCTGACGACTTTCGACCTCGCAGGCAATCCAAAAGCGCTGACGATGTACCTGGGATCGTACACCACCTCCCACGAAGGTTTTTACACACAGACCGACTACGAGCATCTCGACGAAGGCAAGCTGATGGAAATGCCGACGCTGTTTACCTACCCCGACGGGACGGTGATGGCCGTCACCGAAGCTGCCATACGCGACTATGCGGGGCTTTACCTCTCCAAGGAGCAGGGTTCGCTGCGCGGAAAACTCTCGCCGCTGCCCGGACAACAGCGCGAAAAGGTGCGCGCATCGCTGCCGCACCGTTCGCCATGGCGCGTGATGATGATCGGCCCGGAGGTGGGTCGTCTGATCGCCTCGAACCTGCTCACGAACCTCAACGACCCGTGCGCCGTGGCCGATACGACGTGGATTCGTCCCGGCAAAACCACCTTCACCTGGTGGAACGGCTGCGTCGCCCCCGATACCACGTTCCTCGCGGGCAACAACTTTCCGACGAACAAATATTACATCGACTTCGCAGCCCGCTCCGGGCTCGATTTCCACTCGATTTACGGCTATGCCGAACAGCCCTGGTATTACGACCCGAACATGAACTTCGAGTCCCCGAGCCCCGAGGCCGACATCATGAAACCCCTCCGGACGCTCGACATGCCCTACATCTGCAACTACGCCGCTTCACAGGGCGTAGGCATCCACCTCTGGGTCAACTGGCGGCCGCTTTACGAACAGTTGGACGAAGCGCTGGCCCGCTTCGAGGAGTGGGGCGTCAAGGGCATGATGGTCGACTTCATGGACCGCGACGACCAGCAGATGATTCGCATTCAGGAGGAGATTCTCGCCAAATCGGCCGCACACAAGATTTTCGTGCAGTTCCACGGTTCGTCGAAACCCTCCGGACTCAACCGCACCTACCCCAACGAGTTCACCCGTGAAGGTACGCGCAACTATGAATGCTACAAGTGGTCGGTAGACATGGGCGCCGACCTCGACATCGCCATTCCCTTCACGCGCCTGCTGGCCGGGGCCACGGATTACCACCTCGGCGGATTCCGCGCCGTGCCGAAAGAAAAACTGCAAATCCGCTACTCGAACCCGTGGGTGACCAATACCCGTTGCCACATGCTGGGTATGTACGTCGTACTCGAAAGCTACCTGGGCATGGTTTGCGACACCCCGCAGGCTTACGAAGGGCAGCCCGGATTCGAATTTATCCGCAAAGTGCCGACCACATGGGACGAAACCGTCGTACCGGCGGCTTCGGTGATGGAATACGCCTGTGTGGCGCGCCGCAAGGGCGCCGACTGGTGGGTGGGCGCCATCAACAACTCGACGCCCCGGGAAGTAGTGCTGACGGCCGACTTCCTCGGCGACGGTGAATACACCGCCGAGATCTATGCCGACACCGACGAAACAGCCACAGACCCCAACCGCCTCGAAAAACAGACCGTCAGCCTGCGCAAAGGCGACAAACTGCCGCTCAGGATGGCCGACAGCGGCGGCGCGGCAATCCACATTTACCCTACCCGCAAATAAAACGCTGGAATCAATGAAACTGAAAACCTTACTGACTGCTGCGCTGCTCGTAGCTGCAACGGCCGGCTCCGCCCGCGAATACCGCCGTACGGGCAACGCCGTGTCGTTCCGTCAGGTGCAGATCGACCTGCTCTCGCCCACGATGTTCTCCGTGCGCAGCGGCGACAACTACCGTTTTGCACCTGTACGCACCGATCTGGGCGTCACGGCCCTGCCGACGGCTCCCGTAAAATTCGACGTTACGAAAGAAGGTGCGGCCTACCGCATCGCAACGGGTGAAATGACCATCGTCTACGATCCGTCGCAACCCCTCACGACGGGCGGCATCCGCGTCGAAGGCATCGTATCGATTCCCGTGCTGGGAGCCGAAGACACCGAGAACCTCGGCGGCGTGATCGGCGCGCTGGACAACTGCGACGGCGAAAAATGCTACTCCGAGCAGAACGACATCACCTCGTCGCACAACATTCGCCCCACGCCGCAGGACGGCATCCTGAGCCGCCGCGGATACACCGTGCTCCGCCACACGCAAGACGAGCTGAACCTCTACCGCGAAGGCCTGCCCTACGAAGAACTCTACGTGTTCTGCTACGGTACGAACTACCGCCGCGCCTTCACCGACTTTTTCTCGATCGCAGGCGGCATCCCGATGTTCCCCAAATGGTCGCTGGGCCTGATTTACAGCCGTTGGAAGGATTACACCGACGAAGACTACAAGCAGATCGTCACCGGGTTCCGCGAACAGCAGATTCCGCTCGACGCCGTGATTCTCGACATGTGCTGGCACGTCGACCACTGGTATGGCTACAAATACGACACGTCGAATTTCCCCGACATGCGCGCCTTCCAGGACTGGGCCGAATCGCAGCACATCAAGACCGGCTTCAATCACCACTCGGGCTGCATCTACAAGGACGACCCCAAGGTGCGCGAGTTCTGCCGCCGGGCCGGGCTGGACTACGACAAGTCGATCGTCGACGGACCGTCGTTCGAGCCTGAAATCCGGGTCGTGGAGTACGACACGCGCAACGAGCGTCATTTCAAGGCCTTCTACGACCTCTACCTTGCCGAAATGATCGACGACGGATTCGATTTCCACTGGGTCGACGGCGCCAACTCGATCTACTCGGCAGAACTCTACAAACGCTACCTCACCCAGGGCACAGGCAAGCGTCCGCTGGTGCTCAACCGCCTGCAAAGCTATACGCTCTGCAACCACCGCTACCCCGCCGGATTTTCGGGCGACACCTACGCCACGTGGGCCACGATGCGCCGCACGGTCGAAGTGACGCTCAAGGGAGCCAACAACGGCGTCTGGTGGTCGCACGACATCGGCGGCTACATGCCCCAGGGCAAGGACGGCTATATCCCCGACGGCGAGATGTTCGCCCGTTGGGCGCAACTCGGCGCTTTCTCGCCGCTGATGCGCCTCCATGCCAAGAAGGACCTCTTCTGGCATCCTGCCAGGACCTGTCCCGACGGTTGGGACGGAGGTTCGCGCCTTCCGTGGGAGTGGGGTCCTACGGTGCTGGAGTCGATCCGCAGTTCGATCCGCCTGCGTGCCGCGCTGAACCCCTATATCTACACGCTGATGCGCGACGCCCACGAGACGGGCGTACCCCTCTGCCGGGGCATGTACCTCGATTACCCGGAAAACGACGAGGCATACCGCTACGATCAGTACCTTTTCGGCGAAGCATTCCTCGCGGCTCCGGCCATGCGTCCTTCGGGCGACGGCCAGCACGGGGTGACGGAGCGTTCGCTCTGGCTGCCCGAAGGTACATGGTACGATTATTTCACGAACGAACGCCTCACGGGCGGCCGCGAGATCGCACGGACCTCGGACATTCAGAGTTTCCCGCTCTACGTGCGCGCCGGGTCGCTCATCCCGATGGCCCGGGTCGCCGATTATGTGAGCGCCCCGCTCTCGGAACTGACGCTCCGCGCCTATGCTTCCGCCATGCCGTGCCACACGACGTTCGACCTCTATGAAGACGAAGGCGAGAATTTCGACTACGAGAAAGGGCTGAGCCGCCGTACGCTGCTCGCCTATAAACGCACCTCTGACGGCGTACAGCGATTCACGGTCGAAGCCCCGCGTGGGACCTACCCCGAAGCAGTCGCCGAACGCACCTACAACGTAGAGATCGTCGGAACGGCAAAACCCACGGCAGTGACCGTCAACGGACGCCCCTGCGACACATGGACGTGGAACGACGGCCTGCTCACGGCACAATGCGGCACGTTCGCCGCAACGCAGCCCGTCACGATCGAAATCCGCTAAAACAACCCCTATTAAAACTTATGAAAACTATTAGAATAATACTGTATGCCACATTGGTCGCACTCCTGACAGGGTGCGGCGGCGGCACGGCAGGCATTTACAACGTAGCTAAATTCGGTGCGTATAACGACGGCCTCAGCCTGACGACCGACAAAATCCAGCGGGCCATCGACCGTTGCGCCGAAGCGGGCGGCGGCGTGGTCTACGTTCCCAAAGGCGATTACCTCGTGGGCACGCTCAACCTGCGCTCGAATGTCGAATTCCGCATGGAGACGGGAGCGCGGCTGATCGCCACGACCGACCTCTCGCAATACCAGAAACACAATGACGAACTGGCGGGCGTCTTCTACACCGAGGATGCGTCGAACGTCTCGATCACGGGCCACGGCGTCATCTTCGGGCAGGGCATGGAGTTCATGTATGCCGACAGCGCCAAAGTCATCGCAGGCCCGGCGCTCGACTACGTACGCCAGGGCAACGGCCTGCGCAAAGTAGCGGAAGGCATCGGCGACGGTCCGCTTTACCCGAAAGACCGGTTCCACCAGATGATCGTCTTCAGCAACTGCACCGATGTCGAACTGCACGATTTCAAGTGCGCGGATTCGCCTTACTGGTGCTTCCTGATCGTACACTGCGACCGCGTGACGGTACATAACCTGAAGATCGACAACAACCTCCTGATTCCCAACAGCGACGGGCTCGACATCATCTCGTCGAGCAACGTCAACGTTTCGGACTGCTACATCTCGTGCGGCGACGACGCGGTGGTCGTCTCGGGCTACGACTGGCATTTCGGCGACCCGGGCTTCAAGCGCATCACGCGGCCTTCGCGCAACATCAACTTCAACAACTGTGTGCTCCGCTCGCGGTCGAGCGCCATCCGCATCGGCGGCTGGGACCAGAACGTAATGTCGGACTACAACTTCTCGAACATCACGATCTTCGACTCAAACTGCGGCATCGGCATCTGCATCCGCGACTACGCCGGACTGGAGAACGTCAACTTCACGAACTTCAACATCCACACGCGCCTGCACACGGGCGACTGGTGGGGCAACGGCGAGCCGATCAAAGTCGTGGCTATCCGCGGACGCGAGAGCGTGCCGGGAGCCATCCGCAACCTCCGGTTCACGAACATCACATGCGACGGCGAAAACTCGTCGGTCTTCTATGCTTCGCCCGAATGTACGGTCGAGAATATCTACTTCTCCAACTTCGACTTCCGCCTGCACCAGAGCGCACTCGACGCCGTTGCGGGAGGCAACTTCGACTTCCGCCCCACGACGGTCGCCGACAAGGAGTTCTTCGCGTCGAACACCCCGATCGTCTACCTCGAAAACGTGCGCAACGTTCGCATGGACAACGGCACGATGTCGTGGGGCGAAGGCGTCACGAAGCCTTACTTCACGGCTCCCGTTGAAGCGCACGGCGTGCAGACGCTGACGCTCGACGGTATTACGGCCGCCCCGTCGCCCGCCAATCCGGCCGGAAGCCTGCTGATCCAGCGGGGCTGCACGGGAGTTACCGACAACATGAAACGCTAAATCCATGAAACGACTATTCATCTTACTGCTGACTGCCGCAGTGGCGGCAGCCTGCTCACAGCAAAGCCGCTTCGTGACGGTCGAAGAGGGCCGCTTCCTGGTCGACGGAAAACCGTACAGCTATGTAGGGGCGAATTTCTGGTACGGAGCCATCCTCGGATCACAAGGCGAAGGCGGTGACCGCGAACGCCTCCTCCGCGAGCTGGACATCCTCTCGGCGAACGGTATCGACAACCTCCGTATCCTCGTCGGTGGCGACGGTCCCGACGGCGTCCCCTCGCGCATCGAACCGACGCTGCAAAAGGCCCCCGGGCAATACAACGATGCTATACTGGACGGACTCGACTTCCTGCTCAGCGAAATGGGCAAGCGCGGCATGAAGGCCGTACTCTACCTCAACAATTCGTGGGAGTGGTCCGGCGGTTACTCGCAATACCTCGAATGGGCCGGGGCCGGCAAAGCCCCGATACCCGCCATCGACGGGTGGAACGCCTTCACAGCCTATGTTGTGCAATATGCACAGAACCCTGCGGCACAGGCCCTTTTCGCCGACTACGTGCGCGACATGGTAACCCGCACCAACCGCTACACGGGCCAGCCCTACGCCGACGACACGACGATCATGTCGTGGCAGATCGGCAACGAGCCGCGCGCCTTCAGCATCGAGAACAAGGAGCCGTTCCGGGCATGGATGTCCGCGACTGCTGCGCTCATCAAAAGCCTCGACCCGAATCACCTCGTATCGACCGGCAGCGAAGGCAAGGCAGGCTGCGAGGGCGATCTCGCACTGGCCGAAGTGTTGCACGACGACCCCAACGTGGATTACATGACTATCCACATCTGGCCCCTGAACTGGGGCTGGGTGTCACCCGACTGTCTGGACGGCGAACGCCTCGACCAGGCTATCGTCAACACCCGGACCTATATCGACGAACACCTGGAGATCGCCCGCCGGATCGGGAAGCCTGTCGTACTCGAAGAGTTCGGGTTCCCGCGCGACGGATTCGTCTTCACCCCCGGCAGCCCCACCACCGGCCGCGACCGCTACTACGAGGCTGTGTTCTCCTACATCCACGAGAACCGCGCCAACGGAGGTCCTTTCGCCGGGTGTAATTTCTGGAGTTGGGGCGGCGTGGCGCAACCGGCCACCGACCATGTTTTCTGGCAGCGCGGCGACGACTACACGGGCGACCCCGCACAGGAGCAACCGGGCCTCAATTCAGTCTTCGCGGCAGACAGTTCGACCCTTGCGGTCATCGCGCGCTACGCGAAACTGCTGGCCGAATAGCCCCGGCCATCCGGAACCGAAAGACGGGAACGCCTGACGGCGCTCCCGTCTTTCTTATCTCAAAACAGGTTGTAAATTCCGAAAAAAAGATGTACATTAGTGAGCCGATAAAACCGCACATTATGACACCCAACAACAAAGGCGCCGTACTGCACGAAATTACGCCCCTGTCGGAGGGAGATTGCATTTACGTAATCGAGCGCAAAAAAGCCGAGTTCAACTATCCGATACACACCCACAAGGAGTTCGAGATCAACTATATCGAGAACGCCGCAGGGGCCCAGCGCGTTGTAGGCGACTCGATCGAGGAGATCGGCGACTACGAGTTGGTGCTCATTTCGAACGACAACCTCGAACACGGGTGGCAGAATCACAATCTCATACCGGGAAACATCCGGGAAATCACGATCCAGTTCTCCGACGACTGGCTTTCCGAAAAACTGCTGACCAAAAACCAGTTTCATTCGATCCAGACCATGATCCAGCACGGCAGCAAAGGGCTGACTTTCCCGCTCTCGACGATCATCAAGGTGCGCCCGCTGCTCAACTCGCTGACCTGCGAACAGAAAGGCTTTTACCTCGTGACGACATTCCTCACGCTGCTGTACGAACTCTCGCAGGCGGGCGATGCGCGCGCCCTGGCCAGCACAGCTTTTGCACACACCGAAAACAGCATTCAGAGCAGGCGCATCCGCATGGCCGACGCTTATTTGCAGAAGAATTTCGCCCGCGACATCACCCTGCGCGAAGTCGCCGAGCTGGCCAACATGAGCGAAGTGGCCTTCAGCCGCTTTTTCAGCCAGCACACGGGCAAGAGTTTCACCGAATACCTGATCGACATCCGCATCGGCAAGGTTGCGCGCATGCTGGTCGACACGAGTAAGACCATCGCCGAAATCTGCTACGAATGCGGTTACAACAACATGTCGAACTTCAACCGCATCTTCCGTCGCAAGAAAGGGTGCACGCCGCGCGAATTCCGCGAAATGTACCACAAAAAGCAGGTGATCGCCTGAGGCGGCCGGTCGGTCGATCGAAAAAGGGGAGGCTCTCGGAGTCTCCCCTTTTCGTTATTCGGTCAGGTGGTAATACATCCCCAGCCAGTCGTAAGGCCAGGCCGTGACGACGCGTTCATCGTCCAAGAACCGCAGGAAATCCTTCGTCGCGGGATGCCCCTTGTAGGGTGTGAAGAATCCCATCGTACTATTACGCCACACGGCCACATAAGCCAGTTCGACGGGTTCGCCCGGATAACCGTAGATCGACTTCAGCAGCCGCCCTGTAAACCATTCGGGGTCGTCGATAGCTCCCTGCCCCGTCTCGGAGAGGGCTGCAAGCTTACCCGTAGCCTTCGCATAGTCGGAAATCACTTTCAGGCGCAGGTGGGCGTGATCCAGGTTCTTCTCCTCGAAACGGTAGAGCCAGTAATTGTCCATCGCCACGATGTCGACGCAGTCATCGCCCGGATAGCAGCGCAGATACTCCTCCGTCGTGGTGAAATTGATGTCGGGCGAAAAACAGTAGAGGAAATTATGGACGCCGCATGTGTCGCGGAGGTAAGTGACCGTGAAGCGGTAAAGCGCCTTTAACTCTTCGGGAGTGCAGTTGTTGCGCCCCCACCAGAACCAGTCGCCGTCGAACTCGTGCCACGGACGGAAGATCACGGGAATCTGCTCGCCGTTCTTGCCGATAAGCGTGCGGTTAAAAGCGGCAATACGGTCGAGCATGGCGGTAAATTTCGCATGGTGCGAACCTCCGGGCAGGATCTTTTCGACCACACGCTCCGAAGTATCGTAAAAACTGCCGCCCGTGACCGGATTGGGAGCATGCCAGCAATAGGAGATCACCCCACCCTCGTAGAAAGCCTGACAGGTGAGGCGGCGGACCTTTTCAGCCTCGGGCTTCAGGTTGCCGTCGGCATCGACGACATCCATAAAATCCCAACTGTAAAAAGCCGGTTTTTTGCCCGAAATACGCTCGATGTCGCTGCGGCCCGAATCATCGCACCAACCGTACCCCGAAGCCGTGGCATCCTGTGCTCCGAAGAGGAACCGACCACTGCGAGCCACCTTATGCAGGTTATCGTAGAGCGCTTTGACCCGATAAGTGGCAGCAGGATCGACCAGTTTGTGCGGATAATCCATCTCCTTGGGCACGGAGGTCAGCGCGTCGCGTTCAACGCCTTCGGCATTGTCAAGCACCCAGTAGCGTTCGCCGACCTGCACATTTTCAAATGTCACATTCCGGCAGTTGCGCAGCAATACATCGTACTGGCTCCGGTCGACAGTCACATTGCGAAACGAAATATTCTCCATCGGCTGTTCGGCCACACCCAACACCTGAATCGGATTGCCGTCAGCATGAGCGATATGGATATTCTCGAAGCTCACGTCGCGCACTTTGAGCAGTTCTTCGGGTTTATAGGCTCCGGGCAGATAGCCCGGAACCCAATACCAGACCGTAACATTGATACCCCAGCATCCGGTGTTCTTCACTTCGATGTCGCGAAAATGAATCCCTTCGACCGGGCGGGTTCCGAACGGGCGGCTGCACACATGGAATCCGCGGTCGCTGCCCTCTACCACACAATCGGTGAACCAGACATTGCGCGCTCCGGCCGGGACTTCGGCGCCGACGACCAAACCTCCGCCGCGCACGAAACGGCAATGGCTGACGAAAATATTCTCGGCAGGCTTGAGGATTTTCTCCCCGTTTTCAGCGGGATAGACCACCGACTTAACGGCTATATTGTCGTCCTGCCCGTCGAGTACCGATTCGAGCAGGTAGCAATCCGAAGAAGAATCGGGGTCCCAGCCGTCGGCATTGCTCAGGCCGAATCCCGACGAAACAAGCCGGCATCCGTAGGTGGTGAAACCGTCGCACAGCAGCGGATGGACGTTCCACGTGCAGGGATTGGTGATGGTCACATTGTCGAAAGCCACATTCTCGCAGCGGATGACGGGCATGCCGTGCGAACGGGCCATACGGCCGACGTTCTGCGACTGCTGGTCGGCGAGCACACTGCCCTGATTGTCGATCGTTCCGCCGCCGTAGACGCGGATGTTCGCATAACGGTCGCCGTAAAGTTTACCGATATTGAGCACACTGGCGAAAACATCCTTCACCCAACCTTCGTAAATGTTCTTCACCATCGGGAAGTGACCGAGGTTGTTCACAGCGCGCAGCGTAGCTCCTTCGGCCAGGTGAAGGCTGATGTCGCTCTTACAGATGAACAGCGCCCCCGTAAGGTAATCGCCCGCAGGAATGTAGACCTCGCCGTAAGGCGTACAGTCGTCGATAGCCTGCTGGATAGCCTTCGTGTCGAGGGTCACACCGTCGCCTTTGGCCCCGTAATCGCGCACGTCGAAAACTTTAGGCGCAGGGTTGGTTCGGAACACAACCGGAGCGGCGGCCTGTTCGCGTCCCGCAACATCGACGGCGGCCACTTTCACGCGGTAGGTCGTCCCGGGACGCAGGCCCGTAATGCGGAAGTTGTTGTGGTCGGTCGTCCCGGCACGGCGATTGTTGACGTGTACGACATAGTGTTTCATGGCTTTATAGTCGCCGGGAAGTTCCCAGAAAACCACAGCTTCGGTCGATGCCGTGGTTCCGGGCAGGATGCGGGGCCGTACGGGCGCCCCGGCAAAAGCCGAAAGGGCGGAGGCGCAAAGGAGCGCAAAAACGAGCAAATACTTATTCATAGTAAGGTTCCGTTTTGGGGGTTATACGATTCGTTCGGGAACAAAAATAGGATGCGGAAACCGAAATTCCGAACCCCGGGCACGGATTGGCTAACAGAATGGAAGGAATGGTTAAATGAGTATCAGCCCGGACATCCCGAATCCTACCCTGGGAAAGCAATTCCACCCGCAAAACCCCAAACCGGAGCGGGGAACGCCTGCCGGGATGTTAAAATAGCACCATAAAAAGTTCATATTGCATTATTCCGACCTAACCATATAACGTATCTTTGTACCAACCTAAAACCCAAACAACGCATGATCGGACTTAAAGAGAAGATTTCCTACGGATTCGGCGACATGGCCTCCTCGATGTTCTGGAAAATCTTCGGCATGTATATGCTTTACTTCTACACCGACGTTTTCGGACTGGCTCCGGCAGCCGTCGGAACGATGTTTCTCATCACCCGCATCTGGGATTCGGTCAACGACCCCATTTTCGGCATCGTCGCCGACCGTACCCGCAGCCGCTGGGGCAAATTCCGCCCGTGGATACTCTTCGGAGCCGTACCCTTCTCGGTACTGGGCGTGCTGACATTCCTCGTGCCCCCGGCGACGTGGACACCCGCTATGCGGCTGTTGTATGCTTATGTGACCTACACGTCGATGATGATGGTTTACTCGGCCGTCAACGTGCCTTATGCGTCGCTGCTGGGCGTCATTTCACCCGACGGACGCGACCGCAACGCCCTCTCCTCCTTTCGTATGTTCTTCGCCTACGCCGGCAGCTTTGTCGCGCTGGCGCTGGTCGAACCCCTCGTACGAAGCTACTCGGAACTGGGAGGCGTACACTCCGAGGCCCGCGGCTGGGTACTGACCGTCGCAACCATCGGCGTGCTCTGCACAATTCTGCTGCTGCTCTGCTTCCGGGGAGTCCGCGAACGGGTGCAACCCGTTGCCAACAGGCAAGGGTCGGTCTGGAACGACCTCAAAGACCTCTGCAACAACCGTCCGTGGTGGATTCTGCTCGGCGCGGGAATCGCAGCGCTGATCTTCAACTCGATCCGCGACGGCGCGACCATCTATTACTTCAAATATTACGTCCAACAGGACCAGACGGCCGCCATCGGCGGGTTCTTTACCCTCTCGGCGCTCTACCTGATGGTCGGACAGGTTTCGAACATGATCGGCGTGGCCATGGCCGCACCCCTTTCGAACCGCTTCGGCAAAAAGCGCGTTTACCTCGGGGCGATGCTCATTGCGACCCTGCTCAGCGGACTTTTCTATTCACTCGGGGCAGACCAGCTGGTTCTGATCTTCCTCCTGCAAACACTCATCAGCATTTGTGCAGGCAGCATCTTTCCGCTACTCTGGTCGATGTATGCCGACATTGCCGACTTCTCGGAGTGGAAAACCGGACGCCGCGCCACGGGGCTGATCTTCTCGTCATCGTCGATGTCGCAGAAATTCGGGTGGACGCTCGGCGGCGCCCTGACTGGCTGGCTGCTCGCCCGCTACGGCTTCCAGGCCAACGAAGTGCAGTCGGCCGAGGCCATACACGGCATCCGGATGATGCTAAGCTGGCTGCCCGCCGTCGGAACGGTACTCTCGGTGCTCTTCATCTGGTTCTATCCGCTCGACGAAAAGCACATGAAACAGGTTTCAGCAGAATTGGAAGCCCGCCGCAAAACCAAAGACTGACACGACATGGAACGACTCGACACATTCGCCGCCGAACTCAGGCGGCACCTGCAGGAGGAAATACTGCCCTTCTGGACCGGCCTGATGCAGGACGGCAAAGGCGGATTCCACGGCCGGATGACCGGCGAAGACGTACTCGACACCGAAGCACCGCGCGGCGCAATCCTCTACGGGCGCATCCTGTGGACCTTCTCGGCGGCATATCGTACGCTGGGCCGCCCGGAATACCTCGAAACCGCAAAACACGCCAAAGAGTGGCTGCTCGGGCATTTTTATGACGCACAGTACGGCGGCGTATATTGGGAGGTAGCGGCGGACGGCACGCCCCTCGACACCCACAAACAGTTTTATGCCCTCGGATTCGCGGTCTACGGGCTAAGCGAATATCATCGGGCCACGGGCGACCGGGAAGCGCTGGCATATGCCATAAGGCTGTTCGAAACAATCGAACAACACGCTTTCGACCCTGCACACAACGGCTACATCGAAGCGTCGGCCCGCGACTGGAGTCCCGTCGAGGACATGCGCCTGAGCGACAAGGACGACAATACGCCCAAAACGATGAATACCCACCTCCACATTCTGGAGCCTTATACCAATCTTTACCGGGCATGGCCCGACCCACGGCTGCGCGAACGGCTGGTGAACCTG
>JAEZTA010000098.1 GCA_023443765.1 Bacteroidota bacterium | reverse complement strand
CTGCCCGGGGTTCCCGGCGAACTTCTGTTCCGCGAGCCGCACGATGCGTTCGGCCTCGGCCTCGTTGTCCACCGACGAGTCGAGCATCATCACGCCCGACAGCTGGAACGAATTGTCGAGGCGCGAGATGTTCCAGCGGTCGGTCTTCCAGACGATCGCCGAGACGCTGAACCCCGCGATGTAGGGCGGCACGCCGTAGTGTTCGAACATCGGTTCGTAATCCTTGTAATGGACGATCGAGCGCAGCGTGCCGTCCTCCTGCGCTTCGAAGTCGGGGTAGAGCGGCAGCGAGCGCGCCTCGGCGGGCTTGAACGCCGCCCAGTCGTGGTGCAGCAGGACGTGCTTCGAGTCGCGGGCCACGCGGCAGCGCGAGGCGTCCTGGTGGTAGAGCGACAGAAAGGTGTGCCCGGGGTCGGTGACCGCTTCGAGGAACGCGTTGCCGAACAGCGATTTGTCGAAGGCCAGCTTGCCCAGCACCTGGCGAAGGCTCTCGCCCCGGCCGTTGACGCACCGGACGAAGGCCGCCAGCTGCGGCTGCTGCGCCTCGTCGCACATGAATCCCTTGCCGGAGATGTAGTCGGCCTTGTCGTTGATGATGCGCCGGTGGGTCGTCGAACGCCGGGCCATCAGCGCCAGCGCCGCCGGAAAGAGGTTGTCGTCGCCCCAGCGCCAGAATTTGTCGCTGTCGACCCGCGACGCCCCCAGCGCGAAGTAGGGGTCCGTGCGGTCAGCGACCCCCACGGCGGTTTTGATTTTTTTCGTTTTGCTCATGGCGTTTTTCGGGTTTCAGGGGCGCGGCATCCGCAGGAGTTCGCTCCTGCGGATGTGCGTTCCCGGGTTTTTACTGCTTGTAGGCGAAGGTGATCAGCGCCTCGTCGAGGATCTCGCTGCCGGCCATGAAGACGGCGCGCTGGCGGTTCTCCATCTCGTCGGGGTTGTACCACATACGCACCTCGTTGCCGGGCATGTCGGCCGTGTTGACGGCCAGCACGAGGTTGCGGCGGTCGGTGAGCAGGACGAACGACTGGCGGAAGGAGGTCGCACCGAGATAGCTGCCCAGCCGCACGTCGACGACGGGGATTCCGTGGTAGGCCAGCGACCGGCGGCCGTTCATCGCGTCGGTGTAGGCGGCGTCCGCACCCTTCGAATCGAGGTACTTTTCGTAGAGGTGGTAAATGTCCGACGACACGAAGTAGGCCAGCTGGCCGTCGGCCTTGAGGTCGTGGATGCGGGGATCGGCCCCTTTCCACAGTTTGTCGAACACCTCGACCGCATAGGCCGGGTCCTCAAGGGCTGCCGCCTGGTAGGTGAAGTTGTAAACGGCTTCGTCGCTGACCAGGGTGTTGATCGGCTTCAGGAAACCGTCGAACGTATTGTAGCCCGCTGCCGAGGCGGTGTTGCCGAGCCACATCGTGACGCGGATATTCTCGGCGAGCGCCTGCTTGAAGAGCGTCGTCTCGGCCTGTTCCAACTCCGTACCCGAGAGGTCGTCCATATTGACGTTGGCCAGGGCGGTGATCTTTTCGTAGACCATCGAGAAGTAGTCGGCGGCCGAGAATCCCAGTTCGGCCTTCACGCGGCTGAGGTTGACCGTCTTTTCGTACTTGGTGGCCGGATTGCCCCCGGTCCAGCCGGCGGAGGTGAATTTCTGGAGGATGTTGCGCTGTCCGTCCCAGAGCTGGATGTGCGTGGGCTGCGGCATGTTGTAGAGGACGCGCACGCCCAGTTCCTGGGCCGACTCTCCGGTCAGCATCGGGCGGAAGAAGATGTTTTCGAGGTCGGAACCGGTGTACTGTTTCGAATTTTCAAGGTAAGTCATGGTGTGTTTTCTTTTAAATGTGATATGGATTTGGTTGAATGCCTTGCCGCCGGGGACGGGTGTTGCCTGACTTCCATTTTCAGATCGACAATCCCTCCAAACCTCCCTTTTCAAAGGGAGGCTTCCCCTTCGGCTGTTTTTACACGATTAATTGCGGAGCCGCCGGGCGTCTTCGGCATAGGCGCGTTCGTTCGCTGAACGGACCGTGTCGCCATAGGAAGGGTCCTCGCGGGGTTGCGTGCGCGTCGGCACAGCCTGCCGGCGGGCTTCGTCGGCTGCTATGGCCGAACGCAGGGCCTGCACCTCCTCGTCGAAATGGAGGACATTACGGTCGGCAGGCAGCGCTTCGCCGGGTCGCAAACCGAGGTTGGCCAGCAGGCGTTCCCAGCCCCGGGCGATGTTCTGCGCCAGCGAGGATGCAGGCCGCTCGGCGGCCTCGATCACCTTGTCGGCCAGCCCCACTGCAACAGCCTCTTCGGGCGCGAGCCAGCGGCCATTGCCATTGTTCTCGGCCATCAGGGCCTCGAATTCCGCAGCGGGACGGCCCGAACGGGCGGCGTAAACGGCGGCGATGCGCGCATCGGTCTGGTGCAGCAGGTCGATCTTCCCGGCGATCTCCGCGGCATTGCCCTCAGCCGAACAGATGGCCGTATGGATCAGGTAGAGGGCGTTTGCCGACAGTTCGCGGCATCCCTCCGAAGCCGCCTGCGCAATGATCGTCGCCGCCGAGGCCGTGTAGCCGTAACAACGGGTGGTGATCCGTGCCGGAAGCGCGGCGAGCGCATCGTGGATCAGCAGCGCGTCGTTCACGTCGCCGCCCGTCGAGCGGATGTTGACCACCACCTCCGGGGCTTCGATCTCCGCGATGCGCCGCAGGGCGTCGCGAAACCGTTCGTAGGTCGCCACCCGGGCTTCGGGCTCTTCGAACTGCCACTCTTCGGGTACGCCGATAGTCCCCTCGATGTCGATCTGGCAGGCCCCGGCTGTGTTGTTGATTTGAATTTCCGATTTCATGATTAGATAAGGTTGAATGTAAATATTCGTCGGCAATCGGGACAAAATTCCGGTTGCGTCGTAATAAGCCCCTGCCTGAGGCGTTTTTTTTTGGGGGGGGGTGGGTCAGGCTTGTAAACACGGCTAAAAGCCGTGAATAAAACCGTCCGGGTTGAAAACCGGTGCGATTATGGTTTTCTTTTGTCATAAAAAGCACTGCGCACCTTTTCGTAGGAGCAGCAGAGTTTGAGGGCTGCGGCCTCGAAGGCTTCACAGCGGGGCATACCCTCGGCTTCGAGCCGTCCGATCTCGTCGCGGATAGCCCGCTGTTCGCAGCCCCGGCGGCTGACCAGCCCCAATTCGAACAACCGCAGCACCGCCTGCCGGGTCGTCAGCCCCCGGACCTCCCGAAGCACCGCTTCGGCCAGTAGTTCGTCGTGCCGCGTCATCAGTCTTCCCAAAGGCGGTTGAACGTGCAACGCACCGAGGCTTTCCCGGGGTCGTAATCGCCGACGGCGTGCAGTGCGGCCCGCACCACGCCCGCCCCGGTGTCGATGCGGAAGACCGAGCGGATGTCCGGCGCCCCCGTACCGGGCGTCAGCAGCGCTTCGAACTCGTGGGGCGCGAGGCACAGCGAGAAGACGATCCGTTCGCGCGCGGCCTCCCGGCGCACCTGCCGGTCGTAGTAGCGGTGCAGCCCCTCTTGCCCGTCGCGGTCCTCGAAGCAGAGCGTAAACCCTGCTTCGGCGGCATCTCCCGCAAAATGGAACGCTGCGAGCGGATACTCGGCCCGGCCCGACGGATAGCCCCACCGCTCACCCCCGGGCAGCGGATGCAACCCGGCGTAACGGACGATGCGGGGTGTGAAGTTGGTCCCGTCCTCCTCCGCGTCATCGCGGTCGCCGACCTGCAGGATCAGCGCCGAAGGTGCATTGAGATAGTGTCCCGAACTGTTGAGCGAAGGGCTGAAGAGCGGGTTGCGCAGCGCTTTTTCGCCCTGCTTCGCCGCATACGAATCCGTCGGAAAGCTCCATGCCCCGAGCGGGGTTTCCTCCCCGGCGTCGAAACGCGTCACCGCGCCGTCGCCGTCCTGATACCTCCATGTCCGGATTTCGTGAATCTCCGGGGCGATCTGCACCCGTTCGACGGGTTGTGAAAAGTCGGTCCTGCCGCTCCAGTCCGTCTCGGGCCCCGCCCCGAAAAACGCCCCTTCCGGCTCGATCCAGACCCTCCGGGTCGCCTCCTCGGTGTAAAACCGCAGGTTAAACAGATGTCCGAGGGCTTCGAGCAGCGCCGACTGCCGGATGCGAAGCTGCGCCACATCGGCGAAAGCGATCCACGACCCGAATCCCGGGGCCGAGAGAAAGCGGGGCCGCAGCGAACACTCCTTGTGCAGGGTCAGCGCCATCCCGGCCTCGGCCCCCGAGAAGTAAATCTGGTTAAAATACCTGGGCGACGCCGGCGAGACACTCTCCGCAGCCGTACGGAGCCGCACCTCGACGGTCGTTTCGCCCGTCTCGCCGATATAGCCGTTGTAAAGCGCCCAGTCGCCCGGATAGGCGACCCACTGCGAACCGCTGCGGACCAGCAGCACGGGGTCGGCGACGGTCCCCGACGACGGGGTGGCGACCTGCGCCGAACGGGCCGCAAAATCGGCCCAGGTCGTCCCCGCCACGCCGTTGCGGGTGTACGTCAGGCGGTACTGCGCCCCGGCCGTGTGGTCGAAAACCAGCGCGAGGTAACCGAAATTCGGCACGATGGCGTCGCGGAGGTCCTTGTAACGGTTCGCCAGCCGGAATACGAACTCCGCCCCGGGACCGAGGTAGATCGTGTCGAATCCCCGGAGCCGCGTCCGCGAAACGATGCGGTGGGCGGTGGTGTATTTCAGGTAGTACTCGAACCCGACGTTCACTTCGGTCGGCGGCGTAAAGACGATCTTGCCGTTGTCCGTCGAGAAGCAGTTGCCGTTGTTGAAAAGCCCGCTGACCGCCTCGCCATCGGCGTCGACGCTTTGGGGCGTGGCCGTGTCGACAAGGTTACCCACCGAGTTGAGGACGGTCCTGGGGTTGGCCGCAACCCGCCCCAGCTCGTTGGCCGAAGCCGTCGCCGGAGCCAGTCGCCGCGCCGAAAAGCCCATCCGGTTGGCCGCCGCCGTGGTGTCGCGCGAGGTGTAAGCCCCGCTCATGTAGAGCGACCGGAAAAACCCGGACTCGAAAAACCGGCTCTTCACCTCGTACCCCGCCTCGTCGAAAATCTGCTCGACGAGCGTAGCGATGTGCAGGAACGGGTGGTAGTCCTCCACCGAGAGCAGGTGCTCGGCCGGAAGCAGGTCCGAGGAGCTGTTCTGCTGGCGGTATTCGTCGCGGTAGATGGGGAAGAACTTCACCGGGGAGTCGTCGGCCCAACTGTCGACGATCATCGTCGGCGTCAACTGGGCGCTCCACGCCACGCCCAGCGCGTTGAACATGTTTCGTGCGGCGCGCTCGGCCCACCCGGCCCCTCCGTCGCGGATTTCGAGCGTGTAACCCATCTCCGAAGCGGCCAGCAGCCGCACTGTTCCCCCGATCAGCACCGACCCCTCGGCCGACAGTTCCGCCCTATGGAGAGCATCGTTGAACCGCCCTGCGGCATGCGGGTCGCAGGCAAACTCTACGAGCGCGTCGTTGCACGGCGTTGCGGGAATCGTGATTTTCAGCGACCGTCCTTCGCGGCAGGCCTCCACGTCCGCAAGTTTCGCGGCATCGTAACCGGGCACGGCAACAGCCTCCGAACCCAGGTCGCAAACCCTTCCGTCGATTCTCAGTTCCATGACATGCGGATTTTACGGTTGGGACGAACGGCGATTTCCAGACAACACAGCGTGCCGTGGCGGCGGACCACCGCCTCATCGGTCGCAACGCTTACCGACGTGTACCCGTCCTCCCCGGCGATCCACACCTCCGGGGCGGTCGTCAATTCAGCCAATGCTTCCAGCACGGTCTGGCTCTCGTAGGCCGATGCGAGCAGCATCTCGCGCTCCATGTCCGACGCGACGACCACACGCCCTTCGCGCCCCTCGGCCTCCTGCCTCCCGGCGCGGATGGTCGTCGTCCGCACCACGGGAAAGGTGTAGTGCTCGACCGACCCCGCGTTGCTGCGCCACGCCAGCCGTACGGCTCCCTGCAAGGCCGGGATTGCGGAATAGACCACCGTGCCGCACACCCCGGCGTCCACCGTTATGCGCTCCGCCCCTTGAAAATCGCGCGTGTCGAGGCGGAAAAGGTGCAGCCCGGCGTCAGCCGTGCGGTAGCTCTCGGCCGTCGTGGTATCCCCGGCCTCCGCCGTCACCGTCACGGTACAGGCCCCGTCGGTCAGCAACGTCAATTCGTCGCCGGCTCCTTCCGGAATCAGCCGCGTGAGCGGCATCGAGGTGTGCAGGCACGGCCCTTCGGAGGTTTCGGCGCCCGGCAGGAAGGTGCGCGCCGGAGCTGTCGTTGCATCGGTTCCTCCGTCCGTCCCGGCAGCTTCGACGACAGCCGTGACAGTTCGGCCTTCGGCAGGGTAAAACCCGGTGCCGCCCATCACGGGAACAAACCGGAGTTGGCGGCGGAGATAGGGCGCGACGTCGAACGAGGCTTCGGCGACAGCCGCAAACCGCTTTGCACCCAGCAGCGCACCGTCGGCGGCCCCGGCGATCCGGATGTCGATGTTTCCGGCCGCCTCCCGGCTGACGGCATAGCGGAGTTCCCCGCCGAGCGGGGCGTACTGTTGCGGAATTTGTGTGAATTGCATGGAAAGATTTTTAAGGAATGAAGACTTGGGAAAGAGAGGCCCACCCGACTAAAAAGAGGTGGGAAAACGGAGATTGAAAGGCAGGAAGAAGCAGGGGACGGCGCATCCGGGCCCGGGATACGCCGGGATTGTTAACAATGGGTTGAAAATTTGTTGATAAATGAAAATAACAATTCACAAAATCCAGAAACAGACCTGTTTCTATGTGTTGATAACTTTGCTGCCGTCGACGGCTGACTGTGAATTGTACGGCAAATATACAACATCGGATACCCCCTTGTCAAGACCCCGGAGCACTTTTTCTACATTTTATGGAAAAATGAACCCTATTTCCATGAAAGTAACTATATTTGTAATAAACTTTACAAACAACTAATGATTTGATAAATTTATTTACCAACCAAACTAATGATTATGAAACGATTTCTTTTCCTTTGCGCCGCCTTCTGCTGTGCGGCGATCTCCCACGCCCAGAAATGGGAGGGTCTTGCCGAAACCCCTCCGATGGGCTGGAGCTCCTGGAACAAATTCGGCTGCAACGTCGACGAGCGGGTGATCCGGGAGATGGCCGACGCCCTGGTCGCTTCGGGCCTTGCCGACGCCGGATACGTTTACATCAACATCGACGACTGCTGGCACGCTCCCGATCGTGACGCCGACGGATTTCCGCAGTGCGACCCGCAACATTTTCCCGGCGGCATGAAGGCGCTTGCGGACTACATCCACGCCCGGGGGCTGAAACTGGGTATCTACTCCGACGCCGGACCCAAGACCTGCGCCGGACGTTTCGGCAGCCTCGGACACGAATATCAGGATGCCCTCCAGTATGCCCGCTGGGGAATCGACTACCTGAAATACGACTGGTGCCACAATGAAAATATCAACCCGGTAGGGGCCTATACGCTCATGCGCGATGCGCTTCGCGCCGCGGGCCGTCCGATTCTCTTCTCGATGTGCGAATGGGGCTCCAACAAACCCTGGGAATGGGCATCGGAAGTCGGCCACATGTGGCGTTCGACGGGGGATATCGGCGCCGTATTCGCGGGTCCGATCGAAGCCGAACCCGGCGCATGGAAACCCCGCACCGTGCTGGAAAACCTCGATTCCAACGCCGGACTGCGCCGTTATGCCGGACCGGGCCACTGGAACGATCCCGACATGCTCGAAGTCGGTAACGGCATGTCGGTGAACCAGGACCGCGCGCACTTCACGATGTGGTGCATGATGGCAGCCCCGCTGATTCTGGGCAACGACATCCGCGCCATGTCGAAAGAAACGGCGGAGATCCTGCTCAACAAGGAAGCGATCGCCATCGACCAGGATCCGCTGGGCGTACAGGGCCTTCGCTACGAAACGGATAACGGGCTGGAGATCTGGCTCAAGCCGCTGTCCGGCGGCGACTGGGCTTTCTGCCTTTTCAATCGCACGCAGGAACCGCGCCGTTACCTGATCGACTGGCAGCGCTTCTGCTTCACCGACGTGGAAGTCTCGCAGCGTTCCACGGATTTCGACAAAATGGTCTATCAGGGGCGCGACCTCTGGTCCGGAGGCAAACCGTTCCGCACAAACCGCGTCCGTGAGGTGCTCGTTCCGGCCGAGGATGTGGTGCTCTACCGCCTGACCCCGGTTAAGAAGAACTGATCCAGCGGACTGTTCCCCGCCCGCCCCCGGAAACCCCGTGTTTTCGGGGGCGGCGCCTTTCGCAACAAGGCTGCGAAGCCGTTCCGAAAAAGAAATCTTTCGTATTCTTCCCTTTTTTCAGGAATATATCCTATCTTTGTTCCGCAAACCAACAGTTTTACCCTTTATGGATGATGGTCATAGTTCCACGTATAGCCGTCGTGTCGTGCCTCAGTACGACGCCATTCCTTTATGGGATTCAGCACGCAGATAACCTCCGTGCCGAATTACTGTTGTCCGATCCCGCCGAAGTAATCCGTACCTTTTCCGAACACAAAGCCGACATCGCCTTGGTGCCTGCCGCTGCCGTGCCGTCGCTGGCCGGAGCGCGCATCGTCACCGAATACTGCGTCGGAGGCATCCCCGCCGCAAAGGAAGCGCTGCTCACAAGCGACGACGTGTTCGTCAAGGAGTGGAAACCGTTCGGGAAACTCCCCTGCGCCTTCGCCGTCTGGGTGGCGCATGCCGACGTGGACCCCGACACGGTCGAGGCCCTTCAGCACGCGCTGACCTACGGACTTGAACACAGCTACGAGGCGATCCTCGAATCGGCTTTCGCCGCCGATCCCGGACGCGCCTACGGGGAACTGGCACATTTCGACTACATCTTCGACAATCAGAAAGACAAAGCGCTGAAAAAGTTCTGGGATTCGGGCCTCAAAGTGGCCCCGAGAGCCAATCCCGGCTGAAGAGCTTAGCGGGCTGCGGTCCGCCTCTCTGCACGTAAACGGATTCACGAACTTTAAGAGAGCGTCTTATGATTACAATTTACCTCAAGCAATACAACAAGATCATCCGCAATGCCGACACCAAGCTCTTCGATGAACTGGGCTAC
>JAEZTA010000046.1 GCA_023443765.1 Bacteroidota bacterium | reverse complement strand
CCCGACCTCATCATCGCCGACGGCGGAAAGGGGCAGATGGGGGTGATCCACGAGGTGTTGGAGCATCTCGGGTTGGATATACCCATTGCCGGACTGGCTAAGGACGACCGTCACCGCACAGCCGAACTGCTCTACGGGTTTCCACCCCTCCTGGTCGGTATCCGCCCGACTTCGCCTCTTTTTCACTTCCTGTCGCACATTCAGGAGGAGGTACACCGTTTTGCCATCTCGTTCCACCGTCAGAAACGCAGTAAGGCGTTTATCCACAGCGAGCTGGAGCAGATCGAGGGTATCGGCGGCAAGACCATCCAGACCCTGCTGCAACATTTCCGCACAGTAGAGAAGGTTCGCGCGGCCAATATCGAAGAGCTGTCGGCTCTCGTCGGTGCGGCAAAAGCAAAAAAAATCAGGGCCTTCTTCGAAAAATAGCCGTATTTTTTGAAAAGTTGCGAAAATCGCCTATCTTTGTCCACCCGATTCGCTGCGTAAGCGGACATGCCCGGATGGCGGAATCGGTAGACGCGTTGGTCTCAAACACCAATGACAGCAATGTCGTGCCGGTTCGACCCCGGCTCCGGGTACTTTCAGAAAAAGCCAATGACTTTTAACGAGTCGTTGGCTTTTTTTAATTTGTGCAGCAGTCGCAGGCCTGCGGACTGTTACAATTTGTTTTTCTTCCGGAACCGGGCCAGGGGCGTGCCTATGCGTTTTTTGACGAATTTGCCGAACGACGACAGGGTGGCAGAATGCGCCTTCTCTGCGGTCTGTTGCTGTGACCGATTCCTGGAACGCATTGCCGTGCTCGACGCTGTCAGTCCCCAGCAGGGCCTCCGGGCCTTTGGGTGGCAGATCGGCGGCACGGTCTGACAACTTCCTGTTTTGTTGTTGTCGGCAGCCGACAACCCTGTGAAAAACGATCCCAAAAGGGATCGTTTTTTTTGTTTTTTAGGTGGGATTTGAGTTCGTTTTGTTCACTTTAACGATTCAGAAAACAGTTCAATTTGGGAGAAATCCGGTGAAATTTCACCGGAATCCGAGGTGAAAAAGATGTGAAAAATGAGAAAAAACACAAAAAAATGAGGAAATCAACCCATTTTCAGAGTACGGAAGTTTTGGTGAAAAAGGAAAAAAAGATTTTGGAATCATAACTCGGGAACTGCCCCATTCGGGAGTTCTTAAAAAATAATAAAAATTACGTTTGTAGGTATGTGACGGTCGTTTTTTGGGGAATTCTTGCGGGACGATTTGGCCTTCATGCTTTGTTTTCTGATGCCGGATAAATTAGCCTGAAATGATCTGTTCGTTTTGCTAAATACTACAATATCAGTATGGTGAATACGCTGTTTGGGCGCGGTGACTTGGCAATATTATCTTATTTGATTCGTTATTATTGCGACAGAAAGATAATTTTCCCCGGTTTTGCACTCCTCGCTTCTCATATAGCGCATAGTTGGGCCTGCCTATGGTCTTTTCGGTTCTCGAAACTATGCCCGGAGGTCGGACGTCCCTCCGTTACTGCAAATATTTACAGGGCTTTACGCGGTCTTTGATTTGTGGTTTTATATCTTGCAAAGCAATTTCACTAAATTTTATTCTATGACGCACTCACCAGATTTAGTCGGCATGTCCCGCCTCTACATGGGACAGCCTGTATTCGCGGGACGATCCCGCAACAAGACACGGCCTGATTTCATGTCCTGTTTCGCGCTCCATATTGCGGAGTACGAGCAGACGGGGCGGATCGGTTCTACCGCAAACTACCAGATGGCATACCGCATGCTTGCCCGGTACCTGTGCGGATGTAAATTACATCCGGAACAATTCACGGCCGAATGGCTCGAACGTTACGAGCGATGGCTCCTGGCACGGGGCTTGGGGCCCAATACCATTGTGTTTCACCTGAGATACCTGCGCGCCGTTTACAACCGGGCCGTTGAAAAAGGGCTTTTCCCCGCAACTGCCGGCAATCCTTTTTACCGCAGGCGCATCAAGCAGGTGGCGACCCGCAAACGCGCCCTGCCACGTGAAACGCTCCGGCGGATCAGCGATGCCGACCTGTCGGCCATGCACCCTAAATATGCGTTGGCGCGCGATCTTTTCATGTTTAGTTTTTACACCCGGGGCATGTCGTTCGTGGATATGATCTACCTGCGGAAGAGCGACATCAACGACGGTGTACTGACTTATAAACGCAAGAAAACCGGCCAGATGCTCTCCCTGCGCATTGAAACGCCCCTGCAGGAAATCATCGACCGGTACGATAGCGACTCTTTGTATGTGCTGCCCGTGCTGAACGGGGATGACAGCTACCGCGCTTACCGCCAGCAACAGCGCGAACTGAACAAGTTTATCCGTAAAATCGGAGAACTGCTGGAAATTTCGGAACCTTTGACATTTTATGTGGCCCGACATTCATGGGCAACCCTGGCGCGCGACTGCGGAACTCCGCTTACAATCATCAGCGCCGGCATGGGTCACACCTCTGAACGAACGACGCGCGTCTATCTTGCGCAACTCGATCACAATGTCATCGACAAGGCCAATCGAAAGATCATCAATCTGTGACGTTTCGGCCAACTTAGGCGACATTCGGATCAGATAAATAAGAGGAAAAATTTCTGTGGATGCAAGAAACAAGGCCCATTACTATAAATAATGTGTCTTCAGGACATAAATGATTGCTATTTAAACATTTCCCGTCATCTGCAAAAGTAAGGTTATTTATAATTATAACCAAATATTTTATAAGAAAAAAATGCGTGTAGTCATTTAATCTATTGATTATCTGCGTGCTACATCGTTGTCTCCTCTTCAAAACCGGTGAACGGACATAACATACGGTTTTTTACTCTTCATCGTGTCCAAATCTGCTATTTTTTAGCTGACAGTCAGCGCTTTAGGTAAACAAGACCCATTATTTATAGTAATGGGACTCGGGGTTGTGGTGTAACTATTTGATTTAAAATAACTTACAAATTGACACTCTCTCCTAAGATTTTATGGGCAGTCAAAATTCTGCTCACCTTGCGCAAAGCGGCGGAAGCCGGGGTTCCTCCCATGAAGAGTCCCGAGTTGCTGGCGGCATGCCTGGCGCCGAATGCGGATACTTATATGTACCGCCGGGCCTTGCGGGAACTGGTCGCCAAAACCGACTTCGTGATCTGCGACATTCAGTCGAGCCGGACCACTTACGAATGGAATCCCGATGTCCGGCCCAACCTGTACGACCTGGTCGTACGGCTGGAAGGCTGCATGCATGAAATTTCAAACGGGTTCTGGTCGTACGAGAACACCTATACCATGCAGCCTTTGTACAAAGTCAACAAACAGTACGACGCGCTGACGCGCGAATACCTCTCGAACATCTACATCGATGAACTCGACTCTCCTGCCTTGTCGGAACGAAGCAGGGCCAAATTACCGCATATTAACTTACAAACAACAGAACATGCTGAACAACACAATTAACCATTTAATAAACAACAAAATGAAACGTCTCTACATCATCGCATTATTTGTCTTCGCCAGCGGAGTCGCTTCGGCTCAGGAGAATGGCAACCGGGATGCGCAAAACCGCATTGTACGCGGCCCTTATGAAACCAATCGCTTTTTCGATAATATTTTCGTCGGAGTCGCCGGTGGTATAAACCTCTATTTCGGCGAGAACGATTCCGAAGGTAAATTTGGCAAACGCCTGGCCCCGGCGCTGGACATCCACGTCGGCAAATGGTTCACACCTTCGATCGGTGCGCGCGTCGGATACGCTGGCCTCCAGGCCAAGGGCTGGACGACCGCCGGAACGGTCTATGCCAAGGGTGCCGATGGCAACCTTTTCCAGGAAAAATTCGGTGTGATGTACCTCCATGCCGACGCTATGTGGAACTTCTCGAACGCCGTGAGCGGCTATAAGGAGGATCGTACGTGGAACTTCGTACCCTATGCCGGTGTCGGCTGGGCGCGCTCCTACGGCAACGATACCCACGATAACGAGATCGGTTTCGACATCGGTCTGCTGAACGTCGTACGCCTCTGCAAGTCGCTCGATCTGACACTCGAAGCCCGCTGCCTGCTCGTCAACCAGCGTTTCGACGGCGTGACCGGCGGACGTATCGGCGAGGGTATGCTCTCGGTAACGGCCGGTCTGGCTTACAAGTTCAACCGTCGCGGTTTCGTGCGCGCATCGAGCGTACAGCCGATTGACGTTACGCCTTATCTCAACCGCATCCAGCGCCTCGAAGCCAACAACAACGACCTTTCGTCGAAGAATACGGCCCTGAGCGACGAGAACGAGAAGCTGCGCAACGCGCCCGCCAAGGTCGTTGTCGAGCAGAAGGTCTCCGCATCGCCCGTGGTGCTCTTCTTCAAGATCGGCAAAGCCACGCTCGACAGCAAGGAGCTTACGAACCTCGAATTCTATGTCAAGAATGCCATCAAGGCCGATAAGGACAAGACTTTCACGCTGATCGGTTCGGCCGACAAAGCCACCGGCAGCAAGGAGCTGAACCAGCGTCTGAGCGAGCAGCGGATGGAGTATGTCTACAACCTGCTGAAGAATAAGTATGGCGTGGCTTCCGACCGCCTGGTCAAGAAAGCCGAAGGCGATACGAACAACCGTTTCGACGAGCCGGAACTGAACCGTGCCGTCATTGTAGAATAATCGAAATGATCCATTGCATGTCCCGGTCTGTAACATTCGCGGCTAAGGAGACGCCGAATCCGGCGATGCATTATCTGCTGGCTTATCTGGAGGAGGGGAGAGTATGTGTGTATGCTCCCCGCCTGCAGGACCAGTGGGCCATGCAGCGGCTTCCGGAGGAGGAGGAACTGAGGGTCGAGGCGCAGTTGCATGAACTGCACCGCTCCAGCGAACGGACGGCCGTTGTGGAGATACGACTCTCCGGACACGAAGAAAAGCGCAGCGTCAGGGTACTCTGCGTCAGAACCTGAACCACAGAATTCAAAAAATAAATTAAACGCAACGTCACATTCAACGAAAAAAGCTATGAAAAAAATGTTAACGCCCTACGAGGCCCCGGAGTTGTTTCAGATCTCCGTACGTGTCGAAAAAGGATTTGCCGCAAGCAGTGATATCGAGCCGGGAACCGGCGGCGGTGAGCTGGGAGGCACGCGATCTTATGATGACTACGAATAACGGCCGACTTCCCCGTAAATCAACCCTCAAAACAACAGAAAGTACTATGAAAAAATTAGCAGTTATAGCCCTGCTCGCCACAATCGGCATGGGTGCATGTAGCAAGGACGACGGTGTATCCGCTCCGGCAGACATGCAGAAATACGTCCAGGTGACGATTCCCGAAGACGCGGTTACTGAAACCCGTACCTCGGTCGAAGGAACGACGACCTCGTGGGTTGCAGGCGACAAAGTCGCCGTGTTCCTCTACAACGGTGCCTCGACGCAGAAGTTCGAATTCACGGCTGAGAAGTCGGGCGCTACCACGACCTTCTCGGGCAGTGTTCCCGTCGGCAACTATTCGCTGGCTGCGGCCCACTATCCGTACAGCTGCGGCGCAACGTTCGACGCTGTCAACAAAACGTTCCAGCATACGTGGGGCGGTGCCTACTGCACGGCAAACCTGGCCGAGTATGACTTCATGTATACGAACGTATGGGAAGAGCCCTTCGTGATCGACGAACAGACGACCATCCTGCCCGTCCAGCTGACCTTCAAGCCGCTGATGGCGCGTGTCAAGGTGACGCTCGGGCTGGGAGCCAACGAGACGCCCAAGAAGGTTACGTTCCGGACCAGCAGCAACGTGATGCCGATGGCCGGTACGATCGACGCTGTGGGGACTTTCATCGCCTCGTCCGTGACCAACTCACTCAGTGTTTACACCGACCAGAAGGAGTTCATCGTAGGTATGCTGCCCGTCAGCATTCATTCGACCATGAGCGTGGACGTTATGACCACCGACGGCCTGACCTATTCGGACAAGTCGTTCACGCTGGCCGGCCTGAAGCGCAACCACCACTATACGATGAGCGTTCCCTGCAACAAGAAGACCGTCACGATCACGGTTCCCGATGAAATCGACAAGAAATACGGTTCGGACACCTGGAAGGACAACGGTTTCTACTACGTCGATCCGTCGTACGATCCGGCGGGCCTGTTCGACGGCTGGTATTTCTACCGTGCCGAGATCAAGAGCGACAAGAACGGCGACGACAAACTCAAGAAGAACCGTATTCAGTTGCAGGTTCCCGCTGGAACCAATGACAGCAACAACGGTGCGTTCGTGACGGCTCCAATCCAGTGCGACGGTCAGAAGACTGTGAAGGTCTCCTTCGAGGTGGCAAACAACCGGCTTATGTTCAATATCAAATACCGTATCGGCGTGACGGACAACGGCCCGATCACGGAGTCCTGGCTCCGCAACCGGAACAACATTCAGAACGGAAACGACAAGGAGTGCAATTCGGGGACACAGACCCATACGTTTACGGTTTCGAACGGACAGCGCATCATGATCAAGATACTGAGTACAGGAGGCGCTTACCACGTCGAGTTTGCGAACTTCACCTACACGATCGAGTAATTTCGGTAAGACAAAATCTATATTATCGGGACGGGTGACAGCCGTCCCGATTTATATATAAAGTATATACCTGATGAAAGCAACTTACATAAAGCCGGATTTGGAGGTATTCGCTGTTGCGGTGGAAGCGGGGTTCGCGATTTCTCAGCCCGACGGGGGCGAGCTCGGGCCGACCTCGATGGACTATTCGGATAACGAGTGTTTAACCTATTGATAAATCCCCAAAGAGATGAAATACAGTTCTGTTTTCCGGTTGTCGATACTGGCGCTTCTGCTGACGGGGTGCGGGAAGGACGATGTCGAATCGACGGCATGGCCCCAACCCGAAGAACCTGCGACTGCGGGTGATCCCATCGCATACCGCCTTTCGATCGACAACGGCGATTCGTCGCAGGAGCCTGAGACCCGTACGGCCTACGGTCCGCTTACGGACGGAGCCTATCCGATCTACTGGCGTACCGGCGACCGGGTGGAGATTATCTGCCCGCTGGCTACGCCCCAGCAGTCCTCAGTCGAGGTCCGCGTGTCCGGAGCCACCGAAAGCGAAGCCGACCTGAGCAATACCGGCATGTCCTGGGGCACGGGAACGCACCACGATTTTTATGCCTTCTACCCCGCAGGGGCTATTCAGGCCAACAGCGGGTCGATCGTCCTGACGGCTATTCCGGCCGTACAGACTTATAACAACGGCGAATGCAACATGCAGTACGCCTATATGTCGGCCTGTGCCGAAGGCGTCGCACGCGGCGAGGAGGTTTCGTTTACCTTCCGTCCGCTGATGACTACGGTGACGGTCGAGGTGGGATTCTCCGAGGCCGTCGAAGTCCAGAAGCTCGTCCTGTCGAGTGAGAACGATGCTGTGGCCGGAATGTTTTCCCACGACATTGCGACCGGCAGCAGCACGGTCGATCCGGACAGGAGTTCCAACGTGCTGGCGCTGCACATGATGACCGGGAGCACGCCTTATATCCAGCTTAACGCCGGTTCGAAAATCAGGGTTACGGCATTCATGTTGCCGCAGGACATCCGCGGGCTGACCTTGTCGGCCGTAACCACCGAAGGGAAGACATACAGTTACACGACGCCGGCGACGCTCCGGGCGGGACATCGCTATTCGTTCACGATCAGCGACATGCCGGCACAGGCACAGCAGATCACCGACGACTATTCCGACTGGATGAAATACCTGCCCGACAACACCTACCTGTCGCAGGTCTCCATGCCCGGTTCGCACGACGCCTGTACGATGTACGGCTCGCATTATGAATATAAAAGCGGCATGCCCGGCGACCGGTATCACTTCAAGTGGTTGCAGAATGTCGTGTTCGGCTATATGAACGTGACCAAGATGATCAAGGCGCAGGAACTCTCCATCGAGGAGCAGCTTGCCGCCGGGGTCCGCATGTTCGACCTGCGCCCCAGTGCGTCGGGTTCTTCGGTCCAGGACCTTCCGATCCAGCACGGCATCGCCCTGTTGGGCGACCCCACGCTCGGAGGCTTCACGCCCGGGGCCGAGGGACGGCAGGAGTTGTCGCCCTTCATGCTCTCGCACCTGCTCGACCGTTTCGTGCGGTTCCTCGACGAACATCCGGGGGAAACGGTCCTCGTGCACATGAAATACGAGAACACCAGCGGCACGGGTAAAACGGGCTGGGATAAGAGCGTGGTGAACCTTATCAAGACCCACTGCAACGGATACGTGGCCGATTTCTCGCCCCGTATGACGCTGGCCGATGCCCGGGGCAAGATACTCTTCGTGGTCCGCGAGGATTACAAATCCTCGAACAACGGCGAGTACTTCGGCGCTTACCTGAACTGGACGCACGACAAGGTGGTCTTCGAAACCACGCTCCACGGCAACACGGGCGAGTCGGCGCAGATCAAGGTCAACGACCTCTACAACATCAAGAACGGTTCCTCGGACGGCGTGAGCAAGTATTCCGCCATCGACGACTGCATCGCCTATACCTATAATACGACGGATGTCACGCGCTGGTGCATGAACTACGTGAGTTGTTACGACACGGCCCATTGCAGCGTTTCGGGCATCAACATCTTCGGGGCCGTTGGCGACTACGACTATTGCGCCAACCTCTACAACCGCTATACGGCGGACAAGCTGAACCGGTTCGATTTCCGCGGCAATGTCGGCATCGTCCTGATGGACTTCGCCGGAGCGGCGAATGCCACGATGACCTACGGGCAGACCCATTCGAACATGGCGGTTTACGGCGACGACCTGGTGAAGGCCGTCATCCACGTCAACAACAAATGGGACCTGCGCCGCAACGAATAAACGTTACACGACACTGAAAAAGAAGCATCCGGTTGCCGGATGCTTCTTTTTTTGCGGTATGTTGTCGTCAGATGTCCGTGAACAGGTTGAGCTGGTGCAGCATCGTGAAGGCGAAGAAGCATCCGATGATCAGGCACAGTACGACCAGCAGCGCGTTGAGCACCCGCGGCGACGGCTTCGTCGGCTGCCCGTCGTGGCTGCGGATGTATTCGCGGAAAAAGAGGTAGAGCGCCGGAACGATGCTGCATGCGAGCAGGTAATCCTCCGGGATGCCGAAGAAGTAGACCTTCGAAAGTCCGATCAGCGCCCAGTGGCAGAGGAACATCGCCAGCACGATGTTGACGCGCTCCGAGAACGCCAGCATCAGTCCGATCGTGAAGACCGCCACCGAGCAGGGCATCACCGGCGAGGTGATCATCGGGAACGTGCGGCCCAGCGCCAGTGAGAAGAGCGGGTAGATGAGCGGCATGGCGAACAGCAGCGCCGCGAACGCCGTGTGGTTGCCCGTACGTTCCAGCGAGGCGTGTTTGACGACGAGGTCGTAGACCCAGATGCAGCCCATGATGGCCCAGAACAGGGCCAGCAGGTCGTTGTATTCGCGCGGTTCGCAGTAGACGAGGTAATAGGCCCCCGCGATCCAGAAGTTGAGCAGCGCCATGAACACTTTCATTGCGATGCGTACGCCCGGCGTAGAGCGGAAGTAGAGCAGCAGGGTGAGGACGATTGCCGCCAGCACCAGTACGATCTGCACGGGCCATGTCGCGGCATTGTAGGAGGCGATGGTATTCCAGAAAGTTTCCATGCAGGGTGTTTATTTGTTGTTTTTTGCGCGCCGCGTGAGCGAGAAGGCACGGCGGTTGAAGACGAAGATCGGCAGGGTAGCTCCCGCGGCCAGCAGGGCGATCACGCTCAGCGATACGGTCGCGTTGAGGAAGAACAACTGCATGTACTGCATGCCCTGTCCCGGGTCGTTGAGCGACTGGAGGAACATGATGAGCGAGAAGACCGTCTTGTAAGCATAGATGCCCGGAACCATCGGCAGCAGCGCCGGGATGTAGAGCGCCGTCATCGGGCAGCGGATGCCCCGGCCCAGCCAGAGACTGCCGAATCCGATGACCATCGCTGCGCAGAGCGACGAAGTGGCGATGTCCGTGCCGTTGTAGTTCATCAGGCAGAACCGCAGGGCATGTCCCACGGCGGCCAGCAGCGCGATGCGCGGGAAGGCCCGCATCGGGGGATCGGAGATGGCGCCGAAACCGACGGCCGCCACGGCCGCGAAAAGCCCGTCGAGAAGGATGTCCACAGCGATCATAGCAGGCTGTTTTTAACCATGAGCAGCGTCGCCGAAAGTCCGATGGCGATGCAGATAATCAGCAGCAGAGCGTTGATCAGGCGGCTGAATCCGATCAGGATGTGGCCTTCGACGATGTCGATCACGCCGTTGATCAGCGGTACGCCCGGCACGAGGTACAGTACGCTCGTGGCGAGGGCCGTCTCCGCCGTGCAGTCGAAACGCAGGGCCGACGATGCGCAGAGCGACGCCATGAAGGCCGAGATGATGAAGATCAGGAAATGGTTGACGCCGTGCGCCTGCATCCGCTGCCGGGCCGCGAAGCCGACGAGCGTCGCCGTGAAGACGATGCCCACGGCCGTCCAGTCGCCGCCGAAGAGCCGGCAGAACGAGGCGTTGGCCAGCCCGACGGTCACCAGCACGAAAATCGGGTCGATGCGCGGTTTTTCGATCAGCTCCCCGTAACGCCGGCGGATTTCGCCCAGCGGCAGCTGCTCGTCGACGGCGTCCCAGCTCAGGGCGCTGAGATCGGAGTTGCGCTCGAAGCTGATCGGGAGGGCCGGAATCCGCACCACGCGGGTGATGGCTTCGCCGTTCTCTTCGTCGCGGACGGTGAGGATCGTGCTTTTCTGGAAACTCGATAACTGGATGTCGACCCCCTGCGATGCGCCGATGCGCTGCGAGTTGCGGATCACACGCGAAGTGTGGACGCCGGACGCGAGCAGATAGGTCGAATAATCCGCAATGAAATCGAGGATTTCGGTCAGTTCATGTCTGGTTTTCATAGCGATTGCAAAAGTAATTCATTTTCGCCAAACCCTCCCTGTCCCGGGCTGAAAAAATAATCCGCCGCCCTGTTTTCGCCTTGGTCTACGCCGCAAATTCCGACCGTAAACAGGCCCGGCGTGAAGGCGTCGCGCTTTTCGGGGACAATCCGGGGCATTTTTAGGCGGAACGGAGAAATTTTTCTACCTTTGCTTCCCGGTATGAAAGCATCTTTCAAAAAGTCATATGCCTCGCTGGGGGCCGATCGGCTGGTCCTCCTGTGGCTCGGGGTGTGGTGGGTTGCAAACCTTGTGCAGGCCGGTTTTACCGAGCTTGCCAACGACGAGGCCTACTACCACATGTTTGCCGAGCGGCTCGCGTGGGGATATTTCGACCATCCGCCCGTGACGGCGTTGCTGGTCTGGGCCGGGGAACACCTCTTCGGCGGGGAACTGGGCGTGCGGTTTTTCTTCACCGTGCTGCAACCCCTCTACCTCTGGATCCTGTGGCGCCTGATCCGTCCGGCAGACGCCGACCGGCGCGACGCCGGGCTGTTCGTCGTGCTGTCGGCTGCGACGCTGATGCTCCAGCTCTACGGTTTCATCGCCGTGCCTGACGGGCCGCTGATGTTTACCACGGCGCTGTTCCTGCTGACTTTCAAATGGTTCTCCGAAGAACGCCGCTGGGCGTGGCTGTGGATGGGCGCCGCCATGGCGCTGATGGCTTACAGCAAATACCACGGTGCGCTGGTGGTCCTTTTCGCGCTGGCCGCCAACCCGCGCCAGTTGCTGCGTCCGGCGCTCTATCTGAGCGGCGCCGTGGCGCTGCTGCTGCTCGTGCCGCACCTCGTGTGGCAGTACGAGCACGACTGGGCGTCGTTCGCCTACCACCTTTCGGGCCGCAATTCGGTCTTCAAGCCCAACTATGTCTTCGAGTTCCTGGCCAACATGCTGGTGGTCTTCAACCCCTTCTTCCTGCCGCTCTATGTGCAGGCATGGCGGAAGGTGAAGCCGCAAACGCCCGTCGCCCGGGCGTTGAAACTCCTGCCCGTCGCCTTCATCGCCTTCTTCGTGCTCTCGTCGCTGCGCGGGTACGTCCAGCCCCAGTGGGTCATCGTTGCCTGCTTCGGTCTGGTGTACGTGCTTTTCACCTATGCACGGCGGCATTCCCGTACGCGCCGTTATCTGATGTGGGCCGGAGGCGTGACCATCGGGCTGATCGCCCTGGTGCGCCTCGTGATGATCTTCAACCCGCTGGGTATCCGCTTCGAAGTGTTCAACAATCCGGAGAGTTATGCCGCCATCGCCGAAGCGGCCGACGGCCGTCCGGTGGTTTTCCGTTACGGTTACGCCGTTGCCGCCAAATATGCGTTTTATACGGGCGGCGAGGCCTACTGCCAGCCCAACATCCGCTATCGCACCCACCAATGGCAGTTCCGCGACGACGATACGCGTTTCATCGACCGGGAGGTGCTCATCGAGTGCCCCGACGGAATGGCGTCGGACAGCACCCGGCAGGTGCAGACTATCCGGATGGCCAACGGAAAGCATTTCACGTGGTTCGTCGACCCGGAGTTCCACCCCGTGCGCCTGGTGGATGTCGCCATCTCGGGCCTGCCCGAAAAGGTCGTCCCGGGCGAAACGCTGCACCTTGAGCTGCGCATCACGAATCCCTATCCCTATGCGATCGAAGTGGGGCGGGGCGATGTGCAACTGGTGATGCTGTGGAAACACGGCCGTTTTCGGGTCGACGAATTCCCGACCGGGGAGTCGTTCCGGATTCCGGCCGACGATAAGCTGACGCGCACCGTCACATTCACCGTCCTGCCGCAGTTGGCCGATGAGACTTTCGACGTGGGCTTTGCGCTGCGCCGCGAAGGCTATACGAATTGGTTTAACGGAAAATCCGTCCCGACGGAGGTCGGTAAAATATGATTGAGCAATTCATTAAATTCTGCGTCGTCGGCGGCTCGGGCGTCTTCGTCGATTTCGGCATCACCTACCTCTGCAAGGAGTGGCTGCGGCTGAATAAATACGTGGCCAATTCACTGGGATTCCTCTGTGCTTCGACTTCGAACTACGTTCTCAACCGCATCTGGACGTTCCAGAACGAAAATCCCGACATCACGGGCCAGTACTTTCGGTTCCTGGGCATCGCGGCTGTCGGGTTGGTGATCAACAACGCCACCATCTACGTCCTGCACGACCGGTTCCACCTGAATTTCTACCTGGCGAAACTCTTTGCCATCGGCGTCGTGACGTTCTGGAATTTCTTTATGAATTATTTCTTCACCTTTTAACCGGGCGTATTCCGTTCCCGGTTTTTCCTACTGACGTTTACGGATCTTGCGGAAGGGGAGTTTGAGCACTCCGAAGAAGGCTTCCCCGAAGATTCCGCCGCTCATTTTCGACGTTCCCTCACGGCGTTCGACGAAGATGATCGACACCTCTTTGAGTTTCATCCCCAGCCGCCATGCCGAGTATTTCATCTCGATCTGGAAGCCGTAACCCTTCATGCGGATCGCGTCGAGGTCGATGGTTTCCAGCGCCCGGCGCGAGTAGCAGACGAATCCGGCGGTGGCGTCGCGCAGCGGCATGCGCGTGACGATGCGCACGTACATCGAGGCGAAGTAGGACATCAGCAGGCGCGACATCGGCCAGTTGACGACGTTGACACCCTGCACGTAACGTGAACCCACCACCACGTCGTTACCTTCGGCGGCAGCCTGGTAGAGGCGCACGAGGTCGTCGGGGTTGTGCGAAAAATCGCAGTCCATTTCGCAGATGTAATCGAATCCGTTCTCCAGTCCCCAGCGGAATCCCGTCAGGTAGGCCGTTCCGAGGCCCTGTTTCCCGGCGCGTTCCAGCAGGTGGAGCGTCCCCGGGAACTCCTTCTGGCGCTCCTTGACGATCGCGGCCGTGCCGTCGGGCGAACCGTCGTCGATGACGAGCATCTCAAAGGGTTCGGACAGCGAGAAGACCTTGTCGATCATCGCCGAAATGTTCTCTTTTTCGTTATAGGTCGGAATAATTACCAGTTTGCGCATGGCGGGTGTCGTATCTTTTTGTAATACAAAGATAATATTATTTTCCGAATCCGTCCCGGCGGCTCCGGTTATTTTGCGCGCCGCTTCAGGGCCCGGACCGCGGCCTTGTCGATGTCCGTGACGCGGTACGACTCGACGATCTTCTGCAACGACTTGTTGTAGGTCCAGTCGTCGAGCGGGCACTCCGCGCTCAGCCAGCGCATCGTCCGTTCGGGAAACCGGATGAAGCAGACCGACACGGCCCACGCTACGCCCATGCGGGCGTAGTAACCTTCGTGGCGGAAGGCTTCGAAGTGTCCGAACAGCGCTTCGAGGTGCTCCCCGTCCACAAAATTACCCAGCGCCATTACCACGGCAAAACGCTGGTCGTATTCGGCAGCCGAGCGGAAATAGGGCTGGATAAACTGCCACATCGGTTCGCGTTCGGAGGCTTTGAGCTTCCAGCAGAAGCAGTCGCAGACGGCCCAGTTGTCGATTTTGGGGACAAAGCGCGCGACGTATCCGAGTTTCTCTTCGGGCGGGCATTTGGCATACCCGATCACCATGCCCTGCAACATCCGTTCCTCGAAATAGAGCTCTTCGGCCTGGGCGAGGTATGTGCGCCAGTCGCCGCGGACGATCTCGCGGGCGATTTTGCGCAGCAGCGGCAGGCGGATGCCGATCACGTTCTTTACACCCGGCATCAGGGGCATCGTGAAGTCCCGGTAACGGGGCTCGGCCATTTCGAGGAGTTGTTCGCGAATGGTCATCGTTTGCGGAAGCGGGGGGTTATGCCGATGAAGAACGAGGCGTTGAGGCGCGGCATCGGCCGTGAGAGCACTGACTGGTACTCCTCGTTCAGCAGGTTGTAAATGACGCCTTTGAGCGACAGCGTCGCCCAGCGCAGTTCGATCCCCTTTTCGAGCGAGAGGTCGCTCATGAAGTAGGGTTTCACGCGCCCCAGGACCCCGAGGTTGTTGCTCGACATGGTGAAACGCTCGCTGTACCAGTTCCATTTGTAACTCAGCTCCCAGTGCCGCCACGCCACGCGCGCGGTGAACGCCGCCGACCAGACGGGTATGTAGACCAACTGCTTGCCGACCGATTCGTCCGCCGGGGAGAACTTGTCGCCGCGGTTGACCGAGCGGGTCCAGGCGCAGTTGCCATCGAAGGCCAGCCGCCAGCCGCCGGTGGTCGTGGCGTGGGCCGAGAGCTTCGCCTCGACGCCGTAGCTGTGCACACGGCGGACGTTGATCGGGGTGTAGACGCCCTGCTTCGTGGTTTCGATCCAGAGAATCCAGTCGTCGATGCGCGAATCGAATGCCGTGAGCGACGCACGCAGCGATTTTCGTTCGCCTTTGAGCGACGTTTCGGCCCCTGCGTCGTAGGTCCACCCGCGTTCGGGCTTCAGGTCGGGGTTGCCGCCGGGTTGGAAATAGAGGTCGTTGAGGGTGGGGAAACGGTAGTTGCGGGCCGCCGAAGCCTTCACGACGATATTGCCGCGCCGGGACAGGAGCCAGTCGGCGAACAGCGCCGGAATAACGGGCGTCGAGCGGTTGCCGTAGAGCTCCCAGCGCAGGTCCGCTGCGAGGCCCAGCCGGGGCACGGGGCGCCACTTGACGGCTGCAAAGGCCGAGAGTTCGAACCGTTGCTGCCGGTAGAGCGTGTCGGCCCGGCGGCCCGAGGTGGCGTCGATCACCGACATGTCGCCGCTGTGCACGCGGTGCTGGTGGGCGGTGGTGTTGGCTGTGAAGAGCCATTTCTCGCCCAGCGCATACTCCGCCTCGGCTTTGGCGAAGAAGGTGTGGATGCGGCTGCGCGCATCGGTTACCGGCGCGAAATTACCCTGCCCGTCGGGGTCGGATTCCATCAGGTAGCGCAGGTCGGAGTAGGTGTAACCGGCTTTTGCGCTCAGTTTGAGGCCTCCGCGCAGGCGGTCCCATCCGGCGACGGCGCGCAGCGTGCGCTCGTCCTGCGAGTTGCGCTTTTCGCGCGTGGAGTTACGGTCGGAGGTCAGCAGGGCCAGCCCGCGGTGCGAATCCATGTACCATGCCGCCAGCGACAGGCGGTCGCCGCCGTGCGTGGTGTGGTAGACCTCCTGCATGACGTGTATGTCGCGGAATGCGCCGTTGCGGTTGCGTTGCAGGGGGTAGTAGTTGTCGATGACCTGCCCGTTTTCGTCCGTGACGAAGTTCTTGCTGTCGTAGTTGCGGTAACGGAAATCGTTTTCCGAGGTGCTGACCAGTACGCGCGTCGACGAACTCCACCGCTCGCCGTGGTAGCTCAGGCGCAGGAACTCGTCGAAGGTCGTGAACGACCCGATGCCCTGCACGTAACGCAGCCCCAGTCCCTTTTCCTCCGGGGCTTTGGTCGCCAGCGTAATGGCGCCGCCCAGTCCGCCTCCGGTGATGCCCACCGAACTGGCTCCGTGGTAGATCGAGGCGTCGTCGATGAAGTAGGAGGGAATCAGCGAAAAGTCGACCTGCCCCAGCATCGGGGAGTTGACCTTCATGCCGTTCCAGGTTACCTGCGTGTGCGAGGGGGCTGTGCCGCGGAACGAGGCGGTCGAAAGCGTGGCCCGGCCGTAGGATTTGATGAAGATGGTCGATCCCGTGCTCAGGGCGTCGGCCAGCGAGGCGCTGATGTTGTCGCGCAGGATGGCGCTGTCGAGCGCCGTGCGCTGTACGCCGATCTCCTTCATGGGCCGCTGCCCGGCGATCTCCACGCGCTCGATTGCGACCGTGCGGGCCGTCGAATCCCGCTGCGCCGCAGCGGGCGCTGCGCAGGCCAGACAGACGAGCAGGGTTGCACTCCGGAGCACGCCGCGTTATTCGGTTTTGGTGACGATGCGGTAGCAGCCGATGCCGCAGACCTCGGTCGATATTTCGCCCACGCCGTTCCCGGCCTTGCAGTTCACGCCCGTCTGGACCTTCATGAAGTCGATCTGCGTGAGGTTGGCGGGGTTGCCGTCCTTGTCGACGGCATTCGAAATCTTGAAGCGGTTTTTCACGCCCACACCGTCGATCGTCGAGCTGTTGTCGGCATAACCCCATGCGAAGGCCGACATGACGTAGAGGTCCTTCGTCTCGTCGTAGGTGACGTTATCGGGCAGGCGCGTGCCCTGGTAGGTCGTGGTTTTGACCCATGCCGGGGCGTAGCTGGCCTGTGCGTGCAGGGCGACGCGGTCGATCGTGCCGCTGTTGGCGGGTGTCTGATTGTCGGTCCACGCAATGCTGCCGTCGGCCTGCTCGGTGTAGGTCACTTCGTAGCCTAAGATGGTTTTGGCGTTGCCGTACTCGCTGCCTTTGAGCTCGTACCAGGTTTCGCCTGCGGGCGATCCGTCGCCGTTGGCATCCTGGGCTACCCAGACGATACCCGGTTCCGAGGAGCCGTTGAACGAGTTGCCCGTGACGTAGAGATCGTAACCGCCCGTGTTGACCACCGGGGTGTCGAAGCGGACGACGAGGTAGCCGCCCCAGCCTCCGAGCGTCACGAAGCCGTAATTGACCGTCGGACTGTCGGGATCGGGGTCGCCGCCCATGGACAGGCGACGCTCGGCATAGGCCACGGCATCTGCGGCCGTCGTGATGGCCGTCGTGCCGAATCCGGCTGTGGCGCTGTTGATGAACTGCCCCGGTGCGGGGGTGTATTCGACGACCGCCGATGCGGGTTCTTCGATCTCGGTTGTCGTGATCGTTTCGCCCGAGTTGCAGGCGGTGGCTAAAAGCAGGAGAAATGCGTATTTTTTCATAATGCGGTTGAATTTATCGTTTGAAACAGAAGGCTCCGGGGGTTATGCCGACGCGGATCGTGTCCACCGGTACGCCGCGCGGCGTGAAGCGGTAGACCACGGCGTGCTGCACGTAGTCGATGGCGTCGGCGACGTAGACTTCCGAGGTGTCGGGGTCGACTGCCAGCCCGTAATAGATGGTCTCGGAGTAGGGTAAGAAAGGGCTTGCGGGGAGCGATTCGGCGATGACGGGCATGCGCCAGATGTCGCGGCCGATGTAGTAGAGCGTGTCGCGCGTGCCGTTGAGCGTCAGTTCCGAAGGCCGGAGTTCGGCCGGGAGGTCGAAGCGTTGTTCGATCTGTTGCGTCCGGGCGTCGATGCGCCACAGCGCGGGAGCCTCCCCGTCGCGTCCGTCGGTCGCAGTCCAGAGTTTTCCGTGGCGGTCGAGGGCCAGCGACGAAGGCTGCCAGCCTACTTCGATCGAATCGACCAGCATGTTGCGGGCGGCGTCGACGACGAGGATTTTGTTGTCGTACGACCAGCAGTTGACAAAGACCCGGTCGCCCCACTGGACCATCTGTTCGGTCGATTTGTGGCCGTTCATGCCGATCCGGCTCCGGATGCGGTTATTGCGCGTGTCTACGACCGTGATGCGCGGATCGTAGAGGTCCGTGATGTAGGCCGTGGTGTCGTTGGTGAAATGGATGTAGCGCGGGGAGACGACGCCTTCGATCAGCCCCGTAACGCGGTAGGTGTCGGTGTCGATCACGTAAACCACGCCCGAATTGTTGACCACGACGTAACCCCGCCCGTCGCGGATGGTCATCGACTGCGCCACGTCGCCGAGTTTCATGCCGTTGGCGCGCAGGAAGATTTCGTTTTCGACCGTCCGCGTCGCAGGGTTGTAGAACGAAAGCGAGGCGTTGTCCCACATGAAGTTGCCTTCGCACGTGATGAATACCCCGCGCGCCGTCTGGTTGAACGGCTCCTCGGGGAGCGGTCCGTAGTCCATGCAGGCGCAGCCGAGAGCCGCAAGGGCGCATGCCGCCGTATTTCGCACGAAGCGTTTCATCGTCGTAAACTCTAAAGTGCGGTTCCGGGGGTGTAAGTGCCTGAAAGATTACTCTTCGTGATCGCTTGCCGTCCCCATTCTCCGCAGGGTTGATCCATGTTCCGAATTGCAGCGGCAGGTCTTCTGACTCGTTACCGTTCCGGCGCCTTCCCGTCCGTGGGGACAGTGGCCAAAGAGTGCCGGAACGCATGGCGTAACTTACAGCAGCGGGAACTGTTGCCGGGTTTCACGGCATTCCCTTTTAATCCCATGCACCCTTCCGGGGTGCCGATGGAACCGTTGCGGGGCAAAAGTACGCTTTTTTCCGCAGATAGCCATAGCGTTTCGGCTAAAAAGGCTATCTTTGTGCTAAATATGCTGACGATGGAACTTAGCGTGCGACAGGTGACCGAAGTCACCGATTCCCTGGCCGAAGCCTTTGCGCGGCTGATGCCGCAGCTTTCGCCGCGGCTTGCGGCTCCTGCTGCGGAGCGGTTGCAGGCGCTGGTCGGGAGCCCGTCGACGGCGCTTTTCGCCGCTGAGGCTGCCGGGACCATCGTCGGGGTGCTGACCCTGGTGTGGTACGACGTGCCTTCGGGGAGTAAGGCGTGGATCGAGGATGTGGTGGTCGACACGGCTGCCCGGGGAGTGGGCGCCGGCGAAGCGCTCGTGCGCGCGGCGCTGGAACATGCTGCTGCCGTCGGGGCCGGGAAAGTGATGCTCACCTCCAACCCTGCCCGAAAGGCGGCGCACCGGTTGTATGAGAAAGTTGGATTCAAGGAGGCGGAAACTACGCTTTTCGCCTGTAAAATAGACGTGGAATGAAAAAGTTCGTGAAGATCGCGGCCATTGTGGTGGCCGTTATTCTGGCCATCGCCCTGATCGCGCCGATTGCGCTGAAGGGTAAGATCGCCGACATCGTGAAACGCGAGGCCAATGCGATGCTCGCAGCAAAGCTGGATTTCGAGAAACTCGACATCAGCCTTTTGCGCCATTTCCCCAACGCTTCGCTGGAGCTGAAGGGGCTGACGCTGGTGGGCGTCGACCGCTTCGAGGGCGATACGATCGTCGCTGCACGGCGTATTTCGGTGGTCGTCAACCTGATGTCGCTCTTCGGCGACGACGGGTTCGAGGTGACGAAGGTCATCCTCGCATCGCCCTCCGTGCATGCCCGCAAACTCGCCGACGGAGCCGTCAACTGGGATGTGATGAAACCTTCGGACGAACCTGCGGCGGAGGAGCCGACGGAGGATGCCGGGGCCTCGTCGTTCCGGCTTTCGGTCCGCGACTTCCGCATTTCCGACGCTGCGATCCGCTATGAGGACGATTCGACGAACATGCGTTTCTCGACGATGCCCCTTTCGCTACGCCTGCAGGGCAACATGTCGGCCGACCGGACGGATCTCGACCTGCGCCTGACGGCTGCCGCCATGCGGTTCGTTTCGGGCGGCATTCCGCTGCTGAGCGACGCCGAGGCGGAACTTGTCGCCGTGATCGACGCCGACCTGAAAAACAACCGCTTCACGTTTTCGAAAAATACACTCCGCCTGAACGCCATTTCGGTCGGCCTCGACGGCTGGGTCGAGATGCACGACGATGGGCTGGCCCTCGACCTCAAGGCCGGTTGCGACAAGGTGCAGTTTAAGGACGTGCTGTCGCTGGTGCCGGCTTTCTATACCCGCGAATTCAAGAACCTTTCGGCCGGCGGCGAACTGTCGATGGGCCTTTGGGCCAAGGGCGAGATGCGCGGCACGGCGCTCCCGGCCTTCGAACTGAAGACTGAGGTCCGCAACGGCAGTTTCCAATACTCGTCGCTGCCCAAGGCTGTGACCGACATCAACATCGCCGTCAAGGTTTCGAATCCCGGCGGTGTGATGGATAAAACCGTTATTGACCTCTCGAAGTTCGGCCTTAAGATGGCCGGAAATTCCGTTGCGGCGACTTTCTACGCCACGAACCTTGTCAGCGATCCCGTTTTCCGCGCTACGGCCGACGGACATGTTGATCTGGGAGCCATAAAGGAGGTCTATCCGCTGGAAAAGGGCGTCGAACTGGGCGGCCTGTTCACTGTCGACCTGAAACTTTCGGGCCGTATGTCCGACATCGAGAAGAGCCGCTATGAGCAACTCGGCGCACAGGGAACGTTCGTCGTCGAGGGTCTGGGGCTGACGCTTCCCAACCTCCCGACAGTCCATATCCGCCGCGCTGCGGCCACCATTACCCCCGCTGCGATGACGCTCGGCGAGTTCGGCGTGACGGTCGGCAAGAGCGACCTCGCGGCCAACGGTCAGCTGACCAACTACATCGGTTACCTGCTGCGCGGCGATCTGCTTTCGGGCCGCCTCTACGTGAAATCGGAACTCCTCGACCTGAACGAGATGATGGATGCACTCCCCGCTACGGAGGAGGACCCCACAGCCGGGGAGGCTCCTGCCGAGCCGATGCAGGCCATCGAGGTTCCGCGTAACCTGAACCTGTCGCTCAACACCGACCTGCGCAAAGTTCTCTTCGGGCAGATGACGATCAACGACATTACGGGCGAAATGCGTATTGCCGACGGCACGCTGTCGCTCGAACGTCTCGGACTGGGGATCTTCGGCGGCAAGGCGACCGCTTCGGGCAGCTATTCGACGGCTGTCGATGCGGCGCATCCGGCCCTGAAACTTAAAGCCGATATTTCGGGCGCTTCGTTCCAGAAGACCTTCGAGGAGTTGGAGATGGTGCAGAAACTCGTGCCCATCTTCGCCAAGACGGGCGGCGATTACGCGCTGGCACTGGACCTGCGCACGTCGCTCGACGCCGAAATGTCCCCCGACCTGCAGTCGCTCAACGCTACCGGCGAAATCAAGTCGGCCAACATCCATATCCAGAACATCGAGGCATTCGATGCGCTGGCCAAGGCGCTGGGCAACGACGACCTGCGGAAAATCGAGGCCAAGGACGTAGCGATCCGCTTTGCGATCAAGGACGGCCGCATCACCACGCAGCCTTTCGATCTGAAGATGGGCGGCATCAACATCAACCTCGCCGGTTCGACGGGCCTCGACCAGACCATCGACTACAAGGCCAAGGTGGCCATCCCGGGCGGAAAAGCGCTCCAGTCGGTCGGTGTGAACATCGGAGGCACGTTCTCCGCGCCGAAAATCACGCTCGGCGTGAAGGAGGCTGCCGAGGAGGCGGTGAAGAACGTCGTCAACGAGCAGATCCAGAAACTTACGGGCAGCGAATCGCTCTCCGAGGAGGTTGCCAAACAGATTGAGAACCTCCGTGCGGAGGCGAAACGGGCGGGCGTGAAACTCGTCGAAGCCGCACAGGCGCAGCGCACGAAACTCGTCGAGGGGGCCTCTTCGAAGGGGGCTTTGGCCAAGATTGCTGCCGAGAAGGCCGGGGATAAACTGGTGCAGGAGGCTGAGAAGCAGGCCGCCAACCTCGAAGCCGAGACCGAGCGACAGATCGAAAAACTCACGGCGAAAAAGGAATAACCGGCATGTTTGTAATATTCGCCGTCATCATCGGAGGCATTGTGACGGGGCGCCTGCTAATCAGTTGGCGCCTCGCCTTTGTACAACGACTTATCACTGTTATTATCTGGGCCCTGCTGTTCCTGCTGGGCGTCGAAGTCGGTTCCGACCCTGCGGTCGTCGGCGGACTGGCGACGCTCGGGGCCGTCGCCTTTGCAATCTTTGTTCTGTCTGTTGCGGGGAGCATCTTCGCGGCATGGCTGCTGTGGCGGCGGATTCGCGGCCGCGCTGTGCCTGCGGACGACGGCGGGGCGGTGGCGGAAGCGCCTGTTTCCACCTGGACGGCCCTGAAAGGCAGCCTCGTGATTGTCGCTTTCTTTGTGGTGGGATGCGCGGCAGGCTTGCTGACGCCGCTCGACGTGGCCGGGTCGCGGATCAGTACCTATGTGCTGTATGCCCTGATGTTCTGCGTCGGGATGACGCTCGGTAACGACCGTACGCTGGCCGGACGTGTCCGGCGCCTCGATCCGCGACTGGCATTGCTGCCCGTCGCCACGGCCGTCGGGACCCTGGCCGGAGCCGCCGTCGCTGCACCGTTGCTCGGCGGATGGTCGCTGACCGACTCGCTGGCCGTGGGTGCGGGCTTCGGCTACTATTCGCTGTCAAGCATCTTTATTGCCGACTTCCGGGGGCCGGAGCTGGCTACGATCGCCCTGCTGTGCAACGTCATGCGCGAAATATTCACCCTGCTGGCCGCGCCGCTCGTGGCGCGCTGGTGCGGACCCCTCGCCGCCGTGTCGATCGGCGGCGCCACGACCTTCGACACCACGCTGCCGATCATCACGCAGTCTGCGGGACGGCCCTATGTCGTGGTTTCGATCTTCCACGGCTGCGTGCTCGACTTCAGCGTCCCGTTCCTGGTGACGTTCTTCTGCTCCTTATAAAGAAATAGGCTCCTGCGGGAACCTATTTCTTTATATAACTCTGCAAAGCCTCGACATACTCGCCAAAAGCGTCGCGCCCGGCGTCGGTGATGCGGCAGATCGTGCAGGGTATCTTGCCCCGGAACGTCTTTTCCATTTCGATATAACCCGCTTTCGATAACTTGTCCAACTGCACCGAGAGGTTGCCCGCCGTGGCTCCGGTCTGCTGCCGGATGAAGACGAAGTCGGCGCTTTCGACCCCGATAAGGATCGAAACGACGGCTAGCCTCAGCTCGGAGTGTAGCAGTGGATTCAGCTCTTTGAACATTGCGTTATTGGGCGGGGTGGTTCGACTTGTAGTTGAGAATGTGGCCCGGGATGATCATCATCACCACGAAACTGATGATGAAAAGCAGCGGCTGCCATGCATTGCCGACGATGATTGCGAATGGTGCGATGACGATGGCCGCCGCGCCGCCGATCGTGGCCGGAGTGAAACGGATGATCAGTCCCGTGACGGCGGTCCCCATCCCCATGATCAGGATGATGACGAACAGGATCGGCAGCCGAATAAGCGAAAACAGCGAGATCATGCTGACAAACCAGGCCGAAAGACCCATTACCATCCAGATGTTCCCGATCACGCGGTCGACGAACGTGTGCACCTCGCCTTCGCGCTTCTTTTCGCGTGTAATCCACATCAGCAACCAGCCCAGCAGCGGCAGCAGTATCCAGAGGTAGTTCCAGCGCCCGTCCTGGAAATAGACGACCGCGCCCCAGACGATGAGCGTTGTCAGGACCGTGGCATAGCCCCAAGCCAGCAGCGGGCGGCCCGAATTGCGAACCATGCGGCTGCGGGTATTTTCGATCATGCGGCCGATCAGCGCCAGGCTTTCGGCGGCTTCCAGTTTACGCTCTTCCATCTTACTGTTCGTTTTCCGGCGTCTTTGCGGCGTCGCGTTTAACCTGTCGTTTGAGTGCATATCCCGAGCCTGCAAGCCCGACGAGAACCGCCACGGCGAACTGGATCAGGTTGCCGTCGGGGTTGACGTTGATCCACGATTCGCGGATGATGCCGAAGGAGACCGGCAGCAGGAAGCATGAAACGTAATACATGTATTTGTTGTGGATCACGGTTCCCGAGATAAAAAGTCCCGCGCTGATCAGCAGTAGTGCCGGGAACAGCGGGTCGACGGGCCATTCGCGGTCCATGCAGATCACGAAGGTCGAGAAGAATACGAGGCCTCCTACGCAGCCCCAGATTTGTTCCAGCAGGCGGTCGGTGTAGCTTTTGACCTGCGCGGCGTAGCGGTGGTTGTGCCACCAGGTGAAGATGCCCCCGGCAGCCAGTGCCGGCAGCCACAGCCATTGCCAGGCACGGTTGTCGGTGAAGGTCAGCAGGAAGAAAATTCCGACGGCGGTCGCGCCCAGCAGGTAGCCCCATACGAGGAACAGGTTGCTGCTGCCCGGCGAAAGGCGGCGGCGTGTGTCGCGGATCATTTGCCGGATGAGTTCGATGCTTTGGTCGGCCCGGAGGTTTTTGTCGTCCATGGGTGTGTGATTTTGGGGTTAAAGTTACGAATTTATTTCGATTGTCCGTCGGTTTTGCCGAGGCGGTTGCGTTCGGAGGTTGCGGCGCTTTCGACCTTCCGGGCCCGGAAATGCTCCCCGGAGCGGAAATTCCACGACGCCCCGATCTTCCACGTGCGGCCCGACCACGGTTGACGAGCCTTCACAACGCGGCTCAAGCCGTCGGTCCGCGAGACGAACTCCCAGCCGCAGTCCGTGAGGTTCTGTGCCGTCAGAAAGAGTGTCAGTTGCTTTTTGCAGAGGCGTTTTTTGACTGTCGCCCCGAGCGTATGCCGGGGGCCGACCTCGCTGTTGCCCGAGTAGAGGCGGCTCTGGCAGCGGTAAACGGCTTCGACGTAAAATTCTGCCGGAAGCGTGAAGGCCGCCGTGGTGTCGGCGAACAGCAATCCGTGGGTTGCAGGGGCGTCATGGCGTTCGAGGCGGATACGCTGCGCCACGCCTACGGCATTGAGCCGGAGCTCCCACCAGCGGGTGATCTTCAGCGGCAGGTTGAGGAATGCGAACCAGTGGTTCTCGGTGTAGTGGTTTTCGGGGCGGATGCGGATGGCGTCGGGGTTTGCGGCGTCGGCCGACGCCACTTCGCGGATCAGGTTGCGGTGGAGGTTGCCGCCGAGCGAGAGTACATAGCGGTAACGCCAGATCAGCGTCAGCGACACGCGCTGAATGTAGGTCGGGCGCAGCGCGGGATTGCCTGTCTGGTAGCTGTAATCCGAAAGCTGGATACGTGCGGGATTGAGCGCCGGGAACGAAGGCCGTTCGATGTTGCGGCTCCATTGCGCCGCCAGCATCCACGTCCGCAGTCCGTTGAGGGCGTAGTTGACCGAGAAGTTTGGGAAAAGCCCGAAGTAGTTGCGATCGAGGCCTTCGGACCCGATGGCTGTGTATTCGCCCCGCAGCCCCGCCGTGAGGTCCCAGCGGCCGTGTTTCAGCGCCAGCGAAGCGTATGCCGCCCCGGTCTGTTCGGTGTAACGCCGCGTGTAACCGTAATCCGCGAGGTCGCGCCAGGCGTTGCCCTCAAGGGCTTGGTAGCGATTACGGTCGTCCATGCCGTTGCGGGTGTAACGGCCTCCGGCGCGCAGGGTCAGGCCGTGGGAAAGGCGGCGCGTCAGCGAGAGGTCGGCGGTCAGGATGTCGTAACGCGACCGGGCATCGGAGCGGTAGAGCGAATCGCGGGCGTTTGTCGCTGTGGTGTAGCGGGTCCGGTAGTCGTTGTCGCCGCCGGAGGCGTAACGGGTGTAGTCGGCGATCAGTTTGAGTTCGGACCCCAGCGTGTCGATGCGCCAGAGGTAGTTGGCCGTGAGGGCCAGCGTCCTGTCGTCGGTGTGCTGGCGGTAGCGGCTGTCGGCTGCCGTGCCGTTCAGTTCGGTCTGCGCCGAGGTCGGCATGTGGAGGCTGTTCGCGGTGTATTCGGCGGAGAGACCTGCCGTGTGGTGCGGCGAAGGGTCGAAAACGGCGGCCAGCTCTCCGCGGCCGTAGTTACTGCGGCCTTTGGTCGCACTCTCGCCGCGGAAGGGGGAGTTGCGGCTCTCCGTAAAGCGGCTTTCGGCCCGGGGCGTGAAGGTTCCGGCTGCCGAGGCGCTGACGGTCCAGCGGCCCGTGCGGATGCCGAGGCGGCCCGAAGGGGCATAAGCGCTCAGGTGTGAACTCTGCGTCGTTGCGGCCTGGACACTCCCGTCCATGCCGTCGGCCCTGCGGCGGCGCAGGGTGATCAGGATCACGCCGCCACGTGCATCCGCTGCAAACTCTGCCCCGGTTTGGGACAGGACCTCGATGCGGGCGATGTCGGCCGCCGTGAGGCTGCGGAGGTAAGCGGCGGTTTGTTCGGCAGAGCCTTTCAACCGGCGTCCGTCGATGTAAACCTGCGTCCCCGAAGCACCGTTGACCGAGATGCCGTTGTCTCCGATCCGGACGCCCGGGGCCAGTTGCAGCAACTCCTCCCCGTCGCGTCCCGCGAAGGCCGGGCCGTCGCCGACGCTGACCACGAAACGGTCGTTCTCGCGGGTCACTGCCTCTGCCGTGACGGTCACGGACCCGATGCCGGTGGCCGTCAGGCGGAGTTCCCCGAGGTCAAGCCCCAGCAGGCCCATGTGGAACGACCGTTCGAGCGGCTCGAAACCCACGTGGCGCAGCGAGAGTACATAGTTGCCCGTGTCGGCCGTGAGGCGGAAGCGCCCTTCGGTGTTGGTCGTGCCGCCCGTGGCCTGCTGTCCTTCGCGGGAGAGCGTGACCGTGGCATAGGCTACGCCTCCGTCGGCGTCCACCGCACGTCCCGTGACGACGGGGCGTTGTGCAGCGGCGAACGACGGCGCGAGCAGGAGCAGGAAGGCAAGGCGGCGCATGGGGTGCTATTCGTTTTCGGCGGCCGGGTAGTAGAGGCGCAGTTTCGCGGCGTTCGCGTCGGCGGGGAGTTTGCATTTCTTAGCGGCATAGCCCTCCAGCGGACCGCGGTCACCCATCTTCATTTTGAAGTCGCCGTCCTCGTCGTGGAAGAGCGACACCTCGACGGCATCGGCTTCGAGGCCCGTGAGGGTCACGACGACCGAACCTTTCTTGGCGTCGGCCTTGCCGTAAACCGGTTGTTCCTGCCCTGCGACGGAGGCCATTACGAGAATCTGCCCTTTGTCGCTGCGGACATCTTCGACCGTGATTTCGAGTGTCTTAGCCGTTGCAGCGGCGGTGCCCAGGACGAGGGCTGCGAGCGTTACGAGTAACGTTTTCATGGCGTGTGTTTTTAGTAGTTGCGGTAATTGCGTTCGTCGTCGCAGTCGAACAGGTAGTAGAGGAGCGACAGTACGATGCCGAGGCCCCATCCGGCGATGACCCACAGCACCCACCAGTAGTGGGGCGAGGTTTGCCAGTTGACGAAGGCGAGGAAGGCGCAGATGACGGTGTAGGTCGTCAGGCGGCGGCAGAACCAGCGCGCGAAAAGGCGGCGTTTGTCGGTGTGGGCGGGGGTGATTTCCATGTTTTTTCCGGTTGTGAGCCGAAGCTCGGTTTGTAAATCTGTTGCAAATATAAAGTAGTTTATAAAATAAACCAAATTTTCAGGCCGGAAATTTTCAAAAAGATGGATACATATATTTATGGGATGGAATGCGCCGTGGGGGATACGAAAAACCGGACCCTTTGAATGAGTCCGGTTTCGCGGCGGGACGGCCTTTGCGGCCCGGTCCCGGAATGTCGGTGGGGTGACCCCTCCGGTTTACTGGTTCTCGGCAGTCAGCACCAGTTCCATCCATTCGGGATGGCGGCGGATGTAGGCTGCGACGAACGGGCATTGCGGAACGACCTTGATCCCTTTCGTCCGGATGTCTTCCAGTACGCCCTGTACCAGCTCCTTGCCGATGCCCTGCCCTTCGTACTTCTCGGGCACTTCGGTGTGCGTCAGTACGATCAGCCCGCGCCCCAGGACGTATTCGATAAGGGCGATGTCGTCTCCCAGATTGAGTTCGTAACGCTTTTCCGCTGCGTTGTCGACTAAAGTGTGTTTCTTTTCCATATGCATATCGTTTTAATTAGGTTGGAATGCTCCAAATTCGATTCCGATGTCGTATTTTTGTCTTCCGTTATGAACCGCACCGCCGAAATACTGCTCGACTGGTACGCCCGCGAGGGCCGTGACCTGCCGTGGCGCCGTACGCGCGACCCTTACCGGATTTGGCTCTCGGAGGTGATCCTCCAGCAAACCCGCGTGGCGCAGGGACTGGAATACTACCTCCGTTTCACGGAACGTTTTCCCGATGTCGCATCGCTGGCTGCCGCTCCCGAGGACGAGGTCCTGAAACTCTGGCAGGGGCTGGGCTATTACAGCCGCGCCCGTAACCTCCGGGCCGCTGCCCGGCAGGTCGTCGATCGTTTCGGTGGGGTGTTCCCCGTGTCGCCGGACGACGTGCGTTCGCTGCGCGGCGTGGGCGACTATACGGCTGCGGCCATCTGCTCGGCGGCCTACGACGCTCCGTGCGCCGTCGTCGACGGCAATGTCTACCGCGTACTCTCCCGGCTTTTCGACCTCGACGAGCCGATCGACACCACCGCCGGAAAGCGGGCTTTTGCCTCCCTGGCCCAGTCGCAATTGGACGCCGCGCATCCGGGCCGCTACAATCAGGCGATCATGGATTTCGGCGCGATCCAGTGTACCCCTGCATCTCCCCGCTGCGGGACATGCCCGCTTGCGGAGTGCTGCCTGGCCCTGGCTGCCGGAACCGTCGCCGACCGCCCCGTGAAGCAGGGCAAAACCAAGGTCCGCGACCGCTGGTTCAACTACCTGCACATCACCTCGGGCGACAAGGTTCTGCTGCACCGCCGTGAGGACCGCGACATCTGGCAGGGGCTTTACGAGTTTCCGCTGATCGAGACCGACGCCCCCGCCGACCTGACCGCGCTTGTCGGCCTTCGGCAGTTTCGCGAACTGCTGGGCGACGCTCCGTGGCAGTTGGTGCACAGTGTTTCGATGCCGAAACACCAGCTTTCCCACCAGACGCTCCATGCGGTTTTCTACCGCATCGAAGTCCCTGTACTGACCCCTTTCGCCGCCGCTATGGCCGTCCCGGTCGCTGCGTTGGGCGATTATGCCGTACCGCGGCTCGTCGACCGCTACCTGATCAAATACCCGATGTAGGCGACATAAATCGCCACGAAGATCGCTCCCTCCCAGCGGTCGATAGCCCTGCGTTTGAACGTAAAGGCCGCAACGAACAGCAGTACCGAACTCAGCACGACCATCAGCAGGTCCCAAACCGTGATTCCGCCCATCGAGAGCGGATGAATCGTTGCGCTCACACCCAGGATCAGCAGGATGTTGGCGATGTTCGACCCGATAACGTTGCCCAACGCCATGTCGGCCTTGCCCTTGAACAGCGATACGAGCGACGAGGCCAGTTCGGGCAGCGACGTGCCGCCCGCCACTAATGTGATGGCGATCACCGATTCGCTGATCCCGAGGTTCCGGGCGATTGCCGTGGCGCTGCGCAGGAACATCTCGCCGCCGAAAACCAGTCCCGCGAGACCTCCGACGATCATCACCGCCATCAGCCACGCGGCCATTCCCGGCTTCGTGTCTACGGCAGCCACTGTCGCTTCGGGACGCTTCGTCGAACGGATCGTGTACCACATCAGGGCCACGTAGAGCAGGATCATGACGATGCCGTCGATGCGGCCGATACGGTCCGCAGCCCCTGCGCAGAAAACCGAATCCGAAGCCGCCGCCAGCAGCAACAGCGACGTGATTACGCCGAACGGAATGTCGCGCCGGACGTTGCCTGCCGTGAGCGGCAGGGGACGGATCAGGGCGCAGATGCCCAGGATCACGAAGACGTTGAAAATGTTCGATCCCACGACGTTTCCGATTGCCACGTCGCTTTTGCCCGCGATGGCCGAAAGGACCGACACGACCAGTTCGGGCGTCGAGGTTCCCACGGCGACCACCGTGAGTCCGATGATGAACTCCGGCACGCGGAACCGCTGGGCCAGTGCCGCGGAACCGTCCGTCAGGAAATTCGCTCCCGCGAGAATCAGCCCCAGGCCGACGATCAGTAAAAGTATATCCATGGCTTAGGCTAATAGAATCAGGCTTACGGCCATCAGCGCCATTCCGGCCACTACGCCGTAGATGGAGATGTGCGCCTCGCCGTATTCGCGGGCTGCGGGCAGCAGTTCGTCGATTGAAATAAAGACCATAATACCCGCCACTCCGGCCAGGATGCAGCCCATCAGCGTCGGCGACATAAAGGGCATCAGCACCAGCCATGCCAGCACGGCCCCGACCGGTTCGGCGAGCCCCGACAGCAGCGACAGCCGGAAAGCCTTCTTACGGTCGCCTGTGGCGTAGTAGATCGGGATCGAGACGGCGATGCCTTCCGGAATGTTGTGGATGGCGATGGCTACGGCGATCGCGACGCCCAGGGCCATGTTGTCCACCGCCGACGTGAAGGTGGCGATGCCCTCCGGGAAGTTGTGGATGCCGATGGCCAGCGCCGTCATCACGCCCATGCGCATCAGCTTCGGGTTGTGGGGCTGGTGGTCCATCTCCTCGACCCGGTGGGCTTCGTGGGGGTTCTCGAACGAGGGAACCAGCCGGTCGATAATGCCGATCAGGAGGATGCCGGCGAAGAAACTCGCCACGGTGACGATCGTGCCCATGTGTCCGCCCCATTCGGCCGAAAGGGTCGTGTTCGCCTGTTGGAACAGTTCCACGAACGAGACGTAGATCATCACGCCGCCCGACAGGCCCAGCGAGAACGACAGCAGCCGTTTGTTGGTGCGTTTGGCAAAGAAGGCGATGGCGCTTCCGATGCCTGTTGCCAGGCCCGCGCCCAGCGTCAGTAACAGGGGTATGAGTATATTGTGTTCTTCCATGCGGATCGTTTGAATTTATGAATCAAAAACAGTACAAATTTGCCGGACGCATCCGGATTTAATTAAGGCAAAGATAGCAAAGGATACGAAAAACCGGGCCTCGAAAGACCCGGTTTTTTCTGATAGAGCTATTGTTATAACTTATTGGACTTTATTGGATGCACCCTGCCGGGCCTTCCGGTCCGTTGCCCGGCTATTTGTTCGCCTCGCGAATCAGTTCGCCCAGCACCTCGATGCTGTCGGCTGTGATGTGGGGCTGCGGCTCGGCCTTGTCGGCCACGTCGAGCGTCGTCTCGCCCGAGAGCACCAGCACGCCCATCGCTCCGGCATTGTGGGCCATCTGGACATCGGTGTAGATACGGTCGCCGACCATGGCGATCTCGTAGGGCTGCAACCCGTGGCGGGCGAGGATGCCCGAAAGCATGTTCGGGTCGGGCTTGCCCAGCGTGATGTCGGGTTTACGTCCCGTGGCGTGTTCGAGGCAGGCGCAGATCGAACCGCAGTCGACCAGCACCGTCGGCAGGTCGGTGGGGCATACCCGGTCGGGGTTGGTGGCGATGTAGGGCACACCCTGTTTGATCCACCATGCCGCACGGCACAGCCGTTCGTAACAAAGCGTCATGTCGAACGCCGCCACGATTACGTCGGGCACGTCCTCGGCCGAGTCGGCGCACGATTCGAAGCCCGCGGCCTCGAACTCCGAGATCATCGACGGCGTCCCGAGCAGGAACAGCCGTTTGGCCGTGGGGTAATGGGTCTTGATATAGTCGATGGTGGCCAGCGCCGTGGTGTACATCTCCTCGCGCGAAGCCTTGATGCCCAGCATTTCGAGCTTGTGGAGGTAGTCGGCGATACACTTCGAGGGGTTGTTCGTCAGGAACGAATAGCCGATTCCCTGCTCCTTGAGCCCGTGCAGGAAGGCCTGCGTGTAGGGAAACAGCGACATCCCCATGTAGATCGTACCATCCATGTCGAGCGCCACGTGGCGGATGTGGCGCAGGCGCTCCATCAGTTCTGCATGCTCCCAGACGGAGCGGTACTTGTGAAAGGGTTTGTTTTCCATGTCGTTATTTGTTTTTTTTGTCGATGCGGTGCTGCTTGATCACGGCGCCCGCCGTGTTGACCACCTTCAGGTCGATGCCCTTTGCGTCGGCCGACACCATGAGCCGGTCCACGTTCGAGTTGACCAGGATCGGGAAATCCACTCCGCGGCTGCCGTCGTCGATCCAGTGGTAACGGTGGTAGTGGCCGCAAAGCATCAGGTCGATGCCTTTGCCGACGAGTTCCGGCACGAAGAGTTTGCGAATCTGCTGTTCGCCGTACCAGCTGTCCGCCTTGCCCGGGATCATGTGGATCAGCACGATGCGCACCGGGGCTGCCCGGAATTCGTCGCTCTCCACGACGCCCTTGAGCCATTCGGCTTCCTGCTGCCGGTACGTGTCCCAATCGCCCATGCCGTAGTAACGGGGATCGTTGTCGGGTTTGTCCTCGCAGCCGTCGAGCACGATGAAGAAGGCCGGGCCGTTGCGGAACGTGTAGTAGGTTTTGCCGGTTGGTGTAGGGAAAAAGTCGAGCCAGTGCTGCGCATAGGCGCCGCGGTTCTCGTGGTTGCCGCGCGTCGCGACCAGCGGAATGCCGGCCGGCGTGAGAATCTTCGAGGCCGACCCGAGGCAGGCGTCCCAAAGCGTCTGTTCGTTCTCGGTCTGGGAGGCCAGGTCGCCGTTCAGGCAGACGAAATCCGGCTGTGCCTTGGGGGCGTCACTGATCAGCAGTTGGAAAATGGAGTCGCGCGAGTGAATGTCGTTGACCATCCAGAAATCGACCTTTTCCTGTGCCGGGTCGAGCGTTTTGATCGTGTACGGTTCGCGTCTGAAAACCTCGCTGCCGTCCCCGTCGTCCAGAATAATGCGCTTGTTGCCCTCGTTCAGGACGATTCCCCGCTGCATGATGCGGTAACGGTAGGTTGTGCCGGGCTGAAGCCCGCTGATCCGGACCTGGTGCATAGTTCCTACGTGGCAACCGCCGAGCGGAGCATCGTAATACCTGGGACGTACGACCGAGTAGAAATGCGAACCATCCATCGGGGCGAGCTCGACCCATCCGATGGCGTCGGCCTTCGAATTCCAGACGACCGTGAAACCGTCTTCGGTGACATTTAATACATAGGGTCCGTTGGCGATGCGCGCCGTCGGCGGCACGGCGGACTGGGCGAAGACGGCAGCCGTCAGCAGGAGCGCGCCCAGCAAAAGGGTAAGTCGTTTCATGGCGAAAGTTTTATCGGTTCGGGTTTCAAAGGTATGTTTTTATTTTCTTTTATCCAATTTTTCGTTTTGTGAATCCGAAAGGAAATCAAATAGGGTTTAAAAAGAAAAATTTTGTGTTGTTTATGGTTGGTAAAAGGAAAATAATGTCTATATTTGCCTTTACTTTGGGGAAACTTAGGTGCTTCCGCGAGGTTTCGTTTGTGAAAATATTAAAACAAAGATCATATGAATAAGGTAGAAAGTGCTCTTCAGCGCACGACCGACACCAAGGCGCTGGCAATCGGCGTCGGCACCCTTCCGCAGACGGCGGAGATGTTCAACGAGTTGTTCCCCGGCTGCCGCGCCGTCGTGGTCGCCGACACCAATACGTGGCGCGTCGCCGGCGGCGAGGTGCACCGCATCCTCGCCGATGCGGGCATTGCACAGGACCAGCCGCATGTTTTCACCGATCCGAAGCTCTATGCCGAATGGTCATTCGTCGAAGAACTGGACAACCTGCTGGCGAAGACCGACGCTATTCCCGTGGCCGTCGGTTCGGGCGTGATCAACGACCTGACGAAACTCTGCTCCCACCACAACGGTCGCCGCTACATGGTGGTCGGTACTGCCGCCTCGATGGACGGCTATACGGCTTACGGCGCGTCGATTACGAAGGACGGCAACAAGCAGACCTTCGACTGCCCGGCGCCGCTGGGCATGGTCCTCGACCCTTCGATCTCAGCTGCGGCGCCTGCCAAAATGTCCGCTTCGGGCTATGCCGACCTGATCGCCAAGATTCCCGCCGGAGCCGATTGGATGCTCTCCGACGCGGTAGGTTCCGAGGCGATGGACGATTTTGCCTTCGGACTGGTGCAGGACGGGTTGAAAGAGGCCCTGAGCGACCCTGCGGGCGTGCATGCCGGTAATGTGGAGAAGGTCGAACAACTGGCCGAAGGGCTGCTGCTGAGCGGCTTCGCCATGCAGGCCACGCAGTCGAGCCGCCCGGCATCGGGCGCCGAACACCAGTTCAGCCACCTCTGGGACATGGAGCACCTGCGTTTCAACGGCGCTTCGGTGTCGCATGGCTTCAAGGTCGGCATCGGCACGCTGGCTTCGACGGCGTTCCTCGAAATGCTGCTCGACGCTCCCGTGGAGCAACTGGACATCGAAAAGTGCGTCGCCGCGTGGAAATCGTGGGACGAGACCGAAAAGGACATCCGCGCCATCTTCGACAACGACCCCGAATTCGTGGCCCGCGGCCTGAAGGAGACCCGCGACAAATACGTGGATAAGGAGGGCTTGCGCGACCAGCTCACGCGGCTGAAGCAGGCGTGGCCCACGCTGCGCGAACGCATCCGCCACCAGATCATCCCCTTCGGTGAGGTGCGCCGCCGCCTGGAACTGGTCGGCGCTCCCTACGAACCCGAACATATCGGCGTTTCGCGCGCCCGGTTCCGTGAGGCGTTCGAAAAGATTCCCTACATGCGCAGCCGCTATACGGTCATCGACACCGCTTTCCGCTGCGGCTGGATGGAGGAGTGGCTCGACCGGCTGTTCGGCAAAGACGGCATCTGGGCTGTCGAAGGCACTGCGCAGGGCCGCGAAGAACCGGCCCTTTCGGCCTCCCGCGCGTAGCCCGACTGCAAACTTCGGGTGGTAAATCGGAAAAAACGTAGAAATAATTTAGATTATCGCTCCGAAAGTTGTATATTTGGCTTCTGAAACTACTAACTTTCATTTCGAAATGACATCTGAACAAACCAAGCGCTTCAAATATTGGCAGATGCGCACGATCATCGCGACGATGGTCGGTTATGCGCTCTTCTATTTCGTGCGCAAAAACTTTTCGCTGGCCATGCCCGGTCTGGAAGCCGACCTCGGCATTTCGAAGACGAGCCTCGGTATTTTCCTCACGCTGAACGGCCTGATCTACGGTTTTTCGCGTTTCGCCAACGGTATCCTGGCCGACCGCATGAACGCCCGCTGGTACATGGCTATCGGCCTGGCGCTGTGCGCTCTGGCCAACTTTGCGTTCGGTTTTGGCGAGGATGTCTCCTACTGGATCACGGGCCAGCATTCGGGCGACCAGTTCGGCAATACAATGATTCTGTTCATGGGTGTCATGTGGGTCATCAACGGCCTGTTGCAGGGTACGGGATTCCCTCCCTGCGCGCGCCTTCTGACCCACTGGATTCCGCCTACGGAGCTGGCGACGAAGATGTCGGTCTGGAATACCTCGCACTCGATCGGTGCAGGCCTTGTGGTGATCTTGTGCGGTTATATCATGGGTACGCTGGGAACCAACGTCTCGGCCGATCCCGCCGCCGTGGCGACCATCGCTGCCAATCTGGGTGTTTCGCCCGACGATGCCGCCGGGATGGAACGTGTGATGGCGGCCGCTGCGCACACCGGAGCGTGGAAATGGTGTTTCTGGATTCCTTCGGGAATCGCTTTCGCGGGAGCCATCGGTCTGGTCGTCTTCCTGCGCGATACCCCGACTTCGGTGGGGCTTCCCGAGTTGGAGGGCACCAAGATCAAAGAGGTGAAAACCGAAAAGAAGGGCGCCGAACACAAGGCGTTCCTGATGAAATACGTCTTCAAGAACCCGCTGATCTGGATTCTGGGTTTCGCTAACTTCTTCGTTTACATCGTCCGTTTCTCGGTGCTCGACTGGGGACCTTCGCTGCTGAGCCAGTCGAAGGGCGTCTCGATGTCGCACGCCGGATGGCTCGTGGCGATGTTCGAAATCGCCGGTATCCTCGGCATGCTCTTCGCTGGTTGGGCGACGGACAAATGGCTCAAGGGCCGTGCGCACCGCACCTGCGTCTTCTGCATGGCAGGCGCCGCGCTGTTCGTCTTCCTCTTCTGGCAGCTGCCCGCCGACGCCCCGATCTGGCTGCTGTTCGCTACGCTCTGCGCCGCCGGATTCTGCATCTATGGTCCGCAGGCGCTGATCGGTATTGCCGCCGCAAACCAGGCCACGAAGAAGGCTGCCGCCACGGCAAACGGCCTCACGGGCCTGTTCGGCTACGCTTCGACGCTCGTTTCGGGCGTGGGACTGGGCTTCGTGGCCCAGCACTACGGCTGGAACTGGGCTTATGTCGGCATCCTCGGCATGGCCGTCGTGGGTATGTTTGTCTTCCTGCTGATGTGGGGAGCCAAAGCCGACGGCTACGAGACGGAGACGGAATAAGGAAAAGAGTTCCATTTTAGATGATGATACGGACTTCGGTCCGGAAGGGTCCGGCCTGCGACAGGTTTCGGACCCTTTTTTGCGAAGTCCGAATCTTTTCTTATCTTTGCTTTTACAACTGTTTAATTTCCGATTGATATGCTGAGCATTGCCGAACGGCACAAATACATCCTCGACAGCCTGAACAAACACGGCTTCGTCCGGATTACCGACGTGGCCAACGAACTGGGTGTTACGAAGGTGACCATCCGCAAGGACATCAAAATCCTCGAAAGCAAAGGCCTATTATATAAGGTACACGGCAGTGCGCGTCCCGCCAATCCCCATGTCGCCGACCTCGACGTGCACGTAAAGGACAACATCAACCGCGACTCCAAGCGGCGTATCGCCCAGCGGGCCGCGGAGATGCTCAGCGAGACCGACTCGATCATCATCGCCTCGGGTTCGACGATCTACGCCTTCGCCGAGGAGATCAAGATGCGCATGTGGCACCACCTGAACATCGTCACGCCGTTCCTGCGGCTGGGTGTGCTGCTGAACGAATCGGAGAACGTCAACGTCGTGCAGTTGGGCGGCTCGGTGCACAAGAAGTCGCTGTCGGTGCTGGGCGAGGAGGCGGCCCGCGAACTCGACGACTGCATCTGCTCGAAGGTCTTCTTCGGCGTGGACGGCATCGACCCCGAGCACGGCATCACCACTTCGACCATCGACGAGGCGAAACTCACGCGCCGGATGATGCACGCCTCCTCGCAGGTGATTGTGCTGGCCGACTCGTCGAAATTCGGGCAGCGCGGTTTCGGCCGCATCTGCGCGCTGGAAGATATTGACGTGATCGTCACCGACGACCGGATTCCTGAACCGATGGTCGCGATCATCGAAGAGGCGGGCGTCGACCTGATTATCGTGAAATAGGCGGGCCGGCGGACAAACCGGACTGCCGTTTCTGCCCGGCGGAAACCGGGGAATTGCGCTTTTTGGACCGCTCCATACGGAGTGCGGGCGGTGGGGTGTGCATGAATTGTTGAAAAATTTTTCCGGAAAAGTTTTGCATGCACGACGAAAAAGCTCTATCTTTGTGCACAATTATAGCGACACCAAAATCCTATGAATTGTAAACCCAACATAGCATCGGCGCAAGCATTCTGGCAGCAGGATTACTGGTCGGGTTTCCAGTCTCCGAAAGATTTTGGTATTATTGTTTTATTAGGGTAACTGTTTTAGTTGCCCTATTTTTTTGTGTCCAGCGACGAATGAAGACATTTTACACCAACGCGAAGATTTTCCGCAACGGCCGTTTCGAGCCGGGGCAGCTCGCCGTCGAAGGGGGCCGCATCGTGGCCGCCGCAGCGCCGCAGCCGGGCGACCGGGTGGTGGACCTCGGAGGCCGGCACCTGGTCCCGGGTCTCGTGGATGTGCATGTGCACCTGCGCGAACCGGGCTTTTCGCAGAAGGAGACCATCGCTACGGGTACTGCTGCCGCCGCGCGCGGGGGATATACCACGGTCTGTTCGATGCCCAACCTGAATCCCGCGCCCGATACCACTGCAACGCTTGAAAAGCAGTTGGAGATCATCCGTCGCGACGCCGTGGTGCGCGTGAAGCCCTACGGGACGATCACGATGGGCCAGCGCGGATGCGGCGAACTGGTCGATTTCGCGGCCTTGGCCCCGGAGGTGGTCGGGTTTTCCGACGACGGCCGCGGCGTGCAGTCGGACGACCTGATGGAGGAGGCGATGCGCCGGGCCGCAGCCGTCGGCAAACCGGTCGTGGCTCATTGCGAGGTCGATGAATTGCTGAAGGGAGGCTATATCCACGACGGCGTCTACTGCCGCGAACACGGACATAAAGGCATCTGCTCCGAGAGCGAGTGGCAGCAGGTCGCCCGCGACATCGCGCTTGCGGAGAAAACCGGCTGCCAGTACCATGTCTGCCACGTCTCGACCAAAGAGAGCGTCGAACTGGTGCGGCAGGCCAGGGCCCGCGGATTGCGGGTGAGTTGCGAGACCGCGCCGCACTACCTGCTGTTGTGCGACGAGGATTTGCAGGAGGAAGGGCGTTTCAAGATGAACCCGCCGCTGCGCAGCCGTGCCGACCGCGAGGCGCTCGTTGCGGGCATTCAGGACGGTACGATCGAAGTCATTGCGACGGACCATGCGCCTCACACCGCTGAGGAAAAGTCGCGCGGGCTGGCCGGGAGCGCCATGGGCATCGTGGGGCTGGAGACCGCCTTCCCGCTGCTTTATAAATATATGGTGCTCGAAGGGGTGGTGACGCTCGAAAAACTCATCGCCCTGATGGCGGTGAATCCCCGCCGGATCTTCTCGCTCGAAGGGGGCGTCGACGAGGGCGACGCTGCCGACTTCACGGTGCTGGACCTTGGGGCAAAGTATGCGATAGACCCCGAAACGTTCCTTTCGAAAGGGCGCGCCACGCCTTTTGCCGGATGGGATGTCGGGGGACGGGCGGTGCTGACGGTGGTCGGCGGCCGGGAAGTTTATAACGGATAACTACGAATCAAACAGATAAGGATGAAAGCATTTACGAAAAAAATTGTCTTGGAGAACGGCCGTGAGTTCTACGGATACGGTTTCGGCGCCGATCGCGAGGCTATCAACGAGATCGTCTTCAATACCTCGATGGTGGGGTATCAGGAGATCATGTCCGATCCGTCGTACACGGATCAGATGGTCGTGATGACCTACCCGCTGATCGGCAACTACGGTATGACCGACGAGGACTACGAGACCAAAACGCCGACCATCGGCGGTATGATCGTGCGCGAGTACAACGACTCGCCGTCGAATTTCCGCTACACGAAGACGCTCAACGAGGTCTTCGAGGAGCATGACATTCCGGCTATCTGGGGCGTGGACACCCGCGCCCTGACGCGTATCATCCGCGATGAGGGCTGCCAGAAGGTGCTCATCACCGACGCTGCGACGCCCCACGAAGAGGCTATGCGCAAACTGGCCGAATACGTTACCCCGCACGACATGGTTTCGCGCGTAAGCTGCCGCAAGCGGTGGATGTCGCGTGTCCCCAACCACAAATACGACGTTGTGGCCATCGACTGCGGTATCAAGAACAATATCATCCGCCTTCTGAACCGCGTAGGCTGTAACGTGACCGTGATGCCGTACGACTCCACCGTGGAGGAGATCATGGCCTTCCGTCCCGACGGACTCGTGCTTTCGAACGGTCCCGGCGATCCCCAGGACGTGGCTCCGGTGATCGAACTGGTGAAGCAGCTCCGCGGTAAACTGCCTATCTTCGGCATCTGCATGGGCCACCAGTTGATTTCACTCGCCTACGGTGCGAAGACCTTCAAGATGAAGTTCGGCCACCGCGGCGCCAACCACCCTGTGAAGAATCTGGTGACCAATAAGATCGAGATCACGAGCCAGAATCACAGCTATGCCGTCGATGTCGACTCGCTGGCCGGTACGGGGCTTACGCTGACGCATGTCAACCTGCTCGACGGTACGGCCGAGGGTGTGGAGTGCACTGCCGACCGGGTTTTCTCGATGCAGTATCACCCCGAGAGCGCTTCGGGTCCGCAGGACAGCGCCTATTTGTTCAAGAAGTTCACTAATATCATGGAGGAGCACAAAAATGCCTAGGAGAAAAGATATCAAGAAGGTTCTGGTCATCGGTTCGGGTCCCATCGTTATCGGACAGGCCGCCGAGTTCGACTATGCGGGTACGCAGGCGTGCCTCGCGCTCAAGGAAGAGGGTTACGAGGTGATTCTCGCCAACTCGAACCCCGCTACCATCATGACCGACACGCATATCGCGGACAAGGTCTACATGGAGCCGCTGACGCTGGAATACGTCGCCAAGATCATCCGCTTCGAGCGTCCCGACGCCATCGTCCCGGGACTGGGCGGTCAGACGGGCCTGAACCTCGCGGTCCAGCTCGCCAAGAAGGGCATCCTGCAGGAGTGCCAGGTCGAAATCCTGGGTACTTCGTTCGAGTCGATCGAGCGCGCCGAGGACCGTGAACTGTTCAAGGAACTATGCGAGTCGCTGGGCGAACCGGTGATCGAGTCGAAGATCGCCATGTCGATCGAAGAAGCGGTCGAAGTGGCCCGCCAGATCGGTTATCCCGTGGTGCTGCGTCCGGCCTTCACGCTGGGCGGTACGGGCGGCGGTTTCGCTGACGACGAGGCCGAACTGCGCGAAATGATGCGCAACGCGCTTGCCGCATCGCCCGTTCACCAGGTGCTCGTCGAAAAGAGCATCAGGGGCTACAAGGAGATCGAGTTCGAGGTGATGCGCGACCACAACGACACGGCTATCTGCATCTGCTGCATGGAGAACATCGACCCCGTGGGTGTCCATACCGGCGACTCGATCGTCGTGGCCCCGAGCCAGACGCTCACTAACAAGGAGTTCCAGATGCTGCGCGACTCGGCGCTGAAGCTCATCCGCGAACTGAAGATCGAGGGCGGCTGCAACGTGCAGTTTGCACTGGACCCTCTCTCGTTCAAATACTATCTGATCGAGGTCAACCCCCGCGTGTCGCGCTCCTCGGCCCTGGCGTCGAAGGCTTCGGGTTATCCCATCGCCCGCGTCAGCGCGAAGATCGCCGTCGGCCTGACGCTCGACGAGATCCGTATCGCCAATACCCCGGCCTCGTTCGAACCCACGCTGGACTATGTGGTGACGAAGGTCGCCCGCTTCCCCTTCGACAAGTTCTCCGATGCCTCGAACAAGCTCGGCACGCAGATGAAAGCCACGGGCGAGGTGATGTCCATCGGCCGTACGATGGAAGAGTCGCTGCTCAAGGCCGTGCGTTCGCTCGAAACGGGCGTCTGCCACATCTACCACAAGAAGTTCGACTCGTGGTCGAACGACGCCCTGCTGGACTACATCAAGGAGGGCACCGACGACCGCGTGTATGCCATCACGCAGCTGATCCGCAACGGCGTCGACCTCGCGCTGATCTATAACAATACGAAGATCGACATGTTCTTCCTCGAAAAGTTCAAGAACATCATCGAGTTCGAAAACGTCGTCCGGGCCAATCCGATGGACCTTGAGACGCTCCGCGCCGCCAAGCGCATGGGCTTCAGTGACAAGTATATCGGCCAGCTGTGGGGCCTCTCGCAGCAAGATATGTACCTCCTGCGCGAGAAGAACAATATCTTCCCGGTCTACAAGATGATCGACACGTGCGCCAGCGAGTTCGCTTCCTACGTGCCTTATTTCTACTCGACCTACGAAGAGGAGAACGAGTCGATCGTCAGCCAGAAGGAGAAGATCATCGTGCTCGGTTCCGGCCCGATCCGTATCGGCCAGGGCGTCGAGTTCGACTACTCGACCGTGCACGCCATCTGGTCGATCCGCGCTGCGGGCTACGAGGCCATCATCATCAACAACAACCCCGAGACTGTCTCGACCGACTATACCACCAGCGATAAGCTCTACTTCGAGCCGCTCACGGTGGAGGATGTGATGAACGTCGTGCACCTCGAAAAGCCGAAGGCCATCGTCGTGTCGCTCGGCGGACAGACGGCCATCAACCTCGCCGAACCCCTTTCGAAACTGGGCGTGCCCATCATCGGCACCGACACCCAGGCGATCAAGAACGCCGAGGACCGCGGCTGTTTCGAGAAGATCATGGAGGAACTGGAGATTCCCCAGCCCGAGGCCGAGGCCGTGACCGACATCGAGTCGGGCGTAAGGGCAGCCGCACGCATCGGTTATCCGGTGCTGGTGCGCCCGAGCTACGTGCTCGGAGGCCGCGCCATGCAGATCGTCTCCAATGAGGAACGCCTGCGCCACTACCTGCAAACGGCCGTGGAGATCGACGTGGACCAGCCGGTGCTGGTCGACCGCTACATCATGGGCAAGGAGTTGGAGGTGGACGCCATCTGCGACGGTAAGGATGTCTTCATCCCCGGCATCATGGAGCATGTCGAGCACACGGGTATCCACTCGGGCGACTCGATTAGCGTCTATCCGACCTTCAGCGTCAGCCAGAAGGCCAAGGATAAAATTCTGGACTATACGGTGAAGCTGGGTCTGCGCATCGGCATCGTCGGCCTGTATAACATCCAGTTCATCGTTGCCGGCGAGGACGACGTGTACGTCATCGAGGTCAACCCGCGTTCGTCGCGTACCGTGCCCTTCCTCTCGAAGTCCACGGGTGTCCCGATGGCCCACATCGCCACGCAGGTAATCCTCGGAAAGTCGCTGCGCGAGCAGGGCATTACCGAGGTCTACGGCAAGGAGAAGGAGCGCTGGTATGTCAAGGCTCCGGCCTTCTCGTTCGCCAAGATTCGCGGCATGGACTCCTACCTCTCCCCCGAGATGAAGTCGACGGGCGAGGCGATCGGCTACGACGACAAACTCACGCGTGCACTTTACAAAGCGCTGCAGGCTACGGGCATGCACGTTTCGAACTACGGAACGATCTTCGTGACCATCGCCGACCACGACAAGGAGCAGGCGCTGCCGCAGGTGAAACGGTTCTACGATCTGGGCTTCAACATCGAGGCGACGACCGGGACTGCCGAGTTCCTGCGTGCGCACGGTATCCGTACCCGTACGCGCCGCAAGCTCAACGAGGGTAGCAACGAGATTATCGAGGCGCTGCGCCAGGGCCATGTCAGCTATGTGATCAACACGATCGACATCAACCAGCACAACACGCGCCTCGACGGTTACGAAATCCGTCGCACGGCCGTCGAGAACAACGTGACGGTGTTCACGGCGCTCGAAACGGTGAAGGTGCTGCTCGATGTGTTGGAGGAGATCACCTTGCGGGTTTCGACGATTGATTCAAAGTAAGACGGCTATATACTTTGCCGTACTGTTGCTTCTGACCGTTGTTGTTGTCGCCTTCGGCGTCATGTACAGGTCTGACTCCACTCCGGCCCTCCCTCAGGGAGGGAGATGGCGTACGCTCCGGACGGTCGGTATACTATAATTGCGCAAAATAAATTGATCCCGACAGGATGCCGGAGCCGTCAACGGAATGCGGACTAAAAGCGCGAGAAACGGGGCCGGTTTGCTTGCAAACCCGCGAATAGGCGCCCGTTTCCGGCGTTAGGCCGCATGGAGTAGGCGAAGGCGATCGTCGGCCGGTTTTGTGGCACTTTTGCCGGATCAAAAGTGCTGAAAAAGAATGTATAAGAAGGATACTTACAAAATTCTCACGAACGAGCCGCTGACCGATGCGGTATGGCGGATGACCCTGGCGGGCGATACTCAATGGATCGCGGCGCCGGGGCAGTTCGTCAATATTGCACTGGATGGCAGATACTTGCGCCGTCCTATTTCAGTCTGCGATTACGATGGCAGCTCGATCACGCTGATCTATAAGGTCGTAGGCGGAGGAACCGGGCAGATGAGCCACATGCTTCCGGGCATGCAGCTCGACCTGCTGACGGGTCTGGGCAACGGATTTTCGGTCAGCAGCGACGTTCGGCGGCCCCTGCTGGTCGGGGGCGGTGTGGGCGTACCGCCGCTCTACAACCTGGCCAAAAAACTGCTTGCTGCGGGCAAACCCGTGCAGGTGGTGCTGGGCTTCAACACCGCGTCGGAGGTCTTCTACGAAGAGGAGTTCCGCGCGCTGGGCTGCGAAGTCACTGTCGCTACGGTCGACGGTTCGCGGGGCGTCGAAGGCTTCGTCACCACGGCTATCGCCGCCTGCGGACTCGATTTCGATTACTTTTACGCCTGCGGACCGCTGCCGATGCTCCATGCGCTTTACAATGCGACGGAGCAGGACGGCCAGCTGTCGTTCGAGGAGCGCATGGGGTGCGGATTCGGCGCCTGCATGGGCTGTTCGTGTAAAACCAAATACGGCAACAAACGCATCTGCAAGGAGGGGCCGGTTCTGGAGAAAGGAGAGATCATATGGTAGACACATCGGTCGAACTGTGCGGCCTGCGGCTGGATAATCCGGTCGTGCCGGCCAGCGGAACCTTCGGCTACGGCAACGAGTTCCGCGAGTATTACGACATCAATATCCTCGGGTCGTTCTCGTTTAAGGGTACGACGCGCGAGGCGCGCTTCGGCAATCCCACGCCGCGCATCGCCGAGTGCGCTGCGGGCATGATCAATGCCGTGGGACTTCAAAACCCCGGTATCGATGCCGTTATCCGCGAGGAGTTGCCGCGCCTGAAGACTTTCTTCCGCAAACCCGTCATTGCCAATATTTCGGGCTTCTCGGTCGAGGAGTACGCCTATTGCTGCGAGCGGATCGACAAGCAGGAGCAGGTGGGCATCATCGAAGTCAACGTCTCGTGCCCCAATGTGCGGCATGGCGGCATGTCGTTCGGCACTTGCCCCGATGCGGCGGCCGAGGTGACGAAGGCCGTCAAGGCCGTGACGACGAAACCCGTCTTCATCAAACTCTCGCCTAACGTCACCGACATCGTGTCGATCGCGCGGGCGTGCGAGGAGGCCGGGGCCGACGGTATCTGCCTGATCAATACGCTGCTGGGCATGCGCATCGACGTTGCCCGCCGCCGTCCGGTCATCGCCAACACGATGGGCGGATTCTCGGGTACGGCGGTCTTCCCCGTTGCCCTTCGGATGGTCTACCAGGTGGCCAAAGCCTGCCGGATTCCGGTTATGGGCTGCGGCGGCGTGACCACGGCCCGCGACGTGATCGAGATGATGATGGCCGGCGCTACGGCCGTGCAGGTCGGGGCCGCAAACCTCGTGAACCCTTACGCTTCGAAGGAGATCGTCGAGGCCCTGCCCGGCGAGATGCAGAAACTGGGCATCGGAAAACTGAGTGATATAATCGGAATAATCGAATAACTATGCAACGCGACGTAATCATAGCCTGCGACTTCAAGTCGGCGGAAGACACCTTTAAGTTTCTCGACCTTTTCAGGGACGAGGAGCGCAAACCTTTTCTGAAAATCGGTATGGAGCTGTTCTATGCCGAGGGACCCTCGATCGTGCGCGAGATCAAGCGCCGGGGACACAAGATTTTCCTCGACCTGAAGCTCCACGACATTCCCAACACGGTGAAAAAAGCGATGGCCGTGTTGTCGCGGCTGGATGTGGACATGTGCAACGTCCATGCTGCCGGAACGATCGAGATGATGAAGGCCGCGCTCGAAGGCCTCACCCGCGAGGACGGCACGCGGCCCCTGCTGATCGCCGTGACGCAGCTCACCTCGACCAGCGAGGAGCGCATGCGCAACGAATTGCTGATCGACGCGTCGATCAACGACACGATCGTGAAATACGCCCAAAATACCCGGGCCGCAGGGCTGGACGGCGTGGTTTGCTCGCCGCTTGAAGCCGGCATGGTGCACGAGGCGTGCGGAAAAGAGTTCTTCACGATCACTCCCGGCGTGCGTTTTGCAGACGGCGACGTAGCGGACCAGGTCCGCGTCACGACGCCTGCCCGTGCCCGTGAGATCGGCTCCGACTTCATCGTCGTGGGCCGCCCGATCACGGCTGCCGAAGACCCTGTGGCGGCTTACCGCAGGTGTGTGGCCGAATTTTGTTGAATGTAAGGCTGAAAGTGCAGCATTGAAAGTTGCAGATTCCGGATTTTACAGCTAACTTTCAATGTTTAACTTTTAATAGTGTGTCCTATGAAACCGGTAAAACTTTTCTACCTGCAATCGTGCCCCTTCTGCAAGAAGGCGCTGCGCTACATCGAGGAGGCGAAAGCCGCCCATCCGGAACTGGCTGCCGTGGAGATCGAGATGATCGAGGAGTCGGAACAGCCCCAGTTGGCCGATACGTTCGACTACTACTATGTACCCACGTTTTATGTGGACGGCGTGAAGGTCCACGAGGGCGGCATCTATCCCGAAGAGGTGGAGAAAATTTTACGCTCGGCGCTGGATTGACCCGGATGACGAAGAACCTGCTGCGATTGCTGTCTACGATGCTGGCTCTGGCCAGCCTGTTGCCTGCCGGGGCGCAAACTCCGGTGCGGGAGGTCGCGTCCGATTTCGACTATGCGGTCGGTGTCGTGGAGCGCGCCTATGCGGGTTATCCGGACAAGACCGCGAACCGCGGGGCGGAATATGCGGCGCTGAAAGAGCGTCTGCGGAGCGGGATCGCCTTGGGGCGCGACACCTATGATGCCGTTGCCGAGTATCTCGGCTGGTTCGACGATTCGCACCTCGGAACGGAGGGCGTAAGGACTTACCGGCCCAAATCGGTCCGCCGACCTTCGGATTACGCGGCACGGATGGAGCGTTATGACCCGCAGTTCACCCATTGCCGGGTGGACGGTGAAACGTATCTGATCCGTTTCCCGTCGTGCGACCTGAATGAAGAACAGACCGCTTGGGTGCGGACTGCCGTGCGGGCTTATCTGGCCTCGGGATGTGAAAACCTGATCCTCGACATCCGTGGCAACGGCGGCGGGAGCGACAGTGCCTATGAACCGCTGCTCAAACTGCTCTACGACCACGAAGGGGTGGAGGATGCCATGGAGTACCGCGTTTCAGACCTGGCCATCGCCCACGCGAAGGAGTTTGCCGGCGATACGGAGCGGGGACGCGCGAAGATCGCACGGATGGAGCGGACCCCGGCCGGGGAATTTCTCGCCGGGGAGCGCAAAACCTACCGGATCCATTACGATTCCATTTCGCCGCGGCCTCGCCGGGCGGGGCTGCTGATCGATGGAAAAGTTGGCTCCTCGGGTGAACAGTTGGTGCTCGAAGTTAAGGCCAGCAGTCGCCGTACGACCGTTTACGGGCAGGATAACACGCTCGGGTGCCTCGATTTCTCGAACTGCGAAATACTTTATTTTCCGCAGGACTCGACCCGGTGGATGATGCTCCCCACGACCCGTTCCTGCCGGGTTTCGGAAGGCCGCGGGATCGACGCCGAGGGCATTTCGCCCGACGTACGGATCACGCTGCCCCTGCCCGAAACCCTGACGGACAACGTCGACGCATGGGTGCGTTGGGTTGCCGACGATTTGAAAACTAAAAACCTGAAATAGAAACTTAAAAGAATCCGAATTGCGAAGTCTCCCTTTGTCAAAGGGAGCTTTAGAGGAAATGTCACGATGAAACCAGCACCGTAGGTGCTTTAACGCTGTCCCGGCAGGTTTCATCGTGGAAAACGGAGGAAGGAACCTGCCGGGACTATGTTAAAATTATGGAAAAGAAAATTGCTAAAGACCTGCTGTCGATCGGCGCAGTATTCCTGCGTCCCGAACAGCCTTTCACCTGGGCGAGCGGCATCAAAAGCCCGATTTACTGCGATAACCGACTGACGCTGACGGCTCCCGTCGTACGCGGCCATGTCGAGGCGGGCCTCGCTGAAATCGTCCGCACGAAATTCTCCGAAGCCGAAGTGCTGATGGGAACCTCGACCGCCGGAATCGCCCATGCAGCTATCACGGCTACGATCCTCGATATGCCGATGGGCTATGTCCGCTCCGGCTCGAAGGACCACGGCCGTGGCAACCAGATCGAGGGCAAACTCGAAAAGGGTCAGAAGGTGGTCGTGATCGAGGACCTCATTTCGACGGGCGGTTCGTGTATCGAGGTGGTCAACGCCCTGCGCGAAGCCGGTGCCGAGGTGCTCGGTGTGGCGTCGATCTTTACCTACGGCATGAAGAAGGGCCTCGACCGCATGAAGGAAGCGAACGTCATCAATTACAGCCTCTCCAACCTCGACGCGCTCGTCGAAGTGGCTGCCGAGGAGGGATACATCAAGTCCGAAGACAAAGCCCGTCTGCTCCAGTTCCGGGATAATCCGTCGGACGAAAGTTGGATGAAGTAATTGTTTGCCGTGATCGCACGGCACCTTCCGCATATCCTTTGCGTGCCGCGAACGGGAAATACGCCTTGTATGTCCCGTCCGCATCCCGCTTCACGATCTGCAAAATCTGCCGTACGCTGACGACAAACCCCGGAGGCGCTGAAATCAGCATTATACGAACCCCGGAAACTTTGTAAATGAATGAAAACCTATGCGACATTTAATTGACCCGACGGACCTTACGGTTGCCGAAACCGAACAGATCGTCTCCCTCGCGGAGGACATCATCGCCAACCGCGCCAAGTACAGTGAGGCCTGCAAGGGCAAGAAACTGGCTACGCTCTTTTACGAACCTTCGACCCGTACGCGCCTGAGCTTCACCTCGGCGATGCTCGAACTCGGCGGACAGGTCATCGGTTTCTCCGACGCCAACTCCTCGTCGGTGTCGAAAGGCGAGACGGTGGCCGACACCGTGCGCGTGATCCGTTGCTTCGCCGACATCATCGCCATGCGCCACTTCAAGGAGGGTGCGCCGCTCGTGGCTTCGCAGTATGCGGGGATTCCGGTCATCAACGCCGGGGACGGCAGCCATGCCCATCCCACGCAAACGCTTACCGACCTGTTGACGATCAAGCGCGAAAAAGGCCGCTTCGACAATATGACGATCGGTTTCTGCGGCGACCTGAAGTTCGGCCGCACGGTCCACTCGCTGATCAAGGCCCTGTCGCGCTATTCGAATATCAAGGTTATCCTGATCGCTCCGCAGGAACTGCGCCTGCCGGATTATATGCTCACCGAGATGGCTGAAAACTCCAAACTGGAGTTCCGCGAGGTCGAGACCATGGAGGAGGTGATGCCCGAACTGGACATTCTCTACATGACGCGTGTCCAGAAGGAGCGCTTCCTCGACGAGGAGGAGTTCGACCGCGTGAAAAACAGCTTCGTGCTCGATCCCGAGAAACTGAAGACCGCTAAGGAAGACATGATTATCCTCCATCCGCTGCCGCGTGTCAACGAGATCACGCGCGCCGTGGACAACGATCCCCGTGCGGCCTATTTCCGCCAGGTCGAGAACGGTAAATTCGTGCGTATGGCGTTGATCTATACGCTGCTCCGCTGGGCCGACGAGAACAAGCCCTTCGGGCATACGCCGGTCTTCAGCGAACACTATGTCGTCAACGAATACGAGTGCCCCAATCGCCGCTGCATCTCCGCTTCGGAGGATGTCGACCGGCTTTTCCACCGCCAGGCGGACGGCTCCTGCCGCTGCGCCTACTGCGAGGCAAAGGCCCGGTAGATAACGGATATATCTGTATTTGTTAGAAACGGACCGCAGGAAATGCGGTCCGTTTTTTGTTTTTTATCAGGGATGTGGTGCGGTGAAGTGTTATATAAATAATGGCCGGGGCTTTGGGTAATAAATTTAATCGCGGCGCTGCATCCGGATTCGGAGTCCGGGTCCGGTGCAGTGCATCTTTTTTTGTCCTTTTCCGGGGTTTCGTAGCCGTTTTATTATATATTTGTTTTTGAGAAAGAAGTAGAACGACGATGAGTTTGGAGATGTTTCAATCCGGCGCGGCTTTGGATCTCGCGGCTTTCAACCGTCTTTTCGGGGAGTACCAGCAGCGATTCATCCGTTTCGCCGTGAGCTATATCGCCGATCCTGTCGTTGCCGAGGACATCGTCATGGAGAGTTTCGTTGCGGCCTGGGGCCGGCGCGACATGCTCTCGGTCGGCTCGTTCCCGCCTTATGCACTCACTATTATCAAGAACAAATGCCTGAACCACCTGCGTGCGCAGGATGTTCGTACCCGTGCGGCGGAAAGCATCCATTCTCACGGTGCGCGGATGCTCCGCACACGCATTGCGACCCTGCAGGCCTGCGATCCCGAAGAGCTTTTCAGCGAGGAGGCCCGCCGGCTGGTCGACCGGACGCTCGATGCCCTGCCCGAACGTACCCGTGAAATCTTCGTCCGCAGCCGCTTCCGCGGACAAAGTTACAAGGAGATTGCCGCCGAGATGGGCACGACGGTCAAGAGCGTTGAATTCGAGGTTTCGAAAGCGATGAAGCTGCTGCGCGTCGCTCTGAAAGACTACCTCGCTTTTTTTATTTTCTGGTTTTATATCAACTGATTACGGATTGTCTGTTTTCTCCTTCCGCGGATGCCGCCTGAAAAAGTGCGATTTTTTTCAGGGATATTCGCCGGAGGCGTGTTATTAGTATGTCATGGAAAGAGAATTATTGTATCGTTTTTTTAGTGGTCGGGCTTCGGTCGCGGAGGAAAAAATCGTCCTCGACTGGCTCGACGAAGATCCCGCGCATGAAAAGCAGTTGCTTGCCGAACGCCGCCTGTTCGATGCGGTGCTGATGCACGCCAGGCCCGGGCAGAGTCCGAAAGCCAAAAAATTCCCGGTTCCCCGCTGGGTGCGTGAAACCGTCAAATATGCCGCCGTGCTCATCGTGGCTGCGGGGGTGGGCGGAGCTTATTTCTCCAGCCTGCACGACCGGTTTGCGCAGTCGTACAATACGATTTCCGTCCCTGCCGGGCAGCATGTCGACGTGACGCTTCCCGACGGTACGAAGGTCTGCATGAATGCGCTTTCGGAACTGCGCTATCCCTCCTCCTTTATAGGCGGGCGGCGTAAGGTGCAGCTCAGGGGCGAAGCGTTTTTCGATGTCGCGCACGATGAAAGGCATCCGTTCGTTGTCGAGACCTATGCCTGTGACGTGGAGGTGCTGGGGACGAAGTTCGATGTCGAGGCGCATCCCGAGACGGACCGGTTCGTTGCATCGCTGGTCGAGGGCTGCGTGCGCATCACCGACAGAACGGCTTCCCGGAACCAGGTGGTGCTGCAGCCCGAGCACCGGGCTTTGAGGTCCGACGGCCGTCTGGTCGTGGAGCGTATTCCCGACCATGAGCAGTTCCAGTGGCGCGAGGGCCTGATCGCATTTCGCGACGCTTCGTTCAGGGAACTGCTCGGCGAGTTTGAGAAATATTACGGCGTGAAGATCGTAGTACAGCGTGATGTCGTGACCGACGATCTGTTCACGGGAAAGATTCGCATTGCCGAAGGCATCGACCATGCCTTGTGGGTGTTGCAGCAGAGCGCCGAATTCACCTATACGCGCAACGAGACGAAAGATATACTGTATATCCGCTGAATAATTCCGCCAACTCCGTAAAAAAGAAAAAGCCTATGTGATCGAAACCACTCCATGCCTGAACTGAATTCTTCCGCCTATTTGACGGACGCCCTTCCGGAGGCGGACCGATCCGGATGTCTTCCTGCCGGGAAGACAATCCCAAACCTAAATATGTGAACCTATGAAAATGAAAGATCAAGCAAGGGTGCGTCTGCTCTTGCCTGTTTTGACGCTGGTGTGCTGCCTTTTTGCCGTGCCGACGCGTGCCCAGTCCGTGCCGGTGACGCTCCGGGTGGCGGACGTTCCCCTGGAACAGGTGCTCAATGCAATCGAGAAACAAACCACCTATCTTTTCGTGTATGACAAGAGCGTCGATGTGACGCGCAAAATCTCGCTCGATGTCGAGGCCATGCCGTTGAAGGGCGTGCTGGAGAACCTGTTCCGGTCTACCGATATTGCCTATGCGGTCGAAAAAACTTCGATCGTTCTCTCCCGCAGGGCCGTCGGTGAACCCGCAAAGGCCGTTACCGTGAGCGGCGTTGTCGTCGATGCCGCGGGACAGGGGATGGTCGGCGTAGCCGTGGTCGTCAAAGGTACCGCGATCGGCGCGAGCACCGACGTGAACGGCGCTTTCTCGCTTCAAATACCCCCCCCCGCCGCGGAGGCCGTGCTTGCGGTTAACTACCTGGGCTATGAGCCGGTGGATGTCGCCGTCGGCAGCCGCACCGATTTCCGGATCACCCTTCGGGAGTCTGCCGTGGACGTGGATGCCGTAGTGGTGACTGCGCTGGGTATCAAGCGCTCGGAAAAGGCCCTTTCGTACAATGTTCAGAAAATGGACGGCGAGGATGTCGTGGCCGTGAAAGATGTCAACTTCGTCAATTCGCTCAGCGGCAAGATCGCCGGCGTGAACATCAATGCCTCGTCGTCGGGCGTGGGCGGCGCCTCGAAGGTCATCATGCGCGGTACGAAAGGTATCGACCAGTCGTCGAACGCATTGTACGTTATCGACGGCATCCCGATGTATAACCTCAGCGGCGAAGGCGGTACGGGATACGACTCGTACGGTACGTCGGAGCCCATTGCCGACATCAATCCCGAAGATATCGAATCCATCTCGGTTCTGACGGGTGCTGCCGCTGCCGCGCTCTACGGCAGCCACGCTTCGAACGGCGCCATCGTCGTCACGACCAAGACCGGACAGGCGGGCCGCACGACCGTGACTGTAACGAGCAATACCGAACTGCTCGCACCGTTCGTGCTGCCTCGTTTCCAGACCCGTTACGGTACGGGCAACCTCAGTTCCGAAATGCCTGCTCCGCAGCTGAGCTGGGGACACCGGCTGAACGAATCGAACTACATGGGCTATTCGCCCCGCGACGACTATTTCCAGCGCGGCGTGGTCGGAACCGAGACCGTGTCGCTTTCGACCGGTACGGAGCGTAACCAGACTTATGTTTCGGCGGGAGCCGTCAATTCGCGCGGCATCGTCCCCAATAACGATTACGAGCGTTACAACTTCACCTTCCGCAATACCACGTCGTTTCTCGACGATCGGATGACGCTCGACCTGGGCGGCAGTTTCATCAAGCAGAAGGACCGCAACATGGTCAACCAGGGAACCTACATGAACCCGCTGGTGGGCGCCTATCTGTTCCCGCGCGGCGACGACTGGAACGATATCAGGATGTTCGAGCGTTTCGATCCCCAGCGCAATATCTATACGCAGTACTGGCCCCTGATGGAGAAATTCGACTATCCGGTCGATAACCCCTACTGGGTGAATCACCGCATCCTGCGTGAAAACAACCGCGACCGTTACATGATGAATATGGGCCTGACC
>JAEZTA010000024.1 GCA_023443765.1 Bacteroidota bacterium | reverse complement strand
GAGTTTCCCGGCGGCCCAGCAGGACTCCATCGCCACGTTGCCGCGCCCGATGGCAATTTTGCGCGTATCGGGGTCGTAGCAGGCGATCTCCCCGGGACGCAACAGCCTGCGGCTGCCGCTGCCGGCGTCGAGCGAAACCGAACCCTCGACCAGCGAAATCGATATGCCGTTGTCGGCCGAGGTGCGGACGTTGAACTTCGTGCCGTGGACGCAGACCTTCAGTCCCTCGATCTCGACGGTGAAGGGGCGTTCGGGATCTTTCGCGATGTCGAAAAATCCTTCGCCGTGGAGTTTTACGCGGCGTTCTCCGGCAGCGAAACGGGCGTCGTAGGTGAGCGTCGACCCGCCGTGGAGCCAGACCGTCGAGCCGTCAGCCAGCCGGGCCTGCGACTTGCCTTCGAAGGCGCAGAGCTGCTGTTCAGCCGCATCCGCCGCGGGACGGAAGGTGTCGGTGCGGGCCACGAAGAGGGTCACGACGACCGCTGCGGCCACTGCTATGGCCGTTTGCAGCAGGTGGCTACGGCGACGCTTCGGGGCTGCGTCCGCGTGCGGAATTTCGTAGGTTCCGATCCGTTGCTGCAATTGCTGCCACAGCCGGTCGCGGTCGGGCTCGTAAGCCGAGGCCCGTTGTTGTATCTCGCGCCACACGCGGGTCAGGTTGTTGTAGAAACGGCGGTTTTCCGCCGAGGCGACCCACTGGTCGAATTCGCACTGTTCGGCGTCGCTGAGCGTGCCTTTGAGTGCGCTGATGAGGAGGTCCCAGGTCTGTTTGTCCGGATTCATAGGATGCGGTCTTTCCATTGAGACACAAAAAATCCGGCCGACCCTTACGGACCTGCCGGATTTTTTTCGAAAAAAGTTTCAGCGCTCGATTTTTACGTATTCTGCATGGATGATCCGCGTATGCGGATTCGTCGAGACGATCTCCTGCCGGAGGGCTTTCGTTCCCCAGCGGATGAAGAGGAAGCGGCGCGGGATACGGTGGACCACCTGCCGGAGGGTGTCGACGCTGCGGATGCGGCAGGCGACCGAGTCCCGGCCGATACGGCCTTCGATGCTGACCCACGGGTCGCGCCAGCGGAACACGCGGAGGGTGTCGCGCATGGGAAGCGAGTCGTGCCCCCGGACGACGACCGTGTCGCGCAGCGGCATGCGGACTTCGGCTTTGGTCTCGGTGACGGCTTTGGCCGCAGCTTCGAGGCGGCGGATACGGATGCCGAGGCGGCGAATCTCTTCGGCGTCGGCCGCGCGTAGGCTTTCGAACTCCCCGCATCGCAGCCGCAACGCCTGCACCGAGGCCGCTTCGGCGCCCGCCTTTGTGCGGTAGTGCGCGATGCCGGCCGTGAGGGCCGTCTGGTTCTGGGCGAGCCGCCGGTTTTCGGTGTGGTAACGGCGGTAGACGCCAAAGAGCAACGCCGTCACAACGACGGCGTATAGTAATAGGTATTTTTTCACGGTTTTCGGGTTTTGATCTCCCGAAAGATACGGCGTGCGAAGTGCCTCCGGTTTCTATTTTTTCGGAAAAAGGTCCTCCATCGCTTCGGCGACGCGTTCGGCGAGGAATGTCATCAGCGGTTGTCCGTCGCAGCGCGAAAGGGAGGTGATACCCCGGTGGTCGGCGAAGAAAAGTTCGTCGAGATGGGGCAGGTCGGCGCGGCCGAAAGGCTCCTCGCGCAGTTCCAGCCCTGCGGCTACGATGGCCCGGAGGGCCAGTTCGCGCTCGACGCTCGTGGAGCCGGGAGCCGTCAGGACGGTGTGCCCGCCGATGCCGAACAACGGTGCGTCGTCGGCCGAGCGGAGAATCCCCGCGCTGTCGCAGCGTATGGCGACTTCGGCCCCGGCCAGTTCGGCCTGCAGGCGGGCCAGTTGTGCTGCAGCCTCGCGTGCTGAGGTCGGTGCGGCGGAGAGCGGCAGGTCGTAGTCGACCGTCACGGCTTCGGGCGTGAGGCTCCGGAAGGCGTAGCCGTCGTAGAGCGACACTCCTGCCGGCGACAGGCGTTCCGTGCCGTCGGGACCCAGCTCGATACGCACGAAGCCGGACACGCCTGCGGGATAACGCTCCGCAGCGGCCAGGGCTTCGAGGCGCGCCGCGAGTTGCTGCGTGCCGGGGGCGTAACGCTGTCCGAACAACCTCTCCGACGCGGCGTCGAGCGCGGCGATGTGCCCCGCGACATTGCGTGCGCGGCCCCGGGCGAGGTGCACGGTCTGGTATAGGTAAAGCTCCGTCAAAGCATGAAGATTTTCAATAGCAGTTCGCGCAGCAGTTCGCCGTCCGACGCTCCGCCCGTGTTGAGGCCCTTGCTCTTGGCGTCATACTCGCGCAGCAGCCCCAGGATGTTGAATACCTTGCGGTTGTCCCACCCGGCGGAATTTTGCTTGATTTCGCCGATGACGAACGTGTTGTTCTTGCGCAGAATGCGCATCAGTTCGGTGTCGGGCGGGAACGGCTGCCCCTTGTAACGTGAGAGCCAGCGCAGGTAGTTGACCACGAACATCTCCTTGAATTGCCCGAACAGGGCCATGATGGTCAGCAGCAGCGGGTTGTCCTTGGGGTTGCGGCCGAAATGCTCGGCGATCATCAGGGCGCGGGCCATGTCCCGTGTGGCGACGGCCTTGCACAGTTCGAAGTTGTTGAAATCCTTCGAAATGCCGATGTTGGCCTCGATGTCGGCGTCGGTGATGCGCTGCGTGCCTTCGGGCAGCGACACGGTGAGTTTGTGGAGTTCGTTCGAGATTTTGGATATGTCGGTCCCGAGGTGGTCGGTCAGCATCGAAAGCGCCTTCTGGTCGATCGAGAGGCCCTTTTTCTGGATGAACTGTTGCAGCCATGCCGCGATCTCGTAGTCGCGGGGCCGTATGGATTCGAGCACCACGCCGTTCGCCGCGCAGCCCTTGTAGAAGGCCGAGCGTTTGTCGGCGTTCTTCTCCTTGTGGCAGATCACGAGGATGGTCGTCGGCGAGGGTTTCTGCGTGTAGAGCGAGAGTTTGTCGAGTCCCTTGAGTTGCTGGGCCTCTTTCAGAATTACCACCTGGTACGATCCCATCATCGGCATCTGGCGGCAGAGGTTGATTACCTGCCCGGCCTCCGAGTCGCGTCCGTAGACGGTGACCTGGTTGAAGTCCCGCGAAGCCTCGTCGAGGATCGTCGTGGCCAGCCGGTCCGAGAGCGCGTCGATGAAGTAGCTCTCCTCGCCCATCAGCAGGTAGATGCCCGCGAACCTGCGGGCTGCTATGTCGGCCGCAATCCGTTCGTATTCGGCGACCGAATCCTTGAATTTCAGAGCGCTTTTTGCCATCCTAAATGATTTCTTTGGTGATGCGCAGCACGTTTTCCGTGTCGGGCGTGAGGCGGTAACGGTCGTCGATGCGCCGTCCCACAAGCCAGACGATTTCGTCGCCCGACAGTAACACGAACTGCCGTTGTTTTTCGGCCACAGAGACTTTGGCGTCGACCAGGAAGTCCGACACCTTCTTGCGGCCCGTCATGCCGAACGGCACGAACCAGTCGCCCTGCTGCCAGCGACGCAACGTGAGCGGGAATTGCAGGCGGTCGGCATCGAGCTGCGCGATGTTCTCCGGCACGCCGAAGTTCTTGATCGTGTCGATGTCGCAGTATTCGTAGTAGAGCACCGAGTTGCCGCAGTAACTGCGCAGGGCGCCTTTGCGGACCGTCGTGAGGCAGGCGTCGTCGTCGGCTATCGGCCCGATGACGATCTTCCCGCGGTCGATCGAGGCGATGTGCTCGCGGGCGTAAAACCGCCGCCCCGTGGCGTCCTGTTCAAGCGAGTGGCACAACGAGTCGATCACGTCGCCCTTGAATCCGTACCCCGAGCTGAGCAGTTCGTAGATCACGAAGCCCTGCGGGAAGGCCGGGTCGATGCGGTCGAGGTGGATCGTGTCCAGCCCGCCCTCCGAAGTGACCGCCTCCGAGCGGATGCGCTCGATGCCGTGGTTGATGAACAACTGGGCGTCGGTCAGGCGCGCGAGGTTGCGGCTCATCAGGCTCGTGAACTTGGGGTTGATCTCGCGGATGCGGGGAATCAGTCCCAGCCGGATTTTGTTGCGCAGGTATTTGGTCGACCGATTCGACGAATCCTCCCGGAAGGGAATGTGGTTTGCGACGGCGTATTCGAGCAGTTCCTTGCGCGAGGCGAACATCAGCGGGCGGATGATCTTCCCGACTTGGGTCGAGATTCCCGTAAGGCCCCGCAGCCCCGTTCCGCGCAGGAGGTTGATGAAAAAGGTCTCGATCGAGTCGTCGGCATGGTGGGCGATGGCGATGGCCGTATAGCCGTGTTCGCGGCTCAGGGCGTCAAACCACGCATAGCGCAGCCGCCGGGCCGCCATCTCCATCGACTCGCCCGTGCGCTCCATCTCGGCGACGGTCTCGAAACGTTTGTTGTAGAACGCCACCCCGTGTTTCTTCGCTTCGTTCTCCACCAGCACTTCGTCCTCGTCGCTCTCCTCGCCTCGCAACTGGAAATTGCAGTGGGCGACGCCTACCTGGTAGCCGCAGCGGGTGAACAGCGAGAGCATGACCATCGAGTCCACGCCGCCCGAAACAGTCAGTAGGATGCGGTCGTCGTGCGTGGCGAGGTTGTTCTCGTCGATGTAGCGTTGAAAAGAGTCCAAAAGATTCATAGTCTTATTTTTCGTTCTGCGCCTTCTGCGCTCTGGTCATCCGTCGCGATTCTAACCGTTGTTCGGATGAAAACCGGATGCGTCGTGATAAGCCCCTCCCGAGGGAGGGGTTTGGGGTGGGGTCAGACTTGTAAACGACGCCAAAGGCGGCGAATACGGCTGTTCGGGTTGCAAAACGGTTAATGTCATCCTACTTTTCATCCGGTTTATAATATATTCACCTCCGTATCTATTTCGATGCCGAATTTCTCGCGGACTCGGGCCTGCACCGTGCGGGCGAAGGCGATCACCTCGCCGCCCGTGGCGCCGCCGTGGTTGACGATCACCAGCGCCTGCCGTTCGTGGATGCCCACCGGGCCTTCGCGGCGGCCTTTCATCCCGGCTTGGTCGATCAGCCACCCGGCAGCCAACTTCACCCGCCCGTCAGGCGCGGGGTAGTGCGGCATTCCGGGGTATTCGGCCAGCAGGCGTTCCGCGACGGCGGTTTCGACAACCGGATTTTTGAAGAAACTGCCCGCATTGCCCAGCACGGCCGGGTCGGGGAGTTTGGCGCGGCGGATGGCGCAGATCGCCTCGCGGATGTTGCGCAACGTTGTGCCCCCGCGGGCTTCGACTTCGCGTTCCACGTCGCCGTAACCCAGTTTCGGGCATGGCGTGTGCGAGAGGCGTATTTCGATGGCCGTGATGACGACGCGCCCCTTCAGGTCGTGCTTGAAGACGCTTTCGCGGTAGCCGAAGCCGCAGTGCGCGGCATCGAGCGTCAGCATCGTGCCCGTTTCGACGCAGTACATTTCGACCCGTTCGATCACGTCCTTGGCTTCGCAGCCGTAGGCCCCGATGTTCTGCACCGGGGCGGCGCCCGCCTTGCCGGGGATCAGCGAGAGGTTTTCGATGCCCCACAACCCGCGCTGGACGGCCCATTCCACCAGATCGTCCCACTCGACGCCGGCATCGACCCGTATGCGGACCATCGCGCCGTCGTCGCTGATCGGGGTGATCTGCCGGGCCACGGGGGTCAGGAGCAGCCCGTCGTAATCCTGCGTGAAGAGGATGTTGTTGCCCCCGGCGAGCACCGTCCACCGCCCGGGAATCCCCGCGGCGAAAAGCGCGTGCAAATCCTCCGGGGTTTCGAACTCGATGAGGCGTGCGGCGTGTTGATCGACGCCGAAACTGTTGCGCCCGCGCAGGCTGGTTTGATGAAATTCTCGGATCATGATGCGCAAAGTTACGAATAATTTAGTAACTTTGAAATCGCGGCAGGCTATTGTTTCCCTCGCTGCGGCATTCCGTGTCCGGATGTTGCCATTCGCAGCCTGTGGCTGCGTTTACAAGCCTGACCCCACCCCAAACCCCTCCCTCGGGAGGGGCTTACGGCATGGACGAACGTATTGTTTTCGATGTGACTGCTACCGTAGTGGTTGCTGTATGACCGATTGCAAACTAAAAACGAAATATACGATGTTTACGCAGGAAGATTTGAAACAGATTGCCGATCATGGCCTGACACCCGAACTGGCGGAGACCCAGCTGGAGAATTTCCGTCGCGGATTCCCGTTCCTGAACGTGGTACGGGCCGCATCGCCGGGCGACGGTGTGCTGACGCTCTCGCAGGCCGATGCCGATGCCGCCGCGGAGCGTTATGAAAAGGAGGCCCCGCAGTTGGGCATCGTGAAATTCGTTCCGGCCTCGGGCGCTGCGACGCGCATGTTCAAGGAGTTGTTCGAGTTCGTCAACGACGGCAAGCGCGGCAAAGGCATCGACACGTTGCTGGAAAATATCGAAAAATTCGCTTTCTGGCCCGAACTGAAAGCCGTGCTGCCCGCCGGAGCCGATGATAAAGCCATTGTCAGCGCCATCGTGAAGGAGGGGCTCAACTACGGCCAGAAACCCAAAGGGCTGGTAACGTTCCATGCCTATCCCGAGGGAGCCCGCAAGGCCGTCGAGGAGCATCTGGTCGAAGGCGCGACCTATGCGGCGGCGGAGGGCGTCGCGCGGATTCATTTCACCGTTTCGCCCGAGCATGTCGCCGGTTTCGAGGAACTGCTCGAAGAGAAGGTCCCCTTCTACGAAAAGAAGTTCGGCATCCGTTACGACATTTCGTTCTCCGTGCAGAAGCCTTCGACCGACACGCTCGCCGTCAATCCCGATAACACGCCGTTCCGCCAGGACGACGGCACGCTGCTGTTCCGTCCTGCGGGTCACGGAGCGCTGATCGAGAACCTGAACGAGATCGACGCTGACATCGTCTTCATTAAGAATATCGACAACGTGACGACCGATGCCCGCCGCGGCGACACCATTCGTTTTAAAAAGGTGCTGGCCGGTGTGCTGCTCGACCTGCAGGAGCGCGCTTTCGAGTACCTCAAGGCGCTCGAAGTAGGCGGTGCGGAACTGGAGCCTATCGTTGAATTTATTGAAAAGCAACTCTGCGTGAAACTTCCCGCGGATTACGATACGGCGTTGCTGCGTGCCGTCCTCGACCGTCCGATCCGCGTTTGCGGCATGGTCCGCAACGAGGGCGAACCGGGCGGCGGCCCGTTCTGGGTAGGGAATCCCGACGGCACGGAGTCGCTCCAGATCGCCGAGTCGAGCCAGATCGGGCCCGACGACCTGCCGCTGATGAAGTCGGCTACGCATTTCAATCCCGTGGACCTCGTGTGCGGCGTGCGCGATTCGAAGGGCCGCCGGTTCGACCTGCGCAAATACACCGATCCCACGACGGGTTTCATCTCGTCGAAGTCGAGCGGCGGCCGCGACCTGCGTGCGCAGGAGCTGCCGGGCCTCTGGAATGGTGCGATGGCCCGGTGGAACACGGTTTTCGTCGATGTCCCCATCACGACGTTCTCGCCTGTGAAAGTCGTGCAGGATTTATTAAGACCGCAACATCAATAGTCTTTGATTCTAACAGGCGCTTCTGCGCCTGTTCCCGGACGGCACGAATGGGGTGTATTCAGATACCCCATCCGTGCCGTATTTTTTCGGGCAGGCATCTTGTGCCCGCCCTTATTGCAGGTGTAAAACCAGCCTGTCGAGGCCGAAGAAACACTCTGTGAACCCGGCTGCCGGGGCGACGGCCTCGATGGTGAGCGTATTTTCGCCTTTGCGGACTGTGCCGGTTCCGAGCGTAATCTCCCTCGTAATGAGTTCCGGGGCATAGAGCGCCACGGCGGGTGTCAGTTCCTGCCCGTTGAGGCTGATCCGGAATGTGCCGTAATCTTTGGCGAGCGAGCAGATGCCTTCGAGCCGGGCAGTGGCCTCCACGGCGGATTCGAATCCGAGTGTGAGCGTGGACCCGACGGGGGCGTTGTGCCAGAAAAGCTGCGTGTTCTGACTCCATAACCCGTTGGTGCGGTATTGTCCATAGGCTTTCCCGCCCGTGCATCCGCGGATTTCGAGGTCTTCGCCTTCGATGCCGGCCGTCAGGACGGGAGGAATCAACTGGCTGCGGCGAAGCACGACCGGCTGGCGCACTCCGGCAGTGTCAGGCGTAATTTTGCAGATGCCGCCCGGGCGCATGTACCACATCGTCGTGGGAGCGTAGTTCATGCGGGCTTCCTGCCAGTGCCACAACTCCATGTCGAAACGCAGTGAACGCGTGAACGGAATGGCGTCGAGCGCGCGGTAACGGCTGTTGACCGTGTATCCGATGCCGAGGTTCCCGTCGCCGGCAGGCATGGCGATGAACGGATGGCCGGTGAAAACCTCGGGCCGGCACCAGGCATAGCCGTAATAATCCTCCGTACCTGTTCCGAAATGCGACGGGAATGTTTCGCCGTCGACGTAGATTTTCTCGTCGCCTTCGCCCCACCAGCCGTTTACCGTGTTGTAGAGCGTCAGGCAGTCGCCCACGTAACGGCCTTCGCCCAGGAGTTCGGTGTAGACGATGTCCCGGGGCGACGATTTGCCGTTCGCCCCTGTCTTTATATCGGTGTACTGATGCCACGCGGCTCCGAAATGGAGGCTGCGGTCGTCCCATTTCCAGGGAGCGTAGGTGATTTGTCCCTCCAATGCCACCTCCTGCGTGCCGAAGTTCTGGAACGACACTTCGCACTCCTTGCGGAAGGGCATAACCCAGTATGCTTTCATCGTACCTTCGTCGTCGGCCTCGGTGAAGAACGTGTCGTTGTGCATCGTTTTGTAACCGATGCCGAAAAAGTCGCCGACCGGAACCCATACGGTTTGCTCACCGTCGAAACGGATGCTTATGACGGTCGACCGGAGCGCCTGGGGCAGGTCTTCGGCCTTGAGGCGGAGCGTCATTTCCCGGATGGCGCGCGATCCGCGAATGGTCGGTCCGGCGGCCTGGCCGGGCGCAAGGGTCGTTTCGAGCGGAACGATCCCCGGTTTCGAGGGGCCGCCCATCGCCTTTTTGGCTGCGGTCAGCACTCCGCAGGTTTGTTCAGCTGCCTTGCGCAGGCTGTCGTCGGAAACCCCTGTATAGGAAACGACCTTCACCGGGTCGGTGTAGGTCCGGCATTCGATGTTGTAGTAGACATTCTCCGATCCTTTGCGTTTTTCGGGCTCGGGCCCGGCATATACGTTGGGACTTTCGTAGGTAACCTTGCAGTGCTTTGCGTAGGGAATCGGATAGTAGAGGTTGTGCCCGCGCCGGTCGTGGCGCATCAGGGGCGAAACGGAGGCGGCCAAAGGCTCCCCGGCGACCCGGTCGCCGCTCAGGATTTCGAATGCCGTGGCTTCGAGTACCGGCTGGGCAGCGTGGTCGATGTAGATGCGCAGCGTGCCGCGGCCGCAGTCCTTTCCGGCGAATGTCATCCAGAAACGCACGATGGCGCCGGGACCGTCGGCGTCCATCAGCACATGTTCGGTGCGGCCGCCGTTGTTCTCCGTGCGCACGAACATGCTCCAGTCGTCGTTGCCGAACCAGCCGGGCTGACCGGGCGAAACAGCCCGGCGGTCGTAGCTGCTGAACTGCCGGGTGGCGTATGCCGGATAGGGCAGGCGGGCCAGCGCATCGCGGTCGGTCATCTCGTTCAAAAGCGTCGCCTCGGAAACGACAGGCGGTTTCGGGGTGCTGATCGGAAAAGCCGATATGCTGGTGAACAGCATTATCGCAGTCAGGATTTGTGTTTTTCGGGGCATGGTTTCTATTTTTTAGGTTATGCTGTGCTGTGCTGTTTGGTATCGGCAAAGGTATTATTATTTTTTTATTTTTTGCCAGTAACAGTCTGAATTTTTTATTTAATAATGCTGATTTTCAATCTTCTGTGTATATTTCGTTCGTTTCAGACTGCTTCGTTTCGATGGTTTTGTGCAGGCCGCTGTTGGAAAAATATGCCGGAAAAATTTGGTTATCTGTAGATTATTCTTTTCCTTTGCATTATAGCAGGACAGCTCAGCACAGTCTCGGGCTTTCGATTATTTTTTGTTATCAATAAAATATGGAATTGGTATTTACATCACAGATGTCTAAGGTCAAACAGCTGGCAGACGCCCTGAGCCACGAGATTTCCATCGGCGAGTATGCTCCCGGTGACCCGCTCCCTTCGATCAACGGGCTGAGCCGCCGCTACGGCGTTTCGCGTGATACGGTTTTCAAGGCCTTCAATGAGCTTAAAATGCAGGGGGTCGTTGATTCGGCTCCGACGAAAGGCTACTATGTGAGCAACGCCGTGCACCGGATTCTCCTGCTGCTCGACACTTACAGTCCGTTTAAATATCAGTTGCACGACGCCATTACGCGCAACCTTGCGGCCAATTATAAAATCGACCTCTATTTCCACCAGCGCAGCGAAGAGCTTTTCAACAAGATCATCCGCGACAGCGTAGGCCGCTATAACCTCTACCTGGTGATGAACTACCAGAACGATGTCTATTCGGAGATACTCGATCTGCTCGATCCGTCGAAGGTCCTGCTGCTCGACTTCGGGAAATTCGAGAAGGAGCGTTTCGCCTATGTATGCCAGGGTTTTGACCAGACGCTTTACGACTGCATGGTGACCGGGCTGGAACGGTTCCGGCGTTACCGGAAGATCGTCTTCGTATTCCCCGAGAATTCCGAACACCCGGCAAGTTGCATTCCCTATTTCAAGCGCTTTTGCGAAGACCACCATTTTCCCTACGACATCGTGAGCGGGATCGACCCGTCGACGCTGGAAAAGGAGACGGCCTACCTGATCGTGAAGCACAGCCACCTGATCGACTTTATCCGGTTGACGCGGATGCAGGGCTGGAAACTGGGGGAGGACGTGGGGGTTGTCGTGTATAACGACGAACCGGTTTTTGAAATCCTCGATAACGGGATTTCGGTCATCTCCACCGATTTCGACCTGATGGGAGCGGTTGCCGCACGCTTTATTCTGACGATGGAGCGTCCGCAGATCTACATTCCCACGCGTCTGATTTTACGGGGTTCCCTGTAAAATTTTTTTAACCCTACTTCAGCACAGCACAGAACAGCCTAACCCAAAATTACAACCTAAACTTATAACATATGGACTTGAAATCCCTGAAACCCCGTATCGGAATCCGTCCCGTGATCGACGGCCGCCGGGGCGGTATTCGCGAATCGTTGGAGGAAACCACGATGGATATGGCCCGGCGGGTAGCCGAACTCTACGCCGGACAACTGCGCTATTCCGACGGCAGCCCCGTCGAGTGCGTCCTTGCCGACCGTTGTATCGGCGGTGTGAAGGAGGCGGCGATGGCTGCCGAGAAATTCAGCATGAACAACGTCGGGGCTGTCGTCTCGGTGACGCCCTGCTGGTGCTACGGCGCGGAGACGATCGACATGGACCCGTTGATGCCCAAGGCGATCTGGGGCTTTAACGGAACGGAACGTCCGGGCGCCGTCTACCTCGCTTCGGCCCTGGCCGGGCACAACCAGAAGGGCCTCCCGGCATTCGGCATCTACGGCCGCGATGTACAGGACATGGGCGACCGCACGATCCCGGAGGATGTCCGCGGGAAATTGCTGCGTTTCGGGCGTGCTGCGATCGCCGTGGCGCAGATGCGCGGGAAATCCTACCTCTCGATCGGCTCGGTCTCGATGGGAATTGCCGGGTCGATCCCCAATCCCGAATTTTTCCAGGAGTACCTGGGCATGCGCAACGAATATGTCGATGCGAGCGAGATCGAACGGCGTGTTCAGTTGGGTATCTACGATCCCGAAGAGTTCCGCCGCGCCATGGCCTGGACGGAGAAATACTGCAAGAAGAACGAAGGCCGCGATTACAACCCCGAACACCTTGTTTACAGCCGTGAGGAGAAAGACGCCATCTGGGAATACGTGGTCAAAATGACGCTTATTTTCCGCGACCTGATGATCGGTAACCCGAAACTGGCCGAAATGGGCTTCGAAGAGGAGGCGATGGGCCACAACGCCATCGCGGGCGGTTTCCAGGGCCAGCGGCAGTGGACCGACTATAAGCCCGACGGGGATTTTTCGGAGGCGATACTCAATACGTCGTTTGATTGGAACGGCATCCGCGAAGCCTTCACTTTTGCGACGGAAAACGACACGCTGAACGGCGTTTCGATGCTGCTGATGCACCTCATGACCAACCGGGCCCAGCTGTTCGCCGACGTGCGTACGTTCTGGAGCCCCGAAGCCGTGGAACGGGTGACCGGCCGCAAACTGGAGGGCCGGGCCGCCGACGGCATCATTCACCTGATCAACTCCGGGTCGTGCTGTCTCGATGCAACGGGCCGCCAGTCGGAGAACGGGCAGCCGGTGATGAAACCCTTCTGGGAGATCACCCCCGCCGAGGCCGAGGCGTGCCTCGATGCGACAACCTGGTACCCCGCATCGCGCGAATACATGCGCGGCGGCGGTTATTCGTCGTGCTTCCTCACGCAGGGCGACATGCCGGTGACGATGTGCCGCGTGAATCTGATCAAGGGGCAGGGGCCCGTCCTGCAGATCGCCGAAGGATGGGCGGTGAACGTTGACCGGGAAATCTTCGAGATAATCAACAAGCGCACCGACAAAACCTGGCCGACCACCTGGTTCGCCCCGCGGCTGACCGGGCAGGGCCCGTTCCGCGACGTTTATTCGGTGATGAACAACTGGGGAGCCAACCACGGTGCGATCAGCTACGGCCATGTCGGCGCCGACCTCATCACGCTGGCGTCGATGCTCCGCATTCCGGTGTGCATGCACAACGTCGATCCGGCTGAAATCTTCCGCCCGAGCGCATGGGCCGCATTCGGCACGGAGCCGGAAGGGGCCGATTACCGCGCCTGTGGGAATTATGGGCCGTTGTACAAATAACCAAACCATACGATCATGGCACGATTGATTAATTATATGCTTGCGGGTGCTGCACTGGCCGTTGCCGGTTGCAACTCTGCGGAAAAAAAGTACGAAATGGGCAGTTACGGATATGATGCGAAGTTCCTTCGCGACCACAAAATCGAATTCCTCGAGCTGGCAGCCCCCGGGGGCGATGCGAAAATACTGGTCGCTCCCGGCCTTCAGGGCCGCGTGATGACCTCCACGGCCGACGGTGACGGCGGCGACAGCTACGGCTGGATCAACTACCGCTTCATCGAAGCCGGCGAGCAAAATCCGCAGTTCAATCCCGTGGGCGGCGAGGAGCGTTTCTGGATCGGTCCCGAGGGCGGTGCGTTCTCCTACTATTTCAAGCCCGGGGCCGAACAGGTCTATGCCAACTGGCTCGTTCCGGCCGTCATCGACACCGAACGCTATGACATCGGGGAGCAGACCGCCGACCGGGTGAAGTTCACCAAATCGACCGAACTGGTCAATGCGAGCGGCGTTCCGTTCCGCATGGACATCGAGCGAACGATCTCGCTGCTCGGCGCGGATGCCGTTGCCGGAGTCTTCGGCATGCAGTTGCCTGCCGGCCTGAAGGTCGTGGCCTACGAGACCGACAACCGGATCACCAACCGCGGCGAAAATGCCTGGACTCGGGAGACCGGGCTGCCTTCGATCTGGCTGCTCGGCATGTTCACCCCGACGCCCACCACAACCGTGTTCATTCCCTATGATGAGGCGGCAGAGGGCGCGATCGTGAACGATACCTATTTCGGAAAGGTTCCCGCCGACCGCCTCGTGGCCGACGGCGGCATGCTGCGCTTCAAGATCGACGGGAAATACCGCGCGAAGATTGGCATTCCGGCTCCGCGCGCCAAAGGCATCTGCGGCAGTTACGACACCGAAAAGCAGGTGCTCACGCTGCTCAAATATTCCCAGCCCGAAGGCCCTGCCGACTATGTCAACGGGCAGTGGGGCGAGCAGCAGGACGCCTTCAATGGCGATGTGATCAACGCCTACAACGACGGTCCCATCGAGGATGGTTCGGTCATGGGACCTTTCTATGAGATCGAAACCTCATCTCCGGGAGCGGCCCTTGCCCCGGGCGAGTCGCTTTCGCACCGGCAGGCCGTGCTGCATATCCAGGGCGACGAAGCCGCTCTGGCGGCAATCGTACAGCAGCTTTTCGGGTACGACCTGTCCCAAATCATCGCGACGTTCTGCTGAACCGCCTCCGACCGCTAACCCTTCCCTGAAACTACAACCATGAAAGAACCCATCATTCCCCGCAACGTCGTTTTTCCGTTTATCCTGCTGACGACGCTGTTCTTCGCCTGGGCGTTGCCGAATAACCTGACGGACACGATGCTGGCGGCCTTTAAGCGCATCATGAGCCTGACCGATGCCAAAACGGCGTGGATACAGGTTGTCTGCTACCTGCTCGGTTATGGCTGTTTCGCCATTCCCGGGGCCATGTTCATCAAACGCTATACCTACAAATCCGGCGTACTGCTCGGCCTGGGGATGTATGCCCTCGGCGCATTCCTTTTCTATCCCGCGATGCTGTGCTCGGAGGTGAATGTGGAACTGAGTTTTGTGACCTACCTTTTCGCGATCCTCATCCTCTTTGCGGGCCTTTCCATCCTGGAAACGTCGACCAACTCCTATGTCTTTGCCATGGGACCCGAATCTACGGCGACGCAGCGCCTCAATTTCGCGCAGTCGTTCAATCCCTTCGGGGCCATCTCGGGTGTGGTCATCAGCCAGATATTCATTCTTTCGCAGCTCAATATCTTTACGGCCTCCGAACGGGCCGCGCTGCCTGCGACGGAACTGGCTGCGATCCAGGCCGATGAACTGAACGCCGTGACGATGACCTATGTGGCCGTCGGTGCGGTCATGGTCGTCCTGCTGCTCGCTATCTGGCTCACGCGCATGCCCAACCTGCGCGAGGAGGACAAGACGCTTCAGTTCGGGGCGACTTTCCGCCGCCTGATGAAGAACCGGAATTATGTCTGGGGTGTCGTTGCGCAGTTTTTCTATGTGGGTGCGCAGATCGCGGTGTGGTCGTTCGTCATTCGGTACGCCATGCAGCAACTGCATTTCGACGCCGTGATCGCCCAACTCGGCAGCGGGGCTTCGACCGAAAGCATCATCGCCGCTCTGCGCGGCGTGGAACCTGTCGCCGCCGGTTTTTACGACTTCTGCGCCTGGGTCGGACTCGACGACCTGCTGCCCCGCACGGCCGAGCAGGCCGGAGCGACCTACTATATCCTCTCGCTGGTGCTGTTCGTCATCGCCCGTTTTGTCTGCACCGGGCTGATGCGGTTTTTCTCCCCGCGTAAAATCCTCATCGCCCTTGCGTGCCTGGCTGTCGCGTGCTGCCTGACGGCGGTTTACGGCCAGGGTGTCACGGGTGTTTATGGCCTTATGGGTATTTCCGGCTGCATGTCGCTGATGTTCCCCACGATCTACAGCTGCGGGCTCCGCGGCTTGGGACCGGATACCAAGATCGGCGGTGCGGGCATGGTCATGGCCATCGCCGGAGCCGCCGTGCTGACCCAGATACAAGGCATCGTCTCCGACCAGATCGGAAGCATCGAGACCGCCTACTGGGTTCCGGCCGTCGCTTTTGCAGTCATTGTCTATTACAGTATCTTTGTATGTAAAGAGGAGTGCATGTCATGAGGAAATATGTTATCGGAATAGACTACGGGACCGACTCCTGCCGGGCTTTGATCGTCGACAGCGGGAATGGCCGCGAGGTCGCCTCTGCGGTCTGCCATTATCCGCGCTGGAAAAAGGGGCTTTATTGCGATCCTCGCAGCCAGCGTTACCGCCAGCATCCGCTGGACTATACCGAGGCGCTCGCATGTGCGGTTCGCGAAGCGGTCGCGGCGATTCCGACCGGGATGCCCGGCGAAATCTGCGCTGTGGCGTTCGATACGACCGGTTCCACACCCGTCCTGACCGATGCTTCGGGAACGCCGCTGGCGCTGACCCCGCATTTTGCGGAGGAGCCCGACGCGATGTTCGTTCTGTGGAAGGACCACACGGCCATCTGCGAAGCTGCTGAGATCAATGCGGCGGCACGGCAGGCTGATACCGACTATACGCTCTATTCGGGCGGCATCTATTCGGCCGAATGGGCCTGGGCCAAGGTACTGCATATCCTCAAAACCAATCCTGGTGTTGCCGATGCCGCCTATGCGTGGATCGAGCATTGCGACTGGATGTGCGCCCTGCTGACTGGGAATACCCGTCCCGAAAATGCCCTGCGCAGCCGTTGTGCCGCGGGGCATAAAGGGCTTTGGCATGCAGCGTGGGGCGGCTGGCCTCCTGCGGCATTTCTCGACGGGCTGCGACCCGGACTGGGGCGTTTCGCCGAACGGATGTCTTCTGAAACACATACGGCCGAACGCTTTGCCGGCGGTCTGTGCGGCGAATGGGCCGCCCGGCTGGGGCTGCCCGAGGGGATTCCCGTGGCCGTCGGGGCCATCGACGCCCATATCGGGGCTATCGGCGCGGGCATCCGTCCCGGCGTGCTGACCCGCATCATGGGGACCTCGACCTGCGACATCGTCGTATCCCCGGCCGAAAAACTCCGCGGTGCCGTTCGCGGCATCTGCGGGCAGGTCGACGGCTCGGTGCTGCCGGGCTATGTCGGCATGGAAGCCGGCCAGTCCGCTTTCGGGGACGTATACGCGTGGTTCCGCGACCTGCTGATGTGGACGGTGCGGGAACTGGTTCCCGAACGGGAGGATGTGGCCGAGGCCATCATTCCCCGTCTGGGCGAACAGGCGGCGCTGATCGACCCGCGGGAATCGTCCTTGCTGGCCCTCGACTGGCTGAACGGCCGCCGGACGCCCGATGCGAACCAACTCCTGACCGGGGCGCTGACCGGGCTTACGCTCGGCACTTCGGCCCCGATGATCTTCCGGGCGCTGGTCGAGGCGACGGCTTTCGGTTCGCGGGCCATCGCGGAGCGTTTTACCGGGGAGGGCGTCGAAATCTGTTCGATCCTCGCCATCGGCGGCATCGCCGTCAAGTCGCCCTTCGTAATGCAGACGCTCAGCGATGTGCTGGGCATGCCGATCCGGGTCGTTCGTTACGGACAAACCTGTGCACTGGGCGCGGCGATGTGTGCGGCTGTCGCTGCCGGGATTTACGCTACGGTAGAGGCGGCGCAAGGGGCGATGGGCGCGCGAGAGTATGTCGATTACACGCCCGATCCCGAACGGCACGATTACTACGAAAAGCAATACGAACGCTATACGGCCCTCGGCCGTTTTGCGGAACAGCAGACAACCCAACGATAATATGAAACTCCGTATTTTACAATGCCTTCTGGCGACTGCGGCCCTGCTTCCTTTCGGAATCCGGGCCGATGCGAAGGCTCCTGCCGCTTACTGGAATTCGAACAACGCCATTTCGCCGTTCCGGCTGCCTCCGCCGCCTGTGGGGTTCACCCCCGAATACCTTGACCTGAACGGCGACGGGACGCCGGATGCGATCCGGTCGGTCACCCACAACGACATTCCCGTGCTCTGGCTCGACGACGACGGCAACATGCGACCCGGCGATCTGGAAGGGGATACGGTCAACGACTGCCTTTTGATCGACCGCAATAAGGACGGGGTTTACGACCTTATCGTGAAGTGGGCCGATCTTGACGGCGACGGCCGGGCCGACCTGCAACTGGTCGCCGAATACCCGTTCAACCCGACCGACGAAGTGTGGCCCAACGGCCATTACATGGTCGTGCTGGATACCGATAAGGACGACATCTTCAACTACATCGACTGGAATACGTTCCGGTTGGAGTGCTGGCAGAAGTCCGGAATCTGCGATTTCTTCCCCGATTACAGCGGCAAAACCGCCTTTATGAAGATGCACGCCTCGACCGATAAGATCGGCGACCTGCGGCTCAACTGGGAGAATCCGTTCCTCTTCTACGATCCCGACAAGGACGGGCTGACCGAAATGGCGATCCGCCTGCTGGACTCCCCGCCGCACATGAAGGACCCGAAACTGCCCAATACCTACGACCACATGCAGCTGACAGGCCGCATCGACTGGGTTTCGATCGCCGTAGACCTCGACAACGACAACCGTCCGGGCCAGGAGTTCGATTTCGACTTTACGCTGGGATTCCAGGGCGAAGGATTCGATTATTCCGACCAGGTCCACCCGCTTCGCAACATGCGGGGACTGCCCGAGGCCGACCAGTTCTTCCCCGACCCCCGTTTCCGTCAACTGACCGAGTTGGTCTATGCCGACCATGAACACGCCTACGACCTGATTTTCCAGCGCGGGAAGTGGAGCCGCGTCAACTTCGTCTTCGACGAGGACGACGACTGCGGCCGCTGGGAGCGCGTGGAGTTCTGCGATAACCTCGATCCCTTCAAGGTCGGGCGCAGTCGTGGCGGTTTCGACAACCACTCCCAGTCCGACCCCTCGGGCGATCGCGGGGAGTGGGACATGGACAACTCCGGCGGCGGACGGCTTTATATCAGCCGTTTCGACGGCCGCCTGCACCTCTATGGGGCCGAGACCGGCATCTGGCGCATCGACCAGAATACGACCTATTACCAGGGTTGGGACCGCCTCTGGCAGCGCCGCGACCCCGAACGCTTTGCAACGGTGCGCTATACCGACCGGGACGGAAACGGGTTCTTCGACTATATCGAGTACGATCTCGACGGCGACCACACATTCGAAACGACGGTCGACCTGAAGGCACTGGGTGTCGACGACCGTTGCGAACTGATCGACGTGTCGGGATTCCGCTACCGCGACTATACGAAGATGATGCAGCGCATGGCCGACAACATGTGGCGGCAGGCGCTGCAGGCCGTGAAAATCGCCGAAGGGTATGGACTCAATACCACGTGGTACGCCAAGCTGAAACAGGCCGCGTCGATCCGGGAGAGATACCACAAGGGCTACTGGCTGCAATATTACCTCTACCGCGACCTCGAAGACCGGTTTATCCGTGAGCAGCGCAGCGACCTGCTGGCGCAGTTGAACAAAGCCTATTTCTCGGCCGATTGGAAAAGTCTGAATAAAAAATAACAGGATGCGTTTACCGTTGAAATACCTCGTTGCCGCCGGGCTGTTTTTCCTCGGCACTGCCGCTTACGGGCAGGATTCGCCCCAGCCGGGCGCCCCGGATGAATTCTACTTCTTTTCCCCGGGGGATGTGGCTAACCTGCGCGAGTCGGCAAAGACCGACTGGGGCATGCGGATCGTGGAGTCCATGCGCCGGAGCGTCGACGAACGCCTGAAGCACGACATGGAGGTCCCCACGCTGGAGGCCGGCCATGGCCACTTCTACGTCTGCCCGATCCACAATGTCACCTTCTCGTTCCGCTGGGACCATCCCACGGCCCACTATTGCGCCGCCTGCGACAAGGAGTACCGGGGCGTGAACCGCTACAACTGGGGCTGGGTGAACTTCGTGCATTCCAGCAACCTGAGTTTCCTGACCAACTGCATGTACCTCTACCTGGCTACGGGTGAATCGCGCTATGCGGCCTATATCCGCGACATGCTGCTCGATTATTCGAATATGTACCCCGACTATATGGTGCACAACGTCTGGCGTAAACCGTCCGAAGCCCACAGCGGCAAGATGTTCGGGCAGAGCCTCGACGAATCGGTCTGGTTCAGTTCCGCGGCACGGGCTTATGTCGCCGTCCGCGGGATGCTGACCGAAGCCCAGCAGCAGAAAATCGAGCGCGACCTTTTCCGGCAGGGTGCTGACCTGCTGCTGCGCCGCCGCGACGGCGGTAACTGGCAGGTGTGGCACAACTGCGGCCTGACGGCGCTGGCTGTGGCTCTGCGCGACGATAACCTGATCCGCGTGGCGCTCGACGATCCCCAGTGCGGTTACCGGACGCTGATGGCAAAGCACGTTTATGCGGACGGGTGGTGGAACGAAGGTTCGCCGATCTACCATTTTTATCCCTTGGGGGCTATCGTGATGACGGCCGATGCCGTGCGCTGCCGCAATATCGACCTGTATGATCAGCAGTTGTACAATATGTTCGCTTCCCCGGTGCGGGGCGTCTATCCCGACCTGACCTTCCCGGCGCATAACGACGGCTGGTACGGCGAGTCGCTCATTGCGCAGGCCGGCTTGTTCGAAGTGGCGTATGCCCGCTTCCGCGACCCGCTTTTTCGCGATGTGCTGGCCCAGTGCTACCGCCGTGCTGAGCGGGGCAGCGGATATGCCCTGCTGAATCCGGAGCAGATCGCAGCGGCCTCGGTTCCGATGCGGCAGGAGAGTTTCCGCTTCGAAGATGCCGGATTCGCCCTGCTGCGAAGCCCTGCTGCGACCGTCGTGCTGAAGTACGGCCCGCATGGCGGCGGTCACGGGCATCCCGACAAACTCTCGATCTCGGTGCACAACGGCGCGAAAGAACTGGTTTCCGATTTCGGGACCTCGGCCTACGGCGCTCCCGACTATACGAAATGGTATCGCAAAACGCTGGCCCATAATACGGTGACTGTCGACGGGCGCGACCAGCAAGAAGTAGCCGGGCAGTTCGTCGCATTCGAAGCGCGGCCCGACGGGGGCACGATCAGCGCCCGGGCCGACGAGGTTTATCCCGGCGTAGAGATGTCGCGCCGGCTGACGCTGAAAGGAGCGACGTTCGTGGATCGCTTCGTCTGCAACTCGGAAGGGGAGCACCGCTACGACTATGTGCTGCTGTTCAACGAACGACCTGCGCTGAGCGGCAAAAGCCTTGGTGCGGCGACATTCGGTGAGGAACCTTATGCCCGCATCCGGGAGGTCGAACGCTATGCCTTTAAAAAGGGTTTCGTGATCCGTACGACCGATGCTGAGGTGCGGATCGACGCTTCGGCCCCCGTGGAGGTCTTCGTCGGCGAGGCTTCGGGTATTCCCCCGACCAACCCCGGGGTGAAGACCGTGGACGGGAGCGAGAAGCGGCCCGTGCAGCCGGCCTATCCGGTGATCGTCCGTCTGACGGGCCGGGCCATGACGATCGACGCACAATGGAAGATCAATCAGTAATCATCATAAACTACGACTCGACAAAATGAAAAAATGTTTATCCCTGCTGGCGCTCATCGGTTTGCTGGCATTGCCGGGCGGGAACGTCGCGGCCGCGAAGAAAAAGACGACCGGACTGAAACCTTACAGTTGGGCCTCGGAGGTCGAACTGCTCAAACGTGTCGACCAGTTGCCCCTTTACCGCGACGGCATGGTGGAGCAGGTTTCCAGCTACGACCCCACGGGCGGCAACGAGGATGGGTTTGCCGGAAAGTACTCCTACATCCGTAAGGAGGGAGACAACCTCGTGCTGGCCGAACTGGAAGGTCCCGGCGTTATCCAGCGCATCTGGACCCCGACGCCTACCGACGACATGCTGGAATTTTACTTCGACGGCGAAAAGACGCCCGGCCTGCGTATCCGGTTCTCGGACCTCTTCTCCGGAAAGGTCTATCCCTTCGTGAAGCCCGTGTGCGCCAACGAGATCGGTGGTTATTACTGCTATGTGCCGATTCCCTATGCCAAGTCGTGTAAGATCGTTTTCTGCGGCAAGAAGATCATGTTCCACCAGTTCCAGTACCGCAGCCTGCCGGGCTACGACGTGAAGACCTGGACCGGGGAGTTCTCCCCCGAGGACCGCGACATGCTCGCTTCGGTGTGCAGGGTGTGGTCGGAGATTTCACCCGCCTGCACCGATTATGCCGTCGGGCACTCCGAAGGGGCGAGCCTCGTGGAGAAACGCTTCACGCTGCTGCCCGGCGACGAAACCGTTTTCTTCGAGCAACAGACGGGCGGCCGCATCGCGGGATTCGAGATCGACGGCGGAGCCTCGTTCGAGGGATTCAACCGCGACGTGCTGCTTTGCGCCCGCTGGGACGACGACACGCGCCCGGCGATCCATGCGCCCCTTGCCGATTTCTTCGGGTATGCCTACGGGAAGAAGGCCATGCGCAGCATGCTGATCGGTTGCCGCGGCGATGTCAACTACTGTTACCTGCCCGCGCCGTTCGATACCCGTTCCGAGCTGAAACTCCGTTACGCGGTCCGTGAAGGCGTTCGCCAGAACCCGATCCAGGTGACCACCCGGGTGTGGGTCAACGACCGGGCCCGCGACATCCGCACCGAGGGCCGCCTCTATACGGCCTGGCGCCGCGAGATCAACCCTGCCAAGGGCGAATACTACAAATTCCTCTCGAAAGAGGGCCGCGGTCATTACGTGGGTACGGTGCAGCAGGCGCAGGGCTTTCTGGCCGAGATGACCGGTTTCTTCGAGGGCGACGACTCGACCTACATGGACGGTAAAATGCGCCTCCACGGTACGGGTTCGGAGGATTACTACAACGGTGGCTGGTACGCGATGCTCGACCGCTGGGACCGCGGCGTGAGCCTGCCGCTGCACGGTTCGCTCGACTATTCGCTGCCGATGGCGCGTACGGGCGGCTACCGTTTCTACATGAACGACAAACTCTCGTTCGAACGCGAATTCTACATGGGTATCGAGCACGGCCCTTCGGGCAACGAATATCCGGTTGATTATACTTCGGTGGCTTTCTTCTATGGTGAAACGCCCGCTACGGAGTGCATGGAGCCGACGCAAAGCCTGCGCACGGTCTACATTCCTGACAAACATACGTTCTATCCGCAGGCGATGCGCCTGTCGCTGGGCAACAACGCCCAGGTGCGCTTCGGCGATTTCCCGCGCGGCATGACTGTCACTTCGCGCGGCACGGGACTGGTGCGCGTCCTGCTCGAAGACGTTCCCGAAGGGCGCTACCGGGTCTATTTCGACTATTACGAAAAAAACAACGGCGCGGAATTTTCCGTCTGGCAGCGGCAGGGGATGCTCTCCGGCTGGCGCAGTTCGAAGGGCGACGCCGAGAAGCTCGTGCCGCGGTTCTATGCCGGCGACATCGTGCTGACCCCGCAGACCAATTCGGTTTCGTTCCAGATCCGCGGGAACAATTACCAGTCGGAATTTGAGTTTGCGAATATTTACCTTGAAAAGATTCCCGAGTAACCATGAAAAAGATACTGATTCTTTGCGCCGTTCTGTGCGCTTTTGCGCAGGGACTCTATGCGCAGAAGGAGTACAAGGCCTATATGATTTCCAATGCGCATTTCGATTCGCAGTGGAACTGGGACGTGCAGACCTCGATCGAAGTCTACATTCGCAATACGATGGTCCAGAACTTCTGGTTGCTGGAACGCTATCCCGACTATGTTTTCAACTTCGAGGGAGGCATCAAGTACAGCTGGATGAAGGAGTACTACCCTGAGATGTACGGCCAGGTCAGGGAGTGGATCCGCAAGGGCCGCTGGAACGTCTGCGGCAGCACGTGGGATGCCACCGACCCTAATA
>JAEZTA010000009.1 GCA_023443765.1 Bacteroidota bacterium | reverse complement strand
AGCGTCGACATGATCGACGCAACGGAATCGACCTACGGGTCGATGTCCGGCTGGGCGCGGATGAATCCCTACTACGCTCCGGCAGACGAGCGTGGCGTGGCTTACGACATACTGGGCGAAGGGACCTTCAGCGAGCAGGAATCGCCGCTCTACGAAACTTCGCTGAGCAGTCTTGCCGAGAACAAGATCTCGCGCGTGAACAATAACCTGACTGTGCGCTGGATCATCGACGACCGGTTCAGCATCGCCGGGCAATTCAACCTCACGCAGGACCACGACAAGCGGTCGGAGTTCACCTCGCCGATGTCGCTGCTGTTCAAGGATTACACCATCGACGAAATCGACCAGAAAGGTCGCTACCGCATCGTCCGCAACCGTCTGGCCTGCTATCAGGAGCGGCTGTGGGCCGATTACCGCCTCGAACGCGAACGCCATACCCTGCGCGCGACGCTCGGCATGGAAGTTTACTCGGCGACGATGACCGACGACGCGTTCATGGGCGTGGGTATGTCGAGCGACCACATGAACTACGTCTCCTTCGCACAGCGTTACGCCCCGGGCCGCCCTGAGGGAACAGAGACTTACGAGCGCGTGATGAGCGGCTACGGAATCGTTTCGTGGAGTTTCGACGACAAACTTTTCGTCGACCTCTCGGGCCGGCTGGACAAGTCCTCGATGCTGGCCCCCGACAAGCGCACGGCCGGTTCCTACGGGCTGACCGCCGCCTACGACCTGAAGAAAGCCCTGATCGACGATTCCGGACTGATCGGCAAACTCACCCTGACAGCCGGATACGGCAGTACGGCAGGTTACCAGTTCGACTACGGGTTTGTCAATCCGCTGTACAGCTACAACACAGACAACCCCTACCTGAACGGCATGGGAACCCTAATACCCTACAACCAGGGGCTGGTGGCGCTGTTCCACACCAACTACTACAATCCCGGGCTGAAATGGAAAGCGACGCGTAACGTCAACGTCGGCGTAAGCGGACGCATCAGCACCGTCGACATCGCCGTGAAATACTACAACACGCTGTCGAAAGACATCCTGACGATGGAGCAGCAGAGCACCGCCTTCGGGCCGGGATACCGCTATGCCAACAGCGGCGCAATCCGGAACTCGGGTCTGGAGTTCCTCGTATCGGCCGGGGTGCTCCGCAACCGCAGCGACATCGACCTGACGATCTTTGCCAAAGGCGTCGTCAACCGCAGCAAGATCACCGAACTGCCCGACTATACATCGACGCTGTACAACAGCAACAGCTTCACACAGCGTTACTTCGGCGGTATGGCCGAGGGCGATGCGGCAGACGGCATCTACGCCCTGCGCTCGGCGGGAATCGACGCCGAAACCGGCCGCGAGAAGTTCTACCTGCGCGACGGCTCGGTATCGAACACCCCGACGGTCGCCGATCTGGAATATCAGGGCAGCATGACCCCGAAACTGCGCGGTACGTTTGGCGCAACGGCATCCTACCGCAATTTCGATTTCGCGGCGGTATTCTCCTACTCGCTGGGCGGCAAATTCTACGACGTTTACACCCAGCAGGCCGTAGACCTCGCAGGCTACGGCGTCAATGTCCCGAAAGCGGCCGAAGACAAATGGAGCCCCTCGAACAAGGGCGCCGCTTATCAGGGCGTTGCCGATGCGGCCGATTATGCTTCGTCGCGCTTCGTCGCGACGCGCAACGTCCTTTCACTCTCGTCGCTGCGTATCGGTTACGCCTTCCCCCGGAAGATCGCTTCGGTGATGCGCATGCAAAGCCTGAAAGTGAGCTTCACGTGCGACGACCTCTGGTACTCCTCGTCGGTGAAGACTCCGCACGGACTCTACTACCCCTATGCCTCCAGCTTTATTCTCTCCCTTCAGGCAACCTTCTAAAACAAGCGAACAAGTATGAAAAAATTGATATATACCGCACTCCTGCTCCTGGCAGCCACCTCGTGCAACAAGTGGTTCGAGGTGGAGCCCAAGGGAGGAGGCACATCGGGAGCCAAGGTTTTCGATAACGAAGCGTCCTTCCGCGACTACATGAACGGCATTTACGCCGGACTGCGCGCCGACGAACTCTACGGTTCAAACCTCACGCTGGGCGGCGTGGAATTCCTCTCCCAGACATTCGTACCCTACGCCGGGGCCGAAGAGTGGACGAAAATGGATTTCAGCAGCCCGATGGCCCGGGAAATCGCCGCAGAGGCATATACCAAACTCTATGCAGCCATCTACCAGTGCAACGACATCCTCGAACTGTTCGCGGCAAAGTCCGATGTCCTGTTCGTAGCAGGTTCGCGCGAAATGATGATCGCCGAGGCCAGGGCCCTGCGGGCATTCCTGCACTTCGAACTCCTGAAGCTGTACAGCCCGGCCTATGCGGTCGACAACACGGCGTCCAACCTCCTCTGGATAGACGGCACGAAGAGCGCCGGCGTGCCGATGACGACCGCACAGCTTACCGACAAAGTCATCAGCGAACTGGCAACGGCAGCGACCGAACTCTCCACGTACGACCCGATCGTGACAGGCGTCGATTACGACGACAACACGCTGATCGGCACCCGACCCGCGAGCCGTGTCTGGAAATTCAACTACTACGCCTGTCTGGCGGCTGAGGCCCGCGCGCTGATGAGCAAAGGCTCGCCGGAAAGCTACGGCGAAGCCTACAAACAGTTGGATAAGATCATTACCAAGGGCGGTTACAACTTCGTGCGCACCGTTTCGGGAACCGACTACTCGTTCTCGGCGGAGTACATCTTCGCACTGCCCTCTTCGGACAAGGGATTCTGCGCCCTGTCGGAAGAGTTGTTCGACCCTGCCAAGAAAGGCGTAACCCTCTCCACGCAGGTCAATGTGAACGATTTGAATGCCGACGACCGCCGGCGCAACTGGTTCGACAGCAACAACACGATGCGCACGAAATTCGCGCCGACGAGCAAGCTCAACAACTGGAAGACCGTGCCGGGAATCCCCATGATCAAGATCGGCGAGGTATACCTCATGGCCGCGGAAGCCGCTGCCAAATCGAACCAGTTGGCAACGGGAATCCTCCGTTTCAACGAATTTGCGAAAGAACGCAACAGCGAATCCCTGCAACTGCCTGAAACGGCCACGGCCGCACAGTTGGAGGCTGCCATCGAACTCCAGTACCGTTATGAATTCATGGGTGAAGGCGTACGTTTCCACTACTACAAGCGCCTCAACCGGAACCTGACGGCATACGACGGTTCGCAGATCGCCGAAGTCGGCAACAAGTCACTCCCCATCATCAAATAACCAAAGATCAAGCAGATGAAGAACATCACCTCATACATCACGGCGCCATGCGGCAAACGGCCCTTCCGGTTGCTCCGGATATGCCTGCTGCTGGCCATCCTGGCATGCTTCCCCGCCCGTGCACTCCATGCGCAAGAGGCCAAAGTTACGTTCCAGCTTCAGGAAAAGCCGCTCTCGACCCTGCTGTCCGAGATTCAGAAGCAGACCGGATACAAAATATTTTACAGCGACAACAACGTCGACGTTTCCCGCAAGGTGAATGTCTCGGCACGGCAGGTCCCGGTGAAAAACGTGCTCGATTCGATCCTCCCGAAGCTGGGCCTCACCTATCAGTTCATCAACAACACCATCGTCCTCTCGCAGGACCCCAAGGCGCAGACGCAGGCCGGAGTAAGTGTCATGGCCAAGGCCGTACCGGTCCGCACGGTATCGGGCGTGATTAAGGACGAAGCGGGCAAGCCGGTAATCGGCGTGTCGGTGGTGGCGAACAAGGACAAGCGCCGCGGAACCTCGACGGCTGCCGACGGTAGTTTCTCGTTCCGCGTACCGACCGACGAAACGCAGATCATCGTATCGATGATCGGCATGAAGACCCAGACGCTCAACATCGGCGACAAGCCGCTGGATATCACGATGAAGGCCGACGTTATCGAATCCGAAGCGCTCGTGGTTACGGGTTACGTCCCCAAAGCCAAGAACAGCTTCACGGGTACGGCGACGCAGGTGAAGGGCGAGGACCTGGTGAAGATCAACCCCACCAACATGCTCGAAGCATTGCAGGTGTACGACCCTTCGTTCGTGATTTCGGACATCAATGGCGAGTTCGGTTCGAATCCCAACTACATTCCCGACCGCATCGAAATCCGCGGCGCGAACAGTATGCCCGACATCTCGGAGAACACGCTCCAGACCTACACCACGCTACCGATCTTTATCCTCGACGGCTTCCAGGTAAATGTCGAAAAAGTTTACAACCTCGACATCAACCGCGTGGAGAGCGTCACGATCCTCAAGGATGCCGCAGCCTCGTCGATCTACGGTTCGCGCGCTGCGAACGGCGTCGTCGTGATCGCGACGAAGATGCCCAAGAAAGGCAGCATCCAGATTTCGTACACGCTGAACACCAGCGTCGAAACCCCCGACCTGTCGTCCTACAACCTGATGAACTCGAAAGAGCTCGTGCAGTACTACGAGAAAATGAATGTTTTCTCGTCGGTAAGCAGCTCCAGCTCCATCGAAGACCCCGAACGGCGCAACCTGCTGATGTTGCTGAAAAAAGAGGCCGAGAACGGCGTGGATACCTACTGGCTCGCACAGCCCCTGCGCACGGCTTTCAAACACTCCCATTCGCTCTTCCTCGAAGGCGGCACGGAGGTCGGACAAGAGGGCAGCAACCGCACGCTGCGTTACCAGGTCAACCTCAACGGCAACTTCTCGGACGGCGTGATGATCGGCTCGTCGCGCAACACCTACGGCGGCGGTGCGAAGTTGATTTACGACACCCGTAAGCTCCAGCTGACAAGCGACCTGCAGGTAGGATTCACCGATACGAAAGATTCGCCCTACGGCGACTTTTCGACCTACACCCAGCTGCTTCCCTTATTCCGCATCAAGGATAGCAACGGCAACTATTTCCCGAGCCTTTCGGCCGGCAACATCCCCATGTTCGACAACTTCCCCTGGACGAACATCGGTCCTTCGGTGCTGGGAACTCAGATAAACCCCCTCTACGAGGCGAATTACCTGAACAATTTCTCGCGCAGCGACAACCTGAGCCTGTCGTACCAACTGGGCGCGAACTGGGAGATTATCGACAATCTGCGCATGCGGGCTTCGTTCACCTACGACCGGCAGGAACGGATGAGCGAAAAGTACATATCGCCGTTCAGCACGGCGGCGACCGAAGACGAAACGAGTATCAACAACTCCATCGAACAGCTTTACCGCCGCGGTTCCTACGATAAATCCAACAGCACCTCGACGAACTATTACGGTGTGGTGAACCTCTCCTACCTGAAGACGCTCGGACGCCACACCATCCAGGCTGTGCTCGGCGGCGAAATCAAGGAGGACACGACGGAGAGCGACAGTTACAAGGTGACGGGATTCCTGAACGATGCGCAGACGTTCCCTTCCGACGGTGCGCAGTATCCCCTCACGGGACGCCCCGGCGGTTCGAGCAGCATCGTCCGCACGGTGGGTGCATTCGGCACGGTCAACTACTCGTTCGACAACCGTTACATGGTCGACGCCAGCTACCGCGTCGACGGTTCCTCGAACTTCGCGAGCAAGCAGCGCGTATCGTCGTTCTGGGCCGTGGGCGTGCGGTGGAACCTCGCCAACGAAAAGTTCATGAACCAGGACATTTTCGACAACATCGCCCTGAAAGCCAATATCGGAACGACGGGTAACTCGAACTTCGTGCTGAGCCAGATTCTGAATATGTACAAATATCTTTCGATGTACGACGGAATCACGGGCGCCGAACTGATGTCGCTGGCCAACCCCAACCTCAAATGGCAGACGACCCTGAAGCGGAATATAGGTCTCGAAGTGGCATTCCTGAAGAACCGCGTGAACCTGGAGTTCAACTACTATTCGAACACCACGGACAACAACATCACGAACGTGTCTATCCTGCCCTCTACGGGTTTCTCGACCTACACGGCCAACCAGGGCGATGTATCGAACAAGGGTTTCGATTTCAACCTTTCGGTAACGCCCGTCCGCACGAAAGTGTGGCAGCTGAATGTGTTCGTCAACGGCCAGCATAACCGCAACAAGCTGACCAACCTCTCGGCTGCGCTCCAGGACTACAACAAGCAGATTATGGAGGCACAGGTAGCAGGCAAGGGAACCAAAATCGACAACGTCTTCCTCTTTGAGGAGGGTAAATCCCTCACGGCGATCTACGCCGTACCGTCGGCGGGCATCGACCCCGGAACGGGCCAGGAGATTTTCATCACCAAGGACGGCAAACGCACCTTCACATGGAATGCCGCCGATCAGGTGATTGTGGGTGACACGGAGCCCGACCTGCGCGGATACTTCGGTCTGAACCTCAACTACAAAAACTGGTCGCTGAACACGAGCTTCGAATATTCGTTCGGCGGCGAGATGTACAACCAGACATTGGTGAACCGGATCGAGAACACCTCGATGAACGCATCCAGCGACAAAATCGCCTACAACATGGATCGCCGGGCGTTGTACGACCGCTGGTCACAGCCGGGCGACATTGCCAAGTACCGCGGCATCAACGTGGCAGGAAAAACCTATGCAAGTTCGCGTTTCGTACAGAAGAACAACTTCATACGCATGAACTCGCTGCGCATCATGTACAACCTCAACCGGCCCGACAAACGGCTTCTGGGCATGTCGATGCTCCGCATTGCAATTGCGGCCAACGACCTGTTCTACTCCTCGTCGATCCGTCAGGAACGAGGCCTGTCGTACCCTTATGCACGCACGTTTACACTCAGTCTCCAGGCTAACTTCTAAAATCAGACTTCTATGAAAATAAGATATATCGCAACCCTGCTGCTGTTGACCGTCGGCGCCGTATCGTGCAAAGACTGGCTCGACGTGTATCCCAAGTCGGAAATCACCTCGAACAAAGTGTTCGAGAACGAAGACGGTTTCTATTCCGCGCTGGCCGGACTCTACATCAAGATGGCCGACGACAAACTCTACGGATTCGACCTCACGTGCGGTTACCTCGACATGATGGGCGGAGCCGTATACATGGGTGCCGGCAACATGCTCACCTACATCGCCAACAATTTTTACGCCGACCCGGCTAACGGACCTCTCGCTGCATCACTGCAGTTCCCCGCGTTTAACTACACCCGCGGACAGATTCGCACAGAGCTGACCGATAAAACATTCGAGGATATCTGGACGAAGACCTACAACATCATCACCAACGCCAACCTGCTGCTCGACGAACTCAAAAAAGCAGAGAACGGCATGTTCGAAGATGGAGTAAAGGAGTTGCTGACAGGCGAAGCGCTGGCCGTAAGGGCCTACCTGCACCTCGACCTGGTCCGGTTGTTCCAGCCGCCCTACCTCTCCGAACAGGGAAAAACCGCCAAACGGATTCCCTACATGGAGACGCTCGAAGCGCTGAAATTCGTTCCCTCGTCGACAACCGACGAGATACTGGATAAGGTGGACGCCGACCTGGCCCATGCCGCCGAGATCATGAAGGAAAACGACCCCATCAGTTCGCGCAAAAGCTACCATACGCTGATGTTCACCACCAGCCGCCAGTACAAAATGAACTACTATGCCGTAAAACTGCTCCAGGCCCGTTCGTTCATCTACCGCGGCAAGAACAAGGAGGCCTACGATGCCGCGATGGAGGTCATCAATGCTGCCCAGGGTGCTGGGATTCACTTCATCACCGAAGCAGAGCGCGAACGCGTCGACAGCTACGGAACGCCCGTGGACCGCAGTTGCCCGATGGAGAACCTCTTTGCCGTACTCGTCGACAAACTGGACGAATATTACCGCGACGCACTCACCATGTCCAGCAAAAGACTGAAGGCATATGGCCGCTTCGCATCGAACAAATGGCTGAGCGCCACATCGGGGCTGGTTCCCGAAGCGTTCTTCTCATCGGCCGGCGACATCCGCATCAGCCTCTGGAAAAAGAGCATCTATCCGTCGGGCATGATCGGCAAATACGTCCGGGAGTCGAGTGCCGACGAAGACATAGCCCTTTACCCAAAGCAGGCAGTAACGTTGCTTAAACTGGGCGAAGCCTACCTGATTGCGGCCGAAGCAGCTATCGACGCCGTCAGCCCGGGTGAGGGCCAGCGCATCCTCAACCTGTTACAGAACGAACGCGGGGGCGGCCTATATCCCACTGCCGACGAAGAGGGGTTGCGGAAAGAGATACTGCTCGAATACCGCCGTGAAACGCTCAGCGACGGACAGCTTTTCTACGCCTACAAGCGCCGCAACGAACCGCGCCTGACAACGCTGTTCCAGACCCCCGATCTCAACTATTACTTTACGATGGACGACAACAAGTACACGCCGGACATTCCCGATGCGGAGTACAATGCAGGTCGAACCTATTAATGAGATGACAACCATGAAAAGATTCATAATACCCGTTTTAGCGATTGCCATTGCCTTCGTCTCCTGTAAGAAGGAGGATATATTGGTATACAACTCGGACCGTCCCTCGCTGAATTTCGTCAAATCCTACTTCACCCCGGATCTGAACAAACAAGAGATAGACACTTTGGTACTCAATGCCGTATTTTATTCCGGAAAGGAAGAGACCGATTTTAAACTCCCAGTACGCCTGTCGGGAGCGGCCGAAGATCATGACAGAACATACAACGTACGCATATCGGAGAAGAAGAGTTACGGGGCGCTGGTCGAAGGCGTACATTACACGATTGCCGCAGAACAGACGTTCCATGCAGGAACATCCGCAGACTCGACGCTTGTGCACGTAAACCTCACCAAACTGCGCGCCGACAAGGTTTCGGGAACGCTCGTCGTCGAACTCGTCCCGGGAGAGACGTTCGATGCGGGACTGGACAACTACCAGAGCATCGGACTGAGGATCGCAGGCGAGGGATTCGCCACCCAGCCCGATTTCTGGAACCGGAACCTGCTGAATAATTACGGAGGCAACTATACCCCGATCAAAGCCGAAAAGTACGTCGAACTAAACGGAATACCCGACGATACGTGGAAAGAGTACAACAACGCGAAACTCTACGCCTACGGCAAACGCACCTACGAATGGTTCCGTGACAACCCGACCTACGACAACGGAGTTCTGGTAGTCTTCCAGGGAACGATAATCTACGAATAAACACCGAACGACTATGAAATCATTCAAATACCTGATATTTATACTGGCAGCGGCCATTGCTGCAACCGGTTGCTACGATGACAAGGGTAGTTACAACACCGGCTCATGGACAGACATCGTTTCGGTGGAGGGAATGACCCTCCCCGGCATCGAGTCGATGAACAGGCTTGGGTTGGTCGAAGACGAGATATTCAGCCTCAACCCAACCGTACGATTCCGCCAGGGTGTGGATGAATCACGGATCACTTATAATTGGATATTGGGCGGCGACACGATCGCCTCTACCCTCAAACTCGACTGGACAGTGACCCGCACCGAGAAAATGGAGTTCGATGCAACTAACATGGAAGCCAAATTCTGGCTGGCGATCAACAATACTGCGACAGGCGAGAGTTGGCGCTATTACCTCCGCGGCAGTGGCAACAATTTGCTGAAAATAACGATCGCCCAGACGATAACGCCGAAAATCGGTATTTTTGTCTACGAGAAACAGGACGGAACCATCGAGTGGGGTTCAGTCAAGGGTAGCAATTCAGCAGCTCCGGCAGCATTTACCACGCTCTATACCGAGCTGTACACCCGTTACAACACCTCACGCAAGATGCAAGGCAGCGTTGCCGGCGCCACGTTCAACGGAGGAAAACTGCTTGTCTACACCAACCACGCCCCGGACTACGGAGCCATGATTCAGACCTCCGAAACGGGCACTTATGCACTGGGGCTCTTTACGGGCACGATCAGCGATGAAGTATTCCAGGGAGCACCTGACGGCGTAATTACAGATCAGGCACATTACCCGGGCTCCATGCAGGAGATGCTGATCGGCAATTCGCTTTTCGTTGCCCCGGGCAATGAAATATACCAGTTGATTCTCCCCAATGCCACTCCGACACAGGAAGGAGTCGCGCAGATCATGGGTGCAAACCCCTTCACAGGCAAGATGCATTTCTCGGTACAGCGTACCACAACGAACGAGCTTTACTACTACCGGTACAACAAAAACCGGGGGTATTTACATCAACCGTTGCCTGACGGGAACGGGGCTACGCTCAAGGCAGACAAAATCATCGGTGTATGCCGCCAGCCGACATTGATCGACAAGCAACTCAAAATGCTCGTTGCGACGAAATCGGGCGCTGCCTACTGGCTCTATACCTACACCTACGAGCAGAAGACCAGCGGCAATGATATTATTACGTTCGTCAGCAGGAAGGAAATAACCTCTTGGGCCGGCGGCATGAGCGACGACTGCACCCTGTTTACCAACGCGATCGAAGTACCCCTCAACTACCTCTATATCGCCAAGGGCCGCGACCTCTGGCGTACGAGCTACGAGTCGCAGACCAATCCGCAGGTGGCCAAAAGTTTTCCGGCACCGATCACGGCTGTAAGAATCGCGACGAACGTGGCAGAGCCGGTATCCGATGCCAATGAATTATACCTGGCGGTATTCACCTACGACGAAGGTACGAAAACCTCGAAGATGTACGTTCTGGACGGGAAGGCCGCAGACTTGAAAGCATTCTCCGAGGTGGAGACCCCGATTCCGGGTAAAGTGGTCCGTTACATGCCTTATCTGTAACGACCGGAATAAAACGAAGATTACTTTCCGGCAGCCCTGCACGGGGCTGCCGGATTAATCCGTAAAACGCGGGATATTTCCGCAAACAAGAACCATGAAGAAAATAGCACTTATCGTTACGCTGCTCGCCGTCGGATGGGAGTGTTTCGCCCAGAAGCCTTTCCAGCTCGAAACGGGCGATCTGCTGTTCCAGGTGACCGGAAGAAGCGCCTACACCGATGCCATCAGCAGCGTCACCAAAGGAATCAAAGAGTTGAATTTCACCCATGTGGGTGTCGTCTACGTCGAAGACGGGAAAACCTACGTTCTCGAAGCTATCCCGTACGGGGTGGTCAAAAGCACGCTCGAAAAATTCTTCCACGACGCGCAGAAAAGCGAAGGCAACCCGGTGGTGGTGGTCGGCAGGCTGAAACCGCGGCTGCAACAATGTATTCCCGCAGCCATCGAAAAGATCAAGACGCTGCTGAACAAACGTTACGATTTCATCTTCGACCCCAACGACGACGACTATTATTGCAGTGAACTGATCTATGTTTCATACCTCAAACCCAACGGCAAGCCGATCTTCAGGATGAAGCCCATGACCTTCAAGGACAAGACGACGGGAGAGACCAGCCCCCTGTGGGTGGAACATTTCAAACGCCACAAGTGCGAAATCCCCGAAGGTGTGCCGGGCACGAACCCCGGCGACATGTCGCGCTCGAAGGCCATCCGCATCGTGCATCGCTACTTTTAATCTGAAATCTACTAACATTCAACGACAAATTTATGTTTAAACAACTGCTTGCGCTCCTGCTGTGCGTCCTGGTCGCCGGAACGGCGGTCCAGGCCAGGAGCCCGAAAAGCAAATCCAAAAAAGCCCCGGCCGAAACCGCGGCTAAGCCCAAAGAGAGCGAATACGACAAGCTCTTCAAGAAAAAGCACGAAGTGGCCGAGGGAGTGGTCAAGCTCCACAAAATCGACGGGAAGCTCTATTTCGAATTTCCGCAGGCGCTCTTCGGCCGCGAGATGCTGCTGGGATCGGTGATCTCGGAGACTTCGGACAACCTCACGGGCGTTCCGGGATCGAAGTCCTACACGCCGCTCCACATCACCTTCACCAAGACGGGCGAGAACGTGCAGATCCGGGAGATCAACGCCGACAATTACACGCTGGGCGTGGACGGAAATATCCTCCGCTCGCTCGACCGCAACAACATCCCGACCATCTTCCGCAATTTCAAGATCGACGCCTACAACGCCGATTCGACGGCCGTGGTGTTCAACGTCACGGACCTCTTCGTCAGCCATGTCAAGGAGTTGTCGCCGTTCTCGTACCTCGGCGCTTACGGCGGTTCGGGAACGCCGTCCCTCAGCGAGTCGTTCAAAAAGGAACTCTCGTCGCTGGGCGACATCAAGTCTTTCGACGACAACCTCACGGTGAAGAGCACGCTGAGCTATACCTACTCGGTGTCGCACCCCGTGACCAAGCAGAAACTCGTGGACAAGGCGCCGTTCACGGCTGTCATGACCCGCACGCTGGTGCTGCTCGACGAGGAGCCATACCGTCCGCGCATCACCGACAGCCGCATGTCGGTATTCCCGACGGGTAAATACCTATACAGCAGCAAGGAGCAGCGCGTGAAAGCCATCTACCTGGCCAACCGCTGGCGGCTGGAGCCGTCGGACATGGAGGCCTGGAAACGCGGCGAGCAGGTGACGCCCCTGCAACCGATTGTCTTCTACATCGACCCCGATTTTCCGGAAAAGTGGCAGCCCGCAATCTTTGAGGCCGTGACGCAGTGGAATGAGGTGTTCGCCAGGATCGGATTCAAGGACGTGGTCAAGGCATTGCCCTACCCCACGGACGACCCGGCGTTCGATGCCGACAACATCAAGTACTCGTGCATCCGCTACGCCCCCGTGCCCATCGCCAACGCCATGGGTCCCTCGTGGGTCGACCCGCGCAGCGGCGAGATACTCAACGCCTCGGTTTACGTCTTCCACGATGTGATCAAGATGCTCAACCGGATGATTTTCGTACAGACCTCGCAGGCCGACGCCCGCGTGCGCAATGTCAACATTCCCGACGAGGTGATGCTCGACGGACTCCGCTACGTGCTGACGCACGAAGTGGGCCACTGCCTGGGATTCATGCACAACATGAGTTCCTCGGCCGTGATTCCGGTCGACTCGCTCCGCTCGCCCTCGTTCACGCAGAAATACGGCACGACCACCTCGATCATGGACTATGCGCGTTTCAACTACGTGGCCCAGCCCGGGGACATGGAACGCGGCGTGCGGCTCACCCCGCCGCGCTTCGGCATCTACGACGAATATGCCGTGAAATGGCTCTATACGCCCGTTCCCGAAGCCAGGACCCCCGAAGAGGAGTATGAGGTGACCTCGAAATGGATCACCGAAGCCTCGGCCGACCCGACGTTCCGTTACGGCAAACAGCAGTTCGGCAGCATCGTCGATCCCAAATCGCAGACCGAGGACCTCGGCGACGATGCCGTGGCGGCTTCGCAGTACGGCATCAAAAACCTGCGCTACATCCTCGCCAACCTCGACGAATGGTGCGCCGACGGAGACGACGATTTCTCCTACCGCAACAGCATGTATTCCGACATCGTGAATCAGTACATCACCTACATCGGCCATGTATACGCCAACATCGGCGGCATTTACCTGAACGAAAAGATGGAGGGCGACCCCGTCGAAGCCTACGCCTGCGTGCCGCGTGAAAAACAGCGCAAAGCCCTGAAATTCATCCTGGCGGAGCTCAAACAGATGCAGTGGCTCGACAACGAACGCCTGCTGGCGAAAATGTCGATGCTCGGCTCGCCCCGCGACGCCGTGCGGGAAGCCGTCATCAAAGCCGCCGTCAACGCCCCGGCCAAGAAGACCCTGGCGATCAACGCCCAGTTGTCGAAGGACCCCTACACCCCCGAAGCGTGCTACAAGGACGTTTCCGACTTCGTATGGGAACCGACCATGCGCAACCGCCGTCTCACGGGGGATGAGATGGCCATTCAGCGTGAGTTCGTGAAGGTCGTGGCCGCCAAGGCCGGGCTGAAGAACTACACCGGAAGCGGCAGTTCGGCATCGGCATTCGCTGCTGCGGACGCTGCGGAGAACGGAGCGGAAGACGCCGGGTGGGATGCCCTCCGGGTATTCGAAAACCAGACCCCGCGCACGCCGCTGTGCAGCTGCGAAGCCTGCTCGCACGGATTCGCACCGCAGCAGCAGCCCGCATCCGTATCGGGATTCGGCGCCCCCAGGTTCCAGTATGTCACGCAGAAGGATGTCTCGATGCTCTACTACAACGACATCCTGCGCATCCGGAACCTGCTGCGCGGAAAGGTCGGGTCGGCAACGGGCGAGACCCGCATGCACTACCAGTACCTGCTCCACAACCTCGATAAAGCCCTCAAAAAATGATGCGCCCAGCCATGAGAACACCGCTGAATAAAATAGGCTCGCTGCTGCTTGCTCTGCTCCTGGTGGCCGTCGTGCTGCCCGGGCCGGCGCATGCAGCCGCCAAGGGCCGCAAGGACAAGAAAAAGAGCGAGGAGCCGGCACTGAAGAAACTGACCGCCTACGAAAAACTCTTCAAGGACAAGAAGTACAAGACCGCGGACGGACTGTTCAGGCTCCACCTCATCGAGGGAAAACTCTACACCGAGATTCCGCTCGCCATCCTCGAACGCGAGTTCGTTGTCAACACCTCGATCGAGGAGTCGTCCGAGGCGAATTACGGACTTTCGGGCCAGCAGCCGCTGCCGCCCTACCACATCACCTTCTCGCGCAAGGATTCGCTGATCCGAATGCACGAAGTGCCCCAGCGGACGCTGGCCGACGGCGATGCCCGGATCGAGAAAGCGCTGGAGATCAACACGACGCGCCCTATCGTCGCCAGCTACCCGATCAAGGCCTACAACGCCGATTCGACGGCCGTCGTGATCGAAAACACGGCGCTGTTCATGAGCGACGACGAACACCTCAAGGCGTTCGAGCCCCGCGGCATGAGCCCGCTGCACATCTCGACGGCGGCCTACAAGTCCGACCTGTCGCTGCTCCGCGACGTGGAGGGCGGAAAAGGTTACGCCTCGGTCCTGAGCGACATGACCTACGGCGTAACGACGCAGTACTTCATCTTCATCATCTGCAAGGACAAGCCCTTCACGGCTGTGGCGCGCCGCACCGTGACGATGCTCCCCGAGGAGTGCGCACCCGCACGCATCGCCGATCCGCGCATCGGCGTAATGCCCGTGCCGTTCACGCGCTTCACGACCGGAAAGGGCAGCGAACCCGCCTATTTCGCCTCACGGATCAACTTCCGCCCGGAGGGTAAAATCCGCCCCGTGACCTTCTACATCGACACCCTCTTCGCCCCGGCATGGCAGCAGGGCATCCGTCGCGGCATTGCGCTGTGGAACGACGCTTTCCGCAGAATCGGCATGGGCGACGTACTGAAGGCCGAGCCGTACCCCGCAGGCGATTTCGACAGCAACAGCCCCGAGGGATTCTATGTGAAATACGTCGCTTCGTCGAATACGCGCACGACGGTGAACATCGTCGACGACCCGCGCAGCGGCGAGATCACAGGCGGACGCATCCACATCCCGGAGAACATCGCCGACGAGATTCGCGCCCGTCGTTTCATCGACCTCTCGGCGGTCGATCCGGCGGCCCGCGACATGACGCTCGACACGGAAGAACTCGCCTCGTCGCTGGCCGTCTACACGGCGCGCGGCGTCGCCCAGCTGCTCGGTCTTGCGACCAACTACGCCGGAGCGGCAGCCTACCCAACCGACTCGCTGCGTTCGGCGGCGTTCACGCGTGAAAACGGGCTTTGCTCGTCGATCACGGCGCTCAACAGCTACAACTACCTCGCCCAGCCCGAAGATAAGGGCGTGCGGCTGGTCAACGAATGCCTCGGCAAATACGACTACTTCGCCATCCGCTGGCTCTACGGCAACATCGAAGGAGCCAAAACGCCCGCCGAAGAGCAAAAGGCTCTCTCGCAGATGCTCCTCGAAAAGGCCGGGGACCCGGCTTATTACTACGGGAATTACTGGTACGACTACTACTTCGGCGATGTACGCCTGGCTTATTACAACCTGGGTGACGATCCCGTGAAGCGCACCCACTACCGGCTCAACAACCTGCGCTACATCGCCGAGCACGCACCTGAGTGGCTCGAAGGCCGCGACAAGGACGGAAGCTACCGTGAGGAGGCCATTGCGGCTCTGGTGACGGGCGTACGGGAGATGATCTCCTACCAGGCAGCCTACATCGGCGGCTCGTACTACACCGAGACGGCCGAAGGCGACGGGCAGACGATGCTCCGCGTCGTACCGAAGGAGGAGCAGCGCCGTTATGTGAAAGAGACGCTCAAGGTGCTCGAAGACCTCTCGTGGCTCGACACGAAACTGACGGAGGGTCAGATGGTGAACCTCTCCGAATCGGTGTTGTCGGACTGCCTGATGTCGCTGATGAAACGGTTGGAGACCCTGCCCCGTTACCAGAACGGACTACCGGGCGCCTACACGCCTGCCGAGATGTCGGCGGACATGGCCGAATACATCTTCAGCAAGGTGAAGGCCGGGCGTAAACTGTCGGACTACGACCAGTTGCTCCAGCGCACGTTCACGGGCATCGTCATCGGAAGTTCCAAGGTGCTGGCCGAGCCGAAAGCCGCTGCCAAAGGCCCTTCGGCCGACTTTGCCGGAGGCGACGAAGAATTCATGCAACCCGCATATCCTTCGGAAGCCGCCGCAACGCTGGCCCCGATCAGCGCTTACGGCAAGTACCGGATGCGGTTCTACGCCAAGGATTTTTCGGAGCACGTCTACTACGGCATGCTCCTCGAAATCCGCGACATCTACCGCCGTGGCGTTGCCGTGGCGCAGGACTCTGCGTCGCGCGACTTCTGCCGCTACATGCTCCGCCGGATCGAAGATACGCTGCGCGTCAGCTAAAGCTAAGCTGCGAATGAAAAGGAGGCGTGGAATGATCCATGCCTCTTTTTTTGGAGTTTTACAGAGAACAGGCGATTTTGCAGGAACCGGAAAATAGTTTACCTTTGTGTGACGTTATACAGATCGTAGACAACTGTTCCCGATGGCAAATCAAACTGCGGAAAAACTGGAAGCCTGCGCTGCGGCACTGCGGCGACATCATTTCGAAGCCGAAGTCGTAAAGGACACCGAAGCGGCTTTCGGCCTGCTGAAAACGGTCGTGGAAGCGGAGCACCCGCAGTTGGTGTCGTTCGGCGACTCGACGACGATGCGCGAGACGGGCATCATCGAATGGTTGCAGGGCAATGAACAACTGAAGGTGCTCGACGGATTCGACGCCTCGATGCCCTACGAACAGCGGCTCGAAATCCGCCGCCAGGCCCTGCTGTCGGACCTCTTCATCACGGGCGTGAACGCCGTGACGGAGCAGGGGACGCTCCACTGGCTCGACAAGGTGGGCAACCGCATCGCCCCGGTGGCGTTCGGACCCCGCAAGGTGATCATCGTGGCAGGGCGCAACAAGATTACGGCCAACCGCGACGAGGCCGAAGAGCGCATCCGCCGCATCGCCGCGCCGCAGAACGTCGCACGCCACCCCGGGTTCCGGACGCCGTGCGCCATAACGGGTGTCTGCTTGGACTGCAATTCGCAGGACCGTATCTGCAATACCCGGATGGAGATGCTTCGCTGCTGGCCCGACAAACGCGTGCTGGTGGTGCTGATCGATCAGGATTTAGGATTATGATAAAACAACTGAAATATTGCGCAGCCGGTCTGCTGCTGCTGGGTGCAACCGCCTGTGGGGACGATTCAGACGTTTACTACACGACAGCCTACCCCATCGTGCGCGTCGAGGCCGAAATCACCGTTCCGACGCCGGACCCCGATCCCGATCCAAACCCGGATCCGGACCCGGAAAATCCGACGGACCCTACCGATCCGGGAACAACGCCCGAAACGAAAGCCGACGAGGGTGAAACAGACCCCGTGATCGAGCAGATCAAAGCGGAAATCGTTGCAGCAGCCCCCGTGAAGGAGGGAGGCAGCTACACGCTGTCGTTCACCAAATACAACGGCGGGCGGCTGCGGATCAACACGGCAGCGGAAGCGGGCGAAGTGAAGGGCATCTTCTTCAAGGACCCGGGAGCGACCGACATCCTCTTCTACTGTCCGGAGCCGGTCATGGAGTACACCTGCACCGTCTCGACCTACAAGGCGGAGGACGGCACGAGCAAAGCCGTCCTGACGGTCGACCTGACCGAAGAGTACAAGGCACTCTACCCCGATGCCGGCATCACGAAGGCCATGCGCAAGGAATACACCTCGGCAAACGCAAGATAGTCGGATTATGGCAAAGGTCAAGAAGGCATTTTTCTGCAAAAACTGCGGATTCGAAGCCCCGAAGTGGTTGGGACGCTGCCCCTCGTGCGGCGAGTGGAACAGTTTCACCGAGGAGATCATCGCCCGCGAGAGCGGTTCGGTCCCGGCGACCGTGGCAGGGCCCCTGCCCGTAGCGAAACCTCAGCGCGTGAGGGACATCCGCGAAAGCGAGCACATCCGCCTCGACCTGGGGAATGCCGAGGTCAACCGGGTGCTGGGCGGCGGCATGGTTCCGGGGTCGCTGATTCTGGTGGGCGGCGAACCGGGAATCGGCAAATCGACCCTCTCGCTGCAAATCGCCCTGGCGGCGAACGGGCTGAAAACCCTCTATGTCTCGGGCGAGGAGTCGGCCGAGCAGATCAAGATGCGCGCGGGACGCATCGGCATCGGCAACGACGAGTGCCTGATCTACCCCGAAACGCTGTTGGAGAACATCGTGGCGCAGATCGCCGAGCACCGGCCCGACCTGGTGGTCATCGACTCGATACAGACCATCTACACCGACCTGATCGACTCGTCGGCGGGCAGCGTGTCGCAGATACGCGAATGCGCGGCGACGCTGCTCAAATACGCCAAATCGACCGGAACGTCGATCTTCATCATCGGGCACATCACCAAGGACGGTTCGATAGCCGGACCCAAGATACTCGAACACATCGTCGACGTGGTTTTGCAGTTCGAAGGCGACAGCAACAACATCTACCGCATCCTGCGGGGCATCAAGAACCGTTTCGGCGCGACGTTCGAAATCGGCGTCTTCGAGATGCTCGACGCCGGGCTGCGGGGAGTCGACAATCCGTCGGAAATCCTGCTGACCCACTACGAGGAACCGCTGAGCGGCATCGCCGTAGGCGCCTCGGCGGACGGCGTAAGGCCCTACCTGATCGAGGTGCAGGCGCTGGTGAGCGGTGCGGCGTACGGTACGCCCCAGCGTTCGACGACGGGGTATGACGCCCGGCGCATGAACATGCTGCTGGCCGTATTGGAGAAACGCGTGGGAATGAAGATGTTCCAGAAGGACGTTTTCCTGAATTTCGCGGGCGGATTCAAAGTCGCCGACCCGGGACTGGACCTCGCGGTCGTGGCGGCGGTGATCTCGTCGTATTACGACCGTCCCGTGGCCGAGGGCGTCTGCTGTGCGGGCGAGATCGGCCTCTCGGGCGAAGTGCGCCCCGCACCCCGCACTGAGCAGCGTATCAGCGAGGCGGCGCGGCTGGGATTCAAACGCATCGTCGTATCGGGCTATCTGGCCAAAGGCGGCAAACGCCCCAAAGGCATCGAGGTCGTGTCGATAAACAGCGTCGACCAGCTCCCGAAAGCCCTGTTCGTCGACCCCCTTTAAAAAAGGGGTTTTATCAGGTTGCAATACAATTCTGATTCCCGCAACGCCACGCTGCTGCACATCCTGCCGGATTGTCGTTAGTATGGAATAAAATTTGCTCTCTTTCCTGTAAAAAGGAAGAGAGATGCAAAAGAGAGTAGTCATACTGGGCGGCGTGGGGTTTATCGGCACCCATCTGTGCCTGCGTCTGCTGAACGACAGGCACGAAGTCTTCTGCGTGGACGTACGCGATCCCGCCAATTCACCGCTGCTGCGCGACATGCCGCCACACCCGGAATTCAGGTATGTCCGCCACAACATCATCAACGCTTTCGGTATCCGCTGCGACGAGATTTACAACCTCGCGGCGCCGTCGCGCGTACGCTACAACAAGGCGCTGCCGGTTGAGACGCTCAAAGTCAGCATACTGGGGTCGATAAACGCCCTCGACACGGCGCGTTCGGAACACGCCCGCATCCTCTACGCATCCACAGGCGACATTTACGGCACAGGCTATCGCGACACGGCCGTCGAGGCCGCGAACTGCTGTTCGACCCACCACATCCTCTCCGAAGGGAAACGGGCGGGCGAGGCGCTGCACCGCGCCTATCAGTATGAATTCGGGGTCGACGCACGCATTGCGCGCATCTTCAACACCTACGGCAGTGGCGCCGACCTGATGGACCAGCGCGTGGTGATGAAGATGATCGTGGCGGCGTTGCAGAACCGCGACATCCGGATCAACGGCAGCGGCGAGCAGCTGCGGACCTTCTGCTGGGTGGAGGACATCGTAGACGGGCTGGTACAGCTGATGGAAGCCCCGCCGATGGAAACGACACGCACGGTCAATTTCGGCAGTAACCACGAAGTGACGATCCGCGCACTGGCCGAAAAGATCATCGCCCTGACGGGCAGCCGTTCGCAGATCGTCCACGCCGAAGCGCGCATCGACGACAGCCGCCGCCGCATGCCCGACATCTCGGCTACGCGCCGCGAACTGGGGTGGACGCCCCGCACGCCGCTCGTCGAAGGATTGCGGCGCACGATCGGCTATGTCGAAAAAGAGCTTTCGGACAAGACCTACGCGGGCATATCGTGGGTGGAGATCAGTTGAAAAGGCACGCAGCAAGCCCGTTTCGGGGTTCTACGCCCGAAGCGGAATACAACAATAGAATCAAATCGGGAATTATGACTGACTTTGACAAGATTATCTGGCGGGACGCGCTGACGTTCGTAGACTTCTTCGCCACCTGGTGCGGCCCGTGCCAGGTGATGCGGCCCGACATCGACAAATTCCAGGAACGGATGAAAGGCCGGGTCGATGTCTACAAAATCAACATCGACGCCTCCTCCATGTCCGAAATCGTGCGGCGCTACAACATCATGTCGGTTCCGACGCTGATGTTTTTCTGCCGCGGGGAGGTACTGTGGCGCGAGAGCGGCCGATTAAGCTACGACCACCTGGTCAACGTGCTCAACGAACTCGAAAAGCGCGAGCAGGTGATGCAGCACTAAACCTCCAATCGCCAGGCCAGCTCCTCGTGGACGTAGTCTTCGGCAGGGAGTGAGCCGAGAGAACCGACTGCGCGGAGCACCGCCTGCCGGCTCTCTTCGTTTCGGGTCCCGAGCGTCGTGAACAACGCCGCGGCTCCCTGGGCCAGCAGGTGCGCTTCCGCAGCGCCGGCAACGGCGGCCCGGTGGACAGCATCGGCAGCAGGATCAACCCACGCCAAAGAGGGCTGCGGGACACGAGCGGCGGCCATCAGGACGGCATATTGCCGCAGGTATCCGGCATCGGGCGCAATCCACTCCCCGAACAGTTGCGGGAAAGTTTCGATGCGGCCCAGCAGGGCGAAGGCGGCCTCCCCGGCCAACTCGGAGTTGAGAAGTCCGGCGCCCCAGAAGGCGAATTCTTCGGGCGAGAGACGTGCGGGATCGGCGACGTGCAGCGCAGCGAGGCGCAACTCGCGGACATCCTGCCGCCAAAGGTATTTGGCGAAATCGTAATCGGGGGCTTCGGCGCGGGCCAGCATGCGGAGCGTCGGGAGGCTCACGCCGTAGTTCAGCCCGTAAGGCATGCCGTAGAAGCGCATCGAGTCGGCGACAGCACCGTTACGCTCGCGGCGGAACGCCCCGAGCAATGCCGCCATGCGGGAGGTGAAATCCATCGGAAAATTATTTGCGGCGCGGCAGAGCGACGTTGATCGTACGACCGAATTCGAAGATCGGGAGCACGGCGCGGGCATATTCGCGGCCGCCCGAAATCACGATGCAGGTCGAGGGATCGGCCACGCGGCACGCCACGACATTGGTCTCCTTCGGGCTGGCTTCAAGGTCGCTCTTCGCAGCGCCCGAAGGCTCAATCTGCAGCAGCACGATGTCGCCCGAAAGGTCGGTGTCAGGAAGCAGTCCGGCAGCCGGGCTGAAGCGGCAGACGATGTATTGTTTCTTATCGGCCTGCGGATAGACCACATAACGGCGGGTTTCGGTCGAAACGACCCGCTTGCCGAGGAACAGTTCCAGGTAGCTCTGCTCCATGCGGTCGATCTCCTCCAATGCGGCTTTCAGACCTTCGCCGAAGACATTTTCCCCGGCTTCACCCGTGACCAGTTCGATGCGGTGGCGGCGCAGCGAGAAAATCTGCGTCGCGGCGGCGCGTGCGGCATCCTCCAGCGCGGGAACCGTCATGTCGGTCTTATCGGGCTGCAGGCGTGCGAACTCCTGGTCGGAAGAAGTATGCGAGAAAAGGCGGGTCGATGCCGGGGCGGGAGCCGCAGCATTGAGGTAGGTGTCGCCGTCGAGCAGCGCGATCTGCGCCCCCGTGACGCTCCACGTCGTCTTGTCGGTGAGCGGAGCGCGCACCCCGAGGTATTTCTGTGCATAGCGCGCATAGGGGCCGCTGAGGGTCACGTCGCGCTCGACGGTAACGTCGACGGCGAGGATCGTGCGGGGCTGGGCGACGGTAATGCCGCCGGCGGTTTCGTTTGCACCCTGCAGGGCGATGTATGGATTCTGGGCCGAGACGCCGCCCGAAAGCAGCAGGGCAAATGCCAAAAGTCTGAGTTTCATGGTCCGAAAATTTTAATGCGGTTTCACAAATGTAGCTTATTTTCGCGTGTCGTCAAAATTTCAGGTAAAAATCACGGGTCAGGGCTCGGTATGCGGGAGTATAACATTCGTGTTCACCCGTGCCGATGACCAGTTCCGAAACCTCGGGAGCAGCGGTTGTTTCGCCTGCCCGGGAAAACTCCATCAGCACCCGTTTGGCCGGGCGGCGGGGCGTGGTCCGCACATCGGTACGGCGCGTGAGGCCGAGCCGGCCTTCGCAGACGCCGAGAAAACGCCCGGCCTCGGTCGTGGGGAGCACAACGGCGAAACGCCCCGCGGGAGTCAGCAGCCGCAGGACGGCGTCGCGCAGTTCGTCAAACGGAAGGTGCACGGCATGGCGCGCCGTGGTGCGCCCCTCGTCGGGGCAGGTGAGCGAATCGACAAAGAACGGCGGATTGGAAACAATCAGGTCAAATGGTTCCGGGGCTTCGAACTCCTGCACAGGGCACTGCCGGAACGCGATCCGGTCGCCCCACGGCGAGGCGGCGGCATTCTCGCAGGCCTGCGCGACATCGTCGATGTCGACGCCCGTAATATGCGCCCCCGGCGCACGCTGGGCCAGCATCAGGGCGATCAGCCCCGTGCCCGCACCCACGTCGAGCATCCGCACGTCCTGCGGCCCCACCCCGGCCCATGCACCCAGCAGGACACCATCGGTGCCGACCTTCATCGAACAGCGGTCCTGACGGACGGTGAATTGTTTGAAACGGAACATATCAGGCATTGAGATAACCGTCAATGCCCGCACCGAACAACGAAAAATCGTACCGCGCAGGATCTTCGGGGTCGAATGCGCGCAGGGCGGCAGTTAGTTCCTCGACGGCACGCCAGTCGTTCTGGCGGCGGGTAAGCAACCCCAGCGCACGAGCCATGTCGCCGACATGGACATCGAGCGGAAGATAGAGGGCCGACATCGGAATCCCCTGCCACTCGCCGAAATCCACGCCCCGGTCGTCGCGGCGCACCATCCAGCGCAGGTACATGCAGAGCCGCTTGCAGGCCGCACCCTTCTCGATCGACGAGAGGTGTTTCTCGCACCTCGGTGCATGGTCCCCGGCGAAAAACTCGCGCCGGAAGTCGGCCAGCACGGCAGGCATGCTCTGCGTAGCCGCATAACGGCTTTCGAAGAAGGCCCCGATACCTCCGTGGCACTCCTCCATACGCCGCAGCGCCAGCACGAAATCGCGCAGGTCCTGCCCGTTGAAAGTCCGGTGGACATAGGAGGAGAGCAGCGCCAGTTCGCGTTCCGAAGCATTGCGCACGAAGTCTGCCGGAGCGTCGTCCATGAAGTGCATCATGCGGTGGCCGCTGCGAACGATGGCTTTGCGGTTGCCCCAGGCGATCGTGGCGGCAAAAAAGCCCGCGATCTCCCGGTCGGCACGGTCCGTATAGCGGTGCGGAACCGAAATCGGGTCGTCAGCAATGAAATCGGGGCTGTTGTACTTGTCGTGGAAGCGTTCGAGCAGTTCGCGCAGAGAGTCCATACTATCGAAGCTGTTTGAGGAAAAATTCGGTCCGGGGAATGCCGTAACCCAATTCGCACCCGGGAGCGGCGGCATTCATCGCCGAAGCCCGCAACAGGCCGATCAGCGAATCGCGCTCCATGCGGCGGTATTCGAGCAGGCAGGCGCAGAGGCCCGAAATGACGGGCGTAGAAAACGAGGTTCCTATCGGGGAGGCTCCGACCACGAAATCGGGTTTTACATAGCCGGCATCTTCACGTCCGACGCTGCTGGAACGGTAGCGCGACTTGCCGTCGAAGTCACACGACCCGACGGTAATGGCCTGCCGGACATCGGCCGGAAAGCAGATATAGCGCCACTCCTTGTCGCCCTCGTTGCCGGCGCTCTGCACAAAAACAAGGCCGGGGCGCGCTGTAAGCAGGCTGTCGAGGTAGCGCGAGAGCGTCGATGTGCGGCCGTCGAGCATCGCGGGCGTATAGCCGTCGAAATCGTCAAAGGTCATATAGCTGAGCGACGAGGAGATCACATCGACATCGTGCGACAGGAGCCACTCGATGCCGCGGATCATCTGCTGCTCTTCGGCACGCGGCTCGACTGCGGCGCAATCCGTTTTGGCAAGGTAATATGTCGCACCCCACGCCAGTCCGCAGATCGTATCGCCCGAACGGCCCCCGAGGTTGGTGCAGACCTTCGTGCCGTGATCCTCAGCGTCGGCGTCGAAAAGCGCGTCATCCTCACCGCCTGTGAAATCCTTCCAGGCCGCGACATGCAGCCCGCGCGTCCAGCGGTTCGTACGGAATCCCCCGAAGCCCGCGTCGAGCACCCCGATGCGGATATTCCGTCCGCTGAGGTTCAGCGAGTCGAAGGCCGGGCACATCGTCTGGCCGATGGCGTGCGAATAGGTCCGGGAATAGCCCGTGGTCCAGGCCCCGCGCACTTCGCGCACGAGGTCCCATATACCATAAGCAGCAAGGGCCGCCAGGAGCAGAAGCACCAGTTTTTTCATGCTACCTGACCGTTTCGCCGCCGACGATCAGACCGTCGGACATGGTGATCTTCCGGTCGGCCATCGCGGCGAGGTTCTCGTCGTGGGTCACGATCACGATGGTCTGGCCGAGCCGCTCGCGCAGGTCGAAGAACAGGCGGTGGATTTCGTCGCGGTTGTGCGAATCGAGGTTGCCCGAAGGCTCGTCGGCCAGCAGCACGGCAGGCGAATTGACCAGCGCGCGGGCAATGGCCACACGCTGCTGTTCGCCGCCGGAGAGTTGTCCGGGTTTATGGTCGCGGCGGGCCGTGAGGCCCATCATATCGAGCAGTTCCGCGGCACGACGTTCGACCTCGGCGCGGGGACGCCGCCCGATCAGCCCCGGAATGCAGACGTTCTCAAAGGCCGAGAACTCGGCCAGGAGGTGGTGGAACTGGAAGACGAACCCGATGCGCTCGTTGCGGAACTGCGACAGGGCTTTGTCGCCTAAGGCCGAGACATCGCGCCCGTCGATTTCGACACGGCCGCTGTCGGGACGCGACAACGTGCCGATGATTTGCAGAAGCGTGGTCTTTCCGGCGCCGCTGGCCCCCACGATGGAGACCACCTCGCCCTGCGCCACGTCGAGCGAAACGCCTTTCAGCACTTCGAGCGCGCCGAAACTTTTGTGTATATCCGTGACTTTTATCATTGGAAGCTGTATTTTTCGTTGATGGCGGCGAGGACTTCATCGACATTGCGCAATGTTTCGACGAAATAGTCGCTGCCGCCGAAATAATAGGCCGAAGTTCCGATGAAAGCCGAGCAGAGCGGGTCCGACAGCACCGACTTCCACATGCCCCGCGGGTCGTTGGTATTCAGGTTGACATCCGAACCGTTGACAAACAGATGGTTCAGCGCATCGGTCTTGCGCACGTTGTAGGAGTCGACGTTCTGGCCGAACATTTTCAGTTTGTTGTAACATCCCAGAAGCGTCATCAGAAATTGCTTGTCGCCGACCGACGAAATAGCTCCCGAGGCTTTCAGCACCTCCAGCGCGTCTTCCTGGAGCACGAAACTACGGTGGGCGCCCATAAGCAGGTCATACCGGTGCAACGAGTCGACGGGGATGTCCCCGACCTCCATATCGTACGACTGGAGCATCAGCATACCCCGGCGGTCGTATTCGAGTTTTTCGCAGACGTATTTCGCAAGATCACGGTTGGTGTTCAACTCCTCGACGATCAACTGCATGTTCATCCGAACCTGCCGCTGGCGCGACCAGCGGGAAATGAGGTCCGAACCCACGAACGTCACCACGATACCGATGATGACCACCGAAAGTTGCAACGCATAGTCCCGCCAAGTCCAGCGCTGTCCGGACTTCGCGGCAGGCGCACCCGCCGCAGGACGGCCCGGACGCCCCGACCGATGCCGGGAACGGTGTGCGGGCTTGCTGCCCGGCTTGTCAGCGGCATTCGCCGCAGGTCGTTCGTTTGCCATAGCTATCTGCTGTTTTGCCTGTATGCTTCGAAAATCCGCACCGTGTCGACAGCCTCCCGCACGTCGTGGACACGCAGAATCGCCGCTCCCCGGCGCAGGCACTCCCACCCCAGGGCCACCGTTCCGGCAAGCGATTCGGCGGGCGTCGCACCGAGGACCTTATAGATCATCGACTTGCGCGAAAGGCCCGCCAGCACCGGGTAACCCAGTGCGCAGAGGCGGTCGAGACCCGCCAGGAGTTCGTAATTCTGCTCCGTGGTTTTGGCAAAGCCGAAACCGGGGTCGAGGATGATATTTTCCCGCCGAATGCCCGCCGCGAACATTGCGTCGATACGGCGGCGGAAGTAATCCACGACTTCGGTGGTGATGTCGCGCCGGTAGTCGGTCTGCGACTGCATGGTTTTGGGATCGCCCTTCATGTGCATGGCGATGTAGGGCACGTCGTATTTCGCAGCGACGGAGAACATCCCGGGATCGAGTTCCCCGGCTGAAATATCGTTGATAATCAGCGGGCCGAATGCCTCAAGCGCCTTTGCGGCCACCTCGCTCCGGAAAGTATCGACCGAAACGGTCAGATCGGGAGCCATGCGCCGCACGGTTCCCACCCCCAGCTTCACGCGCCGCCACTCCTCTTCGGGCGAAACCTCGTCGGCCCCGGGGCGCGAGGAATAACCTCCGATGTCGATCAGCTGCGCCTCTTCGGACACAGCCTCCCGGACACGGCGTTCGACAGCCTCGGCCTCCGGGGTCCGGCTGCCGGGATAGAACGAATCGGGGGTGACATTGAGGATCGCCATCACCCGCGGCACGGAAAAATCAGGCATTACGGGCTTCATGGCTGAAAATACGATCGAGTTTCACAACGGCGGGTTCGAGGTCCTCCTCGAAAATATTGACCACGATATAATCGGCTTTTTCGCTCAGCGTGTCGTCGTCCAGCTGGGCGGCGATACGGCGGCGGACCTCTTCGGGATCGCGCTTATCGCGGCGGCAGGTGCGCTCGATGCGCAACTCCTCGGGGGCAAGGACGGCGACCGTGCGGTCGACATCCCCGTCGAATCCGGCATCGAACAGAATGGCGCTTTCGAGGATCACATAGTCGCCCTCCTGCCGTTCGGCCCAGGCGGCGAAATCGGCCCGGACAGCCGGGTGGACAATGGCGTTCAGGTCGGCAAGGGCCTGCGCATCGGAAAAGACTTTTCCGGCGAGATACGAGCGGTTCAGCGCCCCTTGCGAGTAGGCTTCGGCGCCGAAGCGGTCCGCGATGCGTGCGCGCAGGTCCGGATCGTCGATCATCAGCCGTTTGGCCCCGGCATCGGAGTCATAGACCGCGACGCCGCGCAAAGCAAAAAGGCGGCAGACAGTGCTCTTACCACTGCCGATACCGCCTGTGATTCCAACCTTCATCATGGTTTCTCGGGAACGTTAATTTCGGGAATATCGCCCACGGAGATGATTTTAATGTCACTGAAACGGGTCGCAAGAGCATTTTGCAGCGACTGGGGGTCGACGATGAGTTTACCCTCGTGCCCCTCCTCGTGCGAACGCTTCGTTTTGAGCTCGGCAAACGGGATGCGCAGCGTCTTGCTCATGTAGACCCGGTAGCCGAAGAGATTCGTTCCAACGCCCTCGACCACGCACGTCACCTCGAAAGGCTGTCCGTCGACACTCACCTTCACGATCTGTTCGGTAGTGTACGTATAACTCAGTTTCGCGATATACCACAGGATGAACGACGCGACGAGCAACGCCAGAAAGACCGGCGACACGTAGCGGTGCATCCATTTCAACCAATTTTCCATACCCCAAAATGCTTTTTACAAAGACGGTGCAGGCCAATATCCGAATTGCCGGCGCGCGGCTGCCTTCGTCGAAGTTTACTTTCACAAAGATAATACAACCCGGGAGCAATGCCAAATTTATTTGAACGTCCGAAACCGCTTGCGGTCCCCTTCGTAAAAAAAACGGACCGCGCCCGAAGGTGCAGTCCGTTTCAGACGTATATTAAGAGGTATTACTTCTCCTCGTCGATCTTGGCGCGCTTCGCCATCAGATCGTAAGCGACCGGCGTTGCGAGGAAGATCGTGGCAGCGGTACCTACCACCACACCGATGATCAGCGCGAAGATGAAACCGCGGATGGTCTCACCGCCGAAGAAGAAGATAGCCAGCAGCGTCACGAGCGTCGTACCCGAGGTGTTGATCGTACGCGACAGCGTCGAGTTGATGGCGTTGTTCACGTTATCCTTGAGGTTG